>NZ_JBEGDO010000031.1:0-53957 GCF_051913525.1 Pseudomonas sp. PKS | reverse complement strand
TTCGACTGCGTCGGAAGTGGGGCGCATTATAAGGGGATTCGAAACCCCGTCAACAGCTATTTTAAAAAACATCTCCTTTACACTCTTGCGACCAACCTGCCCCATTGCGCACTATAGTGCGCACACCGCGTTACCCTTCTCAAAAGGATTGCCTGCCCTAAATGAACATCCAGCCCCGCAGCCTGGCCGCCACACTCTTTCCTATCGGCTTGCTGATCATCGCCATGACGTCGATCCAATCCGGCGCCTCTCTGGCCAAGACCATGTTTCCTGTCGTCGGGGCCCAAGGCACCACTGCGCTGCGCTTGGTGTTCGCCAGTATCATCATGTTGCTGCTGCTTCGCCCATGGCGAGTGCGCATGAGCGCCGCAGCCCTGCGCAGCGTGGTTATCTACGGACTGGCACTGGGCGGCATGAACCTCCTTTTTTATATGGCTGTGCGCACCGTCCCGCTGGGAATCGCCGTCGCATTGGAATTCACCGGCCCATTGGCCGTGGCACTCCTGGCCTCGCGCCGGGTCATGGACTTTCTCTGGATCGGACTGGCGGTCATCGGCCTGTTGCTGTTGATCCCGATCGGTCAATCCGGTAACGCCATCGACCCGACAGGCGCTGCCTATGCCCTGGGCGCTGGAGTCTGCTGGGCGCTCTACATTCTTTATGGGCAACGCGCAGGGGCCGAACATGGCATCCAGACCGCCGCGCTTGGCGTGCTGGTCGCCGCGCTGTTCGTCGCCCCCATTGGCATCGCCCATGCCGGCAGCGCACTACTGACCCCAGCCCTGCTTCCGGTGGCCCTGGGTGTCGCAATCCTCTCGACGGCACTCCCCTACAGCCTGGAAATGATTGCCTTGACCAAAATGCCCGCACGAACCTTCGGCACCTTGATGAGCATCGAGCCTGTCATCGCGGCGCTCTCTGGCCTGCTGTTCTTAGGTGAGGTGCTGACGCTCGCCCAGTGGCTGGCGGTTCTGGCGATCATCACTGCATCGGTGGGCGCGACGTTGTCCATGCGCCGGGAAGCACCCGCTCCGGTAGCGGCAGACTGATATGAGAAATCTTTTCATTTGACAGGGAATTTCCCGTTGTCTCACCCTGCCTGCCTGACTAAGCTGTCATAAAAATTTGATCTTTACGCTATCTACTGTACAAACAGGGATGTTGGAGAACCTTCAGGAAGAAAAGCGCGAAAACGACAGAGCCAGGCATGCTGGTCGGTTCTGCTTTTAAGGACAGGAATGAAACGTATTTTTCTCATCCTGGTCATCTTGGCCATAGCTGGATGCGCCGCCACCTCCAAAACGGAGGTGAAACGGGGAAAGAAGGGCTTGCACATCAACTGCTCAGGCTTGTCCTCCTCTTGGGACAAGTGCTACAGCAAAGCGGCCACCTCCTGTGGCAAACGTGGCTACAAAGTCATCGCCCGCTCCGGCGAAACCGACGAGGAACCGGGCGACTACCTGTTCGGCATCAACCCTGCCGGCTACACCAGCCGCAGCATGATTGTCCTGTGCAAATGACATGAGAAAGGGCAGCCGATCGGCTGCCCTTTGTCGTTGCGGCCCTTTCCCATCAAAGGGGGGCGGTGCGCACCTCGAGCCAGGCCAGGGCTTCGTCCTTGAGCAACGGCGCCAGTCGTTCTCGCACCGTCGCATGGTAGCTGTTGAGCCACTGAATATCGTCCCGCCCAAGCATCTCTGGGATCAGGCAACGGGTATCGATCGGGCACAAGGTCAAGGTTTCGAAACTCAGGAAGTCGCCAAACTCACTCTTGCCAGCTTCGCGGTTCACAACGAGGTTCTCGATCCGCACCCCCCAGGCTCCTGGCCGATAGGTACCTGGCTCGATGGAGCTGATCATGCCCACCTGCATGGCCGTCTGCGGCAGGGTCGCCGCCTGGTAGGCAATGACCTGTGGCCCCTCATGGACATTCATGAAATAGCCCACGCCATGGCCAGTGCCGTGCCCATAGTCGACCTGGTCGGCCCAGATCGGCGCACGGGCGATGGCATCGAGCAAGGGCGACAGGATCCCTCGGGGGAAGCGTGCCCGTGACAATGCAATCATGCCCTTGAGCACACGGGTACAATCCTGCTTCTGCTCGAAGCTGGGACTGCCGATCGGCACCATCCGGGTGATGTCGGTGGTACCCCCCAGGTATTGGCCACCAGAATCGATCAGCAGCAGACCATCGCCTTCGATCACCGCATGGGACTGCTCGGTCGCCCGGTAATGCGGCATGGCACCATTGGCGTTGAATGCTGCGATGGTGGAAAAACTCAACGACACGAACCCCGGCCGACGCCCACGCGCCGCGCTCAACCGTTCGTCGATGGTCAGCTCGGTAATGGTTTGCTTGCCCAGGTTGGCCTCAAACCAGGCGAAGAACTCGCACAACGCCGCGCCATCCTGCTCCATCACCTGACGGATATGCACCAGATCTTCTTCACCCTTGCGTGACTTGCTCAAGGTGGTCGGATTGATGCCCTCGAGCAATTGCACATCGGCGCTCAGATGATCCAGCAAGCCACAGGTGACACGGGCCGGATCCACCAGCAGGCGGGCCTTCGGAGGGATCGCAGCCAAGGCCCGGCCGATCTCGGCATAGTCACGCACCGTGATCCCATCGACCGCGAGCACATGGCGCAGGTGATCGTCGACCTTGTCCAGGCCGACGAACAGCGTCGCCTGCTCCTGCCCGATCAACGCGAAGGAGACAAACACGGGGTTGTAGGACACATCGCTGCCGCGCAGGTTGAACAACCAGGCGATGTCATCGAGAGTGGCGATGAAATGCCAATCGGCACCGCGCTCAGTCAAGGTCCGCCGCAGCTCGGTGAGTTTTTCCGCACGACTGACGGTCGCATGAGGCGGTAGATGCTGGTAGACCGGATTGCCTGGCAGAGCCGGCCGCCCTTCCCAGACCTGCTCCAGCAAGTCCAGATGGGTCAGCAAGCGCACCTCCCGGGCATTCAGTCGCTCCTGCAACTGCCGGGCGGAGGCCAGCGCCATGACTGCTCCATCGACGGCCACCGTTCCCTGGTACCGAACATGCTCGCCAAGCCACTCCAGCGCCCCCGGTTGGCCGGGCAGCAACTTCATCAGCTCGATGCCACTGCCCGCCAGTTCATGCTGTGCCTGCTCCCAGTAGCGGCTATCGGCCCACAGCCCGGCGAAGTCCGCCGTGACGACCAATGTCCCCACCGAGCCATGAAAGCCAGACAACCACTGGCGGCCTTGCCAGTGGCCTGGCAGATACTCGGACAGATGGGGGTCAGCCGAGGGTACCAGCAGGGCATCCACGCCTTCGCCGGCCATTATCTCGCGCACGCGCGCCAGGCGGGCCGGAACACTTTGCTGAATCGGGGACTGAATGTTCATTCGCACTCCTGCGGATACATCATCGGCTATTCCAAGCCATTGATAATGGAGCAGCCAGCCATGCCCTGCAATCGCCACGCTGCATCGGCAGGCGACGGCCATTGATCATGTCGGCTGAACTTTGCCCGCCCAAGTGCCTTCAGACTCCATACATCCCAGCGGACAGACATCGCCTATGCCCCAGTCCAGCGATCCGAAAAACGCCGTTGTCCTGCTCGACACACGTGAGCACACCCCCGAGCACGAGCACGCGGTCCATCTCAAAATCGCCGATTACCTGGCTCGACTGCTGGGCATCGACCGTGTGGAGGCCCGACTGCCCTCGGCCAGCACCGGCGCCTACTATTACCTGCCCACCGAAACCCTGGTTGATCCACAACGCTACCGTGCCATGGGCATCCTCGACGAGGACGACCTGTTCGGTGGTGTGGTCCCCTTCCCGTTCGTGGCGACCAAGGCGATTTCCCACCCGTTGCCGGCCAACGCCAGCTTCCCACCCGGCTGGAGCGATGCCTTCGCCCAAGACGCGTGCGATGCCCTCCTGCGCGGCTATACCGTTTTCAGCAAGACCGACGCTCGGCGAGCTGCGCACTTGCTGCTACGCGAGGGTCCGCTGCGGGTCAAACCGGTACTGGCCTGCGCCGGACGAGGACAGGCAGTAATCGAAAATGCACAGGACCTGGAGCCGATGCTTGCGCCAATGGACGACAAGACCTTGGCGCTGGTCGGCCTCGTGCTCGAAGAGCATCTGGAACAAGTACAGACCTTCAGCGTCGGCCAGGTGCGCGTAGGACAACTGAGCTGCAGCTACTACGGCACCCAACGCCTGACTCACGATCACTCGGGCACCGAAATCTATGGTGGCTCGGACCTGATCGTGGTGCGCGGGGGTTATGAAGCCTTGCTGCAATTGCCGCTGGAGGATCATCTGCGTCTGGCGATCACCCAGGCCATGACCTACGAACGCGCCGCACAGCAGCACTTTCCAGGCTTCATCGCTTCGCGCCGCAACTACGATATCGCCCGCGGACTGGACGCGCGCCAGCACCTGCGCAGCGGTGTGCTGGAGCAATCCTGGCGCCTGGGTGGTGCCAGCAGCGCCGAGGTCCTGGCCCTGCAAGCCTTCGCCGACGACCCGGCCCTGCAGCAGGTGTGCGCTTCGAGCCATGAAGTCTTCGGCACCGCCAGGTTGCCGGCCGACGCCACACTTTTCTACCAAGGAAACGACAGTGAACTTGGACAACTCAGCAAGTATGCACGGATACGTCACCATGACCATTCAGAGTGAAACCGTAGAGTTGCAGGTTGAGGACGGTCGCATCGCCGGCACCGTGGTCAGCCCCGGCAGCAAGATGCCGGCCATTCTCTTCGTCCACGGCTGGGGGGGCAGCCAGCAGCGCGACCTGGCTCGAGCACGGCAGATCACCGGGCTGGGCTGCGTGTGCATGACCTTCGACCTGCGCGGCCACGAGAAGACCGAAAGCCAGCGATTGACCGTCACCCGCCAACAGAACCTCGACGATCTTCTGGCCGCCTATGACCGCCTGGCCAGCCACCCGGCAGTGGACCCGAGCGCAATCGCACTGATTGGCAGCAGCTATGGCGGCTACCTGGCGACATTGCTCACCACCCAGCGGCCTGTCAAATGGCTGGCCTTGCGGGTTCCGGCGTTGTACTGGGACGAAGACTGGGGCACCCCCAAGCACGCCTTGGACCGCCAGCGCCTGAACAACTACCGCCAGCGGATTCTGGGCCCGGCCGACAATCGCGCCCTGGCAGCCTGCGCGGAATTCGAAGGCGACGTGCTGCTGGTAGAGTCCGAGCACGATGATTATGTGCCACACAATACGTTGATGAGCTATCGCGCGGCGTTCGTTGCCGCCCACTCCCTGACCCATCGCATTGTCGACGGAGCAGACCATGCGCTGTCCAGCGAAAAGAGCCAGAAAGGCTACAGTTCGATCCTCGCGTCCTGGATCGCAGAAATGGTCATCGGCGCCCGTCTGGACCGTTATCCACACTATGCCCCGTGGTATGCCTGAGGCTCACCGACCTGGCAATGCAGACCACCATCCTCGCCTCGCACAAGACTGCGCAAGGTCTGGAAAGCGGCGAAGTTCACGCCCCGCGCCTGGTGCTGGCACAACAGGTCGAGAAACCGCTCCTCGACGAAGAAGCTGGCAGCCGCCGCCCATTCATGGCGTGATTGCCATTGCAGGTACTGGAGCACCCGACTGCCGTCATCGCTGGCTTGAATACTAACGCCCAGCAACCCATCACAACGCGCTGCCAGCTCTTCGCTGCGCAGTACCAAGGCATCCGCCAAGGCATGCTGGCAGGCTGCCGGCACTTCGTATTCAATCATCTGGGTAAACCATAAAGAATGGGGCTGAGCCGCCATGGACAGTCTCCTTGTTCCGGATGCTTGCTTCACGATGGCTATCAAGGCTAAAACCTCCAGTTAACTCAAGGTCAAGGGATTTTTTCCATGTCTGGCACCCATCAGATGATGCTGAGCGTCGGCCAGCTGGCGGCCCGCAGCGGCGTGGCGGTCACCGCACTGCACTTCTACGAAACCAAGGGGCTGATCCACAGCACACGTAACGCCGGCAACCAGCGCCGCTATCCGCGCTCGATGCTGCGCAGGGTCGCCGTGATCAAGATGGCCCAGCGACTGGGCATCGCCCTTGCCGACATTGCCAAGGCCCTCGACAGCCTGCCCAACGACCACGTCCCGACCGCCGAGGACTGGAGCCGGCTGTCGGCGCGCTGGCGTGAGGACCTCAATCGCCGTATCGACGAACTGACCCTGCTGCGCGACCAACTGGACGGTTGCATCGGTTGCGGCTGCCTGTCACTCAAGGAGTGCCCGCTACGCAATCATCAAGACCGCCTGGCCGAAGAAGGTCCGGGGCCGCATCCGCAATGACAGCCGCGGTCTCTCATGCCTGGGCAACGAAACGCCGGCGGTAATCGCTGGGTGTCGATCCGGTGATGCGCTGGAAGACCTTGCGAAACGCTCCCGGGTCCTGATAACCCACGCCCCAGGCGATCTGATCCACGCTGCGCCGCGTGAACTCCAGGAGCCGGCACGCCCTCACCACCCGCACCTGTTGGCAGTACTCGGTCGGCCGCATGCCGGTCGCCGCCCGAAAGCGACGCAGGAAGGTGCGCGGCTCAAGGCCCGCGCACAACGCCATGGTCGTAAGGTCCACCTCCTGCGCACCACTGCCCTGCAACCAGTGCTGGACCTTGAGCACCGCTTCGTCGCCATGGTCCAGCCGCGGGCTGAAGCGTGCGCCGGGTGAGGTCGTGACAAGAGGCTCGACCGCCAGATAGCGTGCGGTCTCACGGGCCAAGGTCGCTCCGAGAAAGCGCTCCAGCAAGCGCAGTCCCAGGTCGGTCCAGGCCATCAGGCCTGCCGAGGTCATGATGTCGCCATCATCGAGCAACGGCTGGTTGGCCACCACTTCAACCTTGGGGAAGCGCTCGGCCAGGGCCTGCGCGTAATTCCAGTGAGTGCTGGCCTGACGGCCATCGAGCAAACCACTGGCGGCAATGAAGAACACTCCGATGCACACTGAGGCGAGCACCGTGCCCTGCCCATGCCATTGGCTCAGCGCGGCGCGATGATGCTCGAGCACTGCAGACGCGGGGGCCGACGCCAGGCTTGGCGGAATCACCAACGCACGCACCTCATGGGAAGGCTGCGGCAAGCTGTCCTGGATGGCCCGTACCTGCCCATCGCCGTCGACCTGCCAATGGCTGACGCGCAACCTAGGCAGATCGCTTGCCCCAAGCTCCGCGGCCACCCGGTTGGCCACCGCGAACAGGTCCGTCAGGCCCATCACCGCCGCGCCCTGGGCGCCGGGATAGATCAACACGCCGATTTCCAGGATGTTGGGGCTGTCAGTTTTTGCCGTCATTGTGTCGATCGCGCCAATCCCATAAGTGATCGCCCAAGCCTATAACTATCCACATCCAACCACTACTGCCACAGGAGGCAGCATGAGCAAGCAGGCCCTGATCATCATCGACATCCAGAACGATTACTTCCCCGGCGGCAAGTGGACCCTCGAGGGCGCCGACGCGGCCGCCGACAACGCCGCCCGCCTGCTCGATGCCGCCCGCGAGCGGGGCGACCTGGTGGTGCATGTTCGCCATGAGTTCGACAGCGCCGACGCGCCGTTCTTCGCTCCGGCCTCCGAAGGCGCGCAGATCCATCCCAAAGTCGCGCCAGCGCCGGGAGAACCGGTGGTGCTCAAGCATCAGGTCAACGCATTTCGCGATACCAACCTCAAGGCCCTGCTGGACGAGCATCAGGTCAAGGTCGTGACCATCGTCGGCAGCATGAGCCACATGTGCATCGATGCCGCGACCCGGGCCGCCGCCGATCATGGCTACCAAGTCGCAGTGGCCCATGATGCCTGCGCCACCCTGCCTCTGGACTTTGCCGGCGAGCAAGTCCCTGCCGCCCAGGTCCAGGCCGCGTCCATGGCTGCCTTGGCATTCGCCTATGCCCGAGTCGAGAGCACCGAGCAACTGCTGGGCGATTACAGCGCCTGAAAGGTCATATCACCACGTTGCGCACGAACCGCGTGGGCTCGCTGCCGTCGTTGCGATAGGCGTACCGGCAATTGCTGGGAAACACGTGGAACTCACCGACCTGCAAGCGAAGCTCACGCGCTTCGATCAGTAGCGTCAGGCAACCTGCGACCACGTAGATCTGCTCGCTCCACCCCTCGGCGTCAGCGTCGCTGACATAGCACTCCCCTGGCGCCAGGGTCCACTCCCACAATTCGACCTCGCGCAAGGCGGTGCTGCTGCCCAATAGCACGGCCTTGCTTAGCGGATGCTCGCCTGCCCAGGCGAGTTCGTTGATTCGGCTCGGATCGCGCTGTCCAGGCGCTTGGATAAGCGTGCTGAAGACCACTCCGAGCGCTTCGGCGATCAGGTCGAGCGTCGTGAGGCTGACGTTTTTCTCGCCAGCCTCGATGGCCACCAGCATGCGCCGGCTGACCCCGGATCGTTCAGCCAGGGCTGTCTGGCTCAACCCCGCGGCATGGCGTAGTTGGCGGATGTTCTGGCTGACATGTTGCAGCACCGAGGCACGATGCGAGGAATCTTTGTGCACTATATTGCTCACAGATTAGGATTGCGCAGTATACTGCCCACTTTGCGGCCGATTGTGCGCCGCCCTCTTTGAGCACGCAAGACCATGACCCCATCCTCCAGCTCGTCGAAAGCCATCGTATCCCTGCGTTTGAGCAAAGCGGAACTGGTGCTGGTGTTCATCACCATGCTCTGGGGTGGCACCTTCCTGTTGGTGCATAACGTCATGACGGTCAGCGGCCCGATGTTTTTCGTCGGCCTGCGTTTTGCCGCCGCAGCGCTGTTCGTGGGCCTGGTGTCGGCGCGCTCGCTGCCGGGGCTGACCCTGACCGAGCTCAAGGCCGGCATGCTCATCGGCGTATCGATCATGCTCGGGTATGGCTTGCAGACCATGGGCCTGCAGACCATCAGCAGCAGCCAGTCGGCGTTCATCACCGCCCTTTATGTCCCCTTCGTGCCACTGTTGCAGTGGTTGGTGCTCGGGCGTCGCCCAGGGCTGATGCCAAGCCTCGGGATCTGCCTGGCCTTCATAGGCCTGGTGCTGGTGGCAGGCCCTGACAGCGGAACCCTGAACCTCAGCGAAGGTGAGCTGCTGACCTTGATCAGCGCCGTGGCCATCGCAGCCGAAATCATCCTGATCAGCCGCTATGCTGGCCAAGTCGATGTACGTCGTGTCACGGTGGTTCAACTGCTGACCGCCTCGGCCCTGGCATTTCTCATGATCGTTCCGACCCAAGAACGCATCCCAGACTTCTCCTGGCTGCTTCTGTTCAGCGCCATCGGCCTGGGCGCGATGAGCGCGGTGATCCAGGTGGCGATGAACTGGGCGCAGAAATCCGTATCCCCCACCCGCGCCACCCTCATCTATGCCGGCGAACCGGTGTGGGCCGGCATCGTCGGGCGCATTGCCGGGGAGCGACTGCCAGGCCTGGCACTGCTTGGGGGCTTGCTGATCGTGATCGCCGTGGTGGTCAGCGAACTGAAGATCCGCCGCACCGACGAAGGCCCGGCCACGCAAGAAAGCCGCGACGCCCACGAACACGAACCAGGCCTGTGAAGTCCCGCTCAGCAGCTATGCTTTGAAAAAAACTGTTATAAAAAAACAGCTTTTCACACCCCATATGTAGGAATGTTCAACCGCTTGCGTGTTGGTGATCAACTCCTCGGCACGTATGATCCTTGGCAAACTCCTCCAGATTAGAACGCTATGTCATTGATAGTGCTATTGCTTCTGCCGTTCGTGGGCAGTTGCCTGGCAGCCGTGCTGCCGCACAACGCACGCAACGCAGAGTCCATTCTCGCCGGGCTCGTCGCCCTGGCGGGCACCATCCAGGTAGCATTGCTGTACCCGCAGATCGCCCATGGCGGCGTCATCCGCGAGGAGTTCCTCTGGTTGCCGAGCCTGGGGCTGAACCTGGTCCTGCGCATGGACGGCTTCGCTTGGCTGTTCTCCCTGTTGGTGCTCGGCATCGGTACGCTGGTGTCGCTGTATGCGCGCTACTACATGTCGCCCCAGGACCCTGTGCCCCGCTTCTTTGCCTTCTTCCTGGCGTTCATGGGCGCCATGCTCGGCCTGGTGATTTCCGGCAATCTCATCCAGCTGGTGTTCTTCTGGGAGTTGACCAGCCTGTTCTCCTTCCTGCTGATCGGCTACTGGCACCATCGCAGCGATGCTCGCCGAGGCGCCTACATGGCGCTGATGGTCACAGGCGCCGGCGGTTTGTGCATGCTGGTCGGAGTGCTGCTGCTCGGCCATGTGGTCGGCAGCTACGACCTGGACAAGGTCCTGGCTGCCGGCGAATTGATTCGCCAACATGCGCTGTATCCCGTCCTGCTTCCCTTGATCCTGATCGGCGCGCTGAGCAAGAGCGCCCAGTTCCCCTTCCAGTTCTGGCTGCCCCATGCGATGGCAGCGCCAACCCCCGTCTCCGCGTACCTGCACTCGGCCACCATGGTCAAGGCGGGAGTGTTCCTGCTGGCCCGGCTCTGGCCGGTGCTTTCCGGCAGCGAGGAGTGGTTCTGGATCGTCGGCGGTGCAGGTGCAATGACCCTGCTGCTCGGCGCCTTCTGCGCCATGTTCCAGAACGACCTCAAGGGCCTGCTGGCGTACTCGACCATCAGCCACCTGGGCCTGATCACCCTGCTGCTGGGCCTGAACAGCCCGCTGGCAGCCGTGGCCGCGGTGTTCCACATCCTCAACCATGCCACCTTCAAGGCCTCGCTGTTCATGGCCGCCGGCATCATCGACCATGAAAGCGGCACGCGCGACATTCGTCGCCTGAACGGGCTGTTCCGCCTGATACCGTTCACCGCCACCCTGGCCATGGTCGCCAGCGCCTCGATGGCCGGCGTTCCGCTGATGAACGGTTTCCTGTCGAAGGAGATGTTCTTCGCCGAGACCGTGTTCATCACCTCCACCGCCTGGGTCGAGGCCACATTGCCGGTGATTGCCACCCTGGCGGGTACCTTCAGCGTGGCGTACGCGCTGCGCTTTACCGTCGATGTTTTCTTCGGCCCGACCGCTCAGGATCTGCCGCACACACCCCACGAGCCGCCGCGTTGGATGCGCGCGCCAGTAGAGCTATTGGTGCTGACGTGCCTGGTGGTGGGCATCTTCCCCGCTCAGTCGGTCGGCCCGTTGCTGGCCGCTGCCGCGTTGCCGGTGGTCGGCGGGACCTTGCCTGAATACAGCCTGGCCATCTGGCACGGCTGGAACGCCCCGCTGATCATGAGCCTGATCGCCATGTGCGGCGGCGTGGTGCTCTACCTGCTGTTGCGCGAGCAACTGCGTCGAGGCCGCTTCCCACACCCACCGCTAATCGAACGCTTCAACGGCAAGCGCCTGTTCGAGCGTGGCCTGGTGCGCCTGATGCTGCTGGCCCGTCGCCTTGAAGGGCTGCTGACTACCCGCCGCCTGCAGAAGCAACTGTTCATGCTGGCACTGGCGGCCTTCCTCGCCGGGCTGCTGCCGATGCTAGATAGCGGCCTGACCTGGGGTGATCGACCGAAAATCCCAGGGTCCGGGGTATTCGTCGCGCTCTGGTTGATCGCCATCGCCTGTGCCATCGGCGCCGCCTGGCAGGCCAAGTACCACCGTCTGGCGGCACTGATCATGGTCAGTGTCTGCGGCCTGATGACCTGCATCACCTTCGTCTGGTTCTCCGCCCCTGATTTGGCCCTGACCCAACTGGTGGTCGAGGTGGTGACCACCGTGCTGATCCTGCTCGGCTTGCGCTGGCTGCCACGACGTATCGAAGGCGTCTCGGCGCTGGGTGCAACTCAGGAGCGTGCACGCCTTCGCCGCCTGCGCGATCTGCTGCTGGCCGTGCTGGTCGGCGGTGGCATGGCCTTGCTGTCCTACGCCATGCTGACCCGTCCTACGCCCAACGACATTTCTTCGTTCTACCTCAGCCGAGCCCTGCCCCAAGGTGGCGGCACCAATGTGGTCAATGTGATGCTGGTGGACTTCCGCGGCTTCGATACCCTCGGCGAGATTACCGTCCTGGTGGCCGTGGCCCTGACCGTATTTGCCCTGCTGCGGCGCTTCCGCCCACCGAAGGAAAGCATGCAGCTGCCGGCCCAGCAGCGCTCGCTGGCCCCAGATGTGGTCACCGATTTGATCAACCCGCGCCATGCCACCGACACCGCCCTGGGCTTCATGATGGTGCCGGCCGCGCTGGTTCGCCTGCTGTTGCCGATTGCATTGGTGGTGTCGATGTACCTGTTCATGCGCGGCCATAACCAGCCAGGTGGCGGATTCGTCGCTGGCCTGGTGATGTCGGTGGCGTTCATCCTCCAATACATGGTCGCCGGCACCCAGTGGGTCGAGGCCCAGATGAGCCTGCGCCCGCTGCGCTGGATGGGCACGGGCCTGCTGTGCGCCACCCTGACCGGTGCCGGTGCCATGCTCCTTGGCTACCCGTTCCTGACCACCCACACCGCCCACCTGCACCTGCCGGTGCTGGGTGACGTGCACGTGGCCAGCGCGTTGTTCTTCGACATCGGTGTCTACACCGTCGTGGTCGGCTCCACGCTGTTGATCCTCACTGCCCTGGCGCACCAGTCGGTACGCGCCTATCGCCCGGGCACTCCCACGAAATCCAGCCAAGCAGGAGCCGCCTGATGGAAGAAGTCATTGCCGTGGCCATTGGCGTGCTGGCCGCCTCCGGGGTCTGGCTGATCCTGCGCCCACGTACCTACCAGGTCATCATGGGCCTGTGCCTGCTGTCGTATGGCGTCAACCTGTTCATCTTCAGCATGGGAAGCCTGTTCATCGGCAAGGAGCCGATCATCAAGGAAGGGGTGACGCAGGATCTGCTGCACTACACCGATCCACTGCCCCAGGCGCTGGTACTCACCGCAATTGTCATCAGCTTTGCCATGACCGCACTGTTCCTGGTGGTGTTGCTCGCTTCGCGTGGCCTGACCGGCACCGACCACGTCGACGGTCGGGAGCGTGAAGAATGAGCCTGATGAACCAACTGATCATCGCCCCCATCCTGCTACCGCTGGTGACAGCCGCCTTGATGCTGCTGCTGGGTGAAAAGCGTCGTCCGCTCAAGGGGCACCTGAACCTGTTGTCCACGCTGATTGGCCTGGGCATCGCCATCACCTTGCTCACTTGGGTACGCGGCCAGGGTCAGGCCGAATCGATCGGTGTCTACCTGCCGGGTAACTGGCCCGCACCGTTCGGCATCGTCTTGGTGGTGGACCACCTGTCCGCGCTGCTGTTGACCCTCACCGGCATCATCGGCGTCAGCGCCCTGCTCTTCGCCAGGGCCCGCTGGGATGGCGCCGGCGCCAGCTTCCACGCCCTGTTCCAGATCCAGCTCATGGGACTGTATGGCGCCTTCCTGACAGCGGATTTGTTCAACCTGTTCGTATTCTTCGAGGTCCTGCTGGCCGCTTCCTACGGTTTGCTGCTGCATGGCTCGGGTCGGGCTCGGGTGAAAGCTGGCCTGCATTACATCGCCATCAACTTGTTCGCTTCGTCGCTGTTCCTGGTGGGCGCAGCGATGCTCTATGGCGTGACCGGAACCCTGAACATGGCCGACCTGGCGCTGAAGATCCCGCTGGTGCCGGAGGCCGATCGCGGCTTGCTGCACGCCGGCGCGGCAATCCTGGCCATGGCCTTCCTGGTCAAGGCCGGTATCTGGCCGCTGAATTTCTGGCTGGTGCCGGCCTATGCCTCGGCCAGTGCACCGGTCGCGGCACTGTTCGCCATCATGACCAAGGTTGGCCTGTATGCAGTGCTGCGCCTGTGGACCCTGCTGTTCTCCAGCCAGGCCGGCGCTTCGGCGCACTTCGGCGGCCAATGGCTGGTCTATGGCGGCCTGGCCACTTTAGCGGTGGCGGCACTGTCCATCCTCGCCGCCCAGCGCCTGGAGCGCCTGGCCGGCCTGAGCATCCTGGTCTCCGCCGGCACCCTCCTGGGGGCCATCGGTTTCGGCCAGCCGATCCTCACCGGCAGTGCGTTGTTCTACCTAGTGAGCTCGACCCTGGCCCTGTGCGCGCTGTTCCTGCTTGCCGAACTGGTGGAGCGCTCACGCTCGGCCAACGAGGCGCCATTGGACGAAGAGGACGATGGGATTCCCTCGCCACTGGAGTCGCTGCACCCACCCAAAGGCATCAATCTGGACGACGAACAAAAGGCGGTGATCGGCCAGATCATTCCCTGGACCATGGCATTTCTGGGCTTAAGCTTCATCGCTTGCGCCCTGCTGATCATCGGCATGCCACCACTGTCGGGCTTCATTGGCAAACTGAGCCTGATCAGCGCCTTGTTCAATCCCCAAGGCTTGGGTGTGCCGACCGAGCAGCCGCTGTCCGCCTCCGCCTGGTGCCTGGTGGTGCTGTTGATCCTTTCGGGCATGGCCTCGCTGATTGCCTTTGGGCGTGTGGGTATCCAGCGCTTCTGGAAGCCGGAGGAGCGTCCTTCTCCCCTGCTGCGCCGCTATGAATGCCTGCCCATCGTCATCCTGCTAGGACTGTGCATCCTGCTCAGCGTCCAGGCCGAACCCTTGTTGCGCTACACCCAGGACACCGCCGCCAGCCTGCAGACGCCCGATGCCTACATCCAGGCCGTGATGGCGACGCGTCCGGTTCCTGGCCCGACCACCGCCGACATACAGGTGCAGCCATGAGCCGACTGATTCCCGCCCCGCTGCTGTCGTTGTCGCTGTTTGCCCTGTGGCTGCTGCTCAACCTGTCGGTCAGCCCGGGCAACCTGTTGCTCGGCGCTGCCCTGGGTATCCTTGCGCCCCTGCTGATGGCCCCGCTGCGTCCCCAGCACGCCCATGTCCGGCGTCCGTGGGCGGTCGTGCGGCTGATCTGTCGTGTGGGCCTGGATGTCATCCATTCCAACCTGCTGGTGGCCCGCGGTGTGCTGTGTGCCGGCCATCGCCCGCCGCGCTCAGCATTCGTCCACATTCCTCTGGCGCTGCGCGATGCCCATGGCCTGGCGGCGTTGTCGATGATCACGACGGTGGTGCCAGGCACGGTCTGGTCGGAGCTGGCGCTGGACCGCAGCGTCCTGCTGCTGCATGTGTTCGATCTGGAGGACGAAGCAGCTTTCATCGAGCACTTCAAGCACACCTACGAGCGCCCGCTGATGGAGATTTTTGAATGACCGGCCTGCTTGCCAACGCCGTCCTCGCCAGCCTGTTCATCTTTGCCATCGCCATGGCATTGGCGTTGGTCAGGCTGTTCCGTGGCCCCTCTGCCCAGGACCGGGTCCTGGCACTGGACTACCTCTACATCCTGGGCATGCTGATGATGTTGGTCCTGGGTATCCGCTATGCCAGCGACACCTATTTCGAAGGCGCCTTGCTGATCGCCCTGTTCGGCTTCGTCGGGTCCTTCGCCCTGGCTAAATTCCTTCTGCGCGGCGAGGTGATCGAATGAACGAAGCCCTCGAAATACCGCTATGGCTGGAGCTGGTCACCGCCTTGCTGCTGCTTGCGGGCAGTCTGTTCGCCCTGATCGGCGCCCTGGGACTGCTGCGGCTGAAAGATTACTTCCAGCGCATGCACCCACCAGCCCTGGCCTCGACCTTGGGCGCCTGGTGCGTGTGCCTGGCCTCGATCCTGTATTTCTCCTGGCTCAAGCAAGGCCCGGTACTGCACGCCTGGCTGATACCGGTGCTGCTGTCGATCACCGTGCCGGTGACCACGCTGTTGCTGGCCAGGGCGGCGCTGTTCCGCAAGCGCACATCGGGAGAGGCTGTGCCGGAAGAGATCAGCAGCGGGCGGGACGGCGGTAACTGACGCCCGCATCAAGATCACGAGCTGGCCTCACCCCTGCGCCAGGCGTTGCAGCTCCCGGCGCACCATAGCGGCGAATTCAGGCGGGCTGAGTTGGTACAGCTGGCCCGCGACCCAGGCCAGCCAGGCACTGCCCAGTGCCTCACGCTGCGCCAGCAGCCGCTCAGCCTGCTCGACGGCCTGCGCCTGATGCTCTCGATGAAATTGCGCCCTGCCCGTGGGCGCCTTGTCGCTCATTCGCTGGCCTTGAAGGTGGTCAGCTCGCCTTTGCGCCATTTGGCGACCTTGCCGGTCACGGCCTTGAGCAGCTTGCCGAGGCCTTCCTGCACTTGTTGCTGCGCCGCGAACACCAGCATCACGCCATGCCCTTCACGAAAGACGATGCCTTCACCCTCCGGCACCGAGACGAAGGCATAGTCACCAACGCCATAGACGTTCAGCTTGATTTCCCGAAAACGCAGCTCCAGCTTGCCACCCTCGCGGCTGGGCAATACCGCCGCGCGGAAGTGGTCACCCACTTTCAATTCAAGGTGCTGCTTGTTGTCGACCACCAGAGCGTCATCAGTATCGATCTCGGCCATGTAAAGGCCATCGGGGCTCTGCTCGGTGACATAGACGAAACGCCCGTGGAACAGCTTGGCCAACTTGGCCCGCAAATCGCCCAGGGCGAACAACGCGTGGGTATCCAGTGTACTGACTGCCAATGAAGAATTCCTCGAATCGGTTACAGGCGCCCCAACCGAAGGCGGGGCGCGGACATATCAAGTCGATGTCATGAAAGACTAATGAAGCGATGCACGAAACGTCTGTGCAGGCATGCGATGCGGCAGGCAGGAATCGTTACTCTAGCTTGCCAGCCAAGACCCCAAGACGGCTTTTCGGCAGTTTCCTCAACAGGAAACGTAATGCTCTGACAACAAATTTGCAGAAAAAGATGCAATAGATAATGTCAGGCCCTTTGCAGAAAAGGCCCGGTATCCATCAGCGCATTACAGGGGAAAGAATATGCACGAAAACACTGAAATCCGTCGAGAGGTCAAGTGCATTTCTTGCCTCAGCAAAAACCGTCCGCGGTTTATCGTCATTCCCGCCGGCATCGATTTCTTTCATGTTGCCGAACGCACTACCGGTCGCATCAAAGGGTTTCGCCGCCGCCATCAGGACGCCTGTGACTTGGCACGCCAGCTTGAACAATGATGCTCGGCCCACCGCTCAGGCGGCCTTGCCCTTTTCCAGCTGCGCCAGCCATGCCGCCTGGCATTCGACTGCCTCTTTGCGACTGCCAAAGGCCGTACCGCGGCGCTCGCCATTGACCAACACCACCCAACAGACACGCCGGCCCATGGCCTGCAGTGTCGCAGGTACACCTGAACCAATCATGACGGCGACATCGACTCGGCTATTCATCATCCCCTCCGGAACTTAATTAGCAACCTAACGATATCGCCATCATACGCCCGCCCAGCAAGTGGAAAAAGCGCACGCCAGTACAGCTGTATTGCATCCACGGCAATAAATGCGCCCAACAGACGAAAACGCAAAAGGCCCCATGAATCGCTTCATGGGGCCTCTGCTGGATATGACGATCAGATCTGGCGCTGGTGGCGGTCGAGCTGTTCGTGACGCTCCTGGGCTTCGATGCAGTACTTGGTGGTCGGGCTGATCAGCAGACGCTGCAGGCCGATTGGTTCACCGCTGTCGTCGCACCAGCCGAAGCTTTCGTCAGCAATGCGGCCCAGGGCCATTTCCAGCTGTGGCAGCAGGCGCTGGTCACGCTCGATGGCGTTGACCAGCCAGTGGCGCTCCTCTTCCACCGAGGCCACATCGGCCGGATCCGAAGGCGTGTCCAGGCTTTCGATGGTGGCGCGGCTCAGCTCGATGCGCTCGTGGGTTTCGACTTTCATCGCTTGCAGCAGGCCAGTGAAGAAAGCCAACTGTTCGGCATTCATGTAGTCATCGGCCGACATAGCCAGCAACTGTTCCTTGGTCATCGATTTCTCTATGAAAATATAGGCATTTTGGGCGATTCGGGTGTCGCCAACGACAGTTCGTGGGCAACGAAATTCTTAAAGCGCCAACCGGCTCTGTTTTACAGGGGGCGGCAGTCTAAGGCGGCGGGCCGTATGGGGCAACACCATTGATCCGTGAATTTACCCGAAATGCCACCGTTTGCGCCCCGTACCACGGCAACAGCTCGTCGGTTTTACGCTGCAACGTGCAACCGCCAGGCAAGGCGCATGCAACACGTAGTAGCGGGCTACCGACCGCGGCGTCACGAAGGCGGCTTTGCTAATGGACCGTTCATTTTCGGAGCTGTCCATGAGCACTACGTCCCAACGTCCCGCAAGCCCAAGCCTGGAGTGTCAGGTGGCGATCCGCTTCAATGCCCGCCCCAGCCTGTTCGACATCGCCGACCAGGTGCTGGCCGAACAATGGCTGACACGCCGCCTGCCGCCCAGCGAAGACCCTCGCGCGCTGTTTCTGGTCAGCCTCGGGCCGGAATCCGCGCCACCTTACATCCGTCCGTTGAGCCATGTGCTGGTCGAGCGCTTCTGCTCGCGTCGTACGCTGAACCTGACCCCTCATGAAGACTACGTCACGCCGGTACAGGCACATGAACCGGAAAAGGCGCTGTCATTGGATCTTGATCCTTTGACACTCATGATCAATGAATGCGGTCCGTTCATGCTGGAGGCGTACCAACAGGCCCTGATCAGCTTCTGGACAGACACCGACGACCAGGGGCAGACGCCCTGGCAGTGGTACAGCGATTACCTGCAGCAACAATTCACCCAAGCCGTGAAGGACAGCCAACGGGACGCGACGCTCCCTCCCGAGGCCCTGAGGACGGCACAGTGGGTACAAGCCCACCCAGCCCCACGCACGCAAGCCAGCCTGGAACCGCTCCAGGTGCAGGTCAACAATTTGCGGATGGACTTCGTGAGCAATTGGCAGCTGGATCCGGAGCTTTCCAGTGCCCTGCTGATCGAGGACAGTGGCGACCCCGGCACGATATTGCTCTACACCCCTACCGGGCAATTGACGTCCTTTGCGTCACGTCAAGCCTTGCTCAGCCACGCCGCAAGGCCCTGGCCAGCGCTGCCCGGTGTGGCCGGGCCGGCTGTGCACCTGGTAACGCCGACCTTGCCGTACTTCCAAAGCCAGGCACTCGGCGTGCTGTGCCAGCAGTTACATGGATCGCAACTGACCGCCTGGCTGGAGGACGACCTGGTCCGTGCGACCGATCTGTCAACTGCCCTGGACCGCCTGACATCGATGTTCGGCCTGTGCAGCCCGGCCGAGGCCACCCTGCACGAGCGCCTGGCGGGCCATTTGCCCGCCTGGTTGAAGGAGGCCTCCCCGAAAAAGCTGTTGCGCTACAGCACGCTGCTGACTCAGGTTGCCCAGAGCTACCACGATGCCCAGTACACTTCCTGGCTCGATGGCGTCGCCGATGCCCAGACCTTCGCCACGCAAAAGCTCCTGGCTCGCATTAGGGAGGATCACCCCGAAGCCAACCTGGACCTCTCGACGCTCAGGGTCCTCAACGCTCAAACCACGGTAGCCGCGCTGCCGGCCCAGGAAACTATCGCCACGGACAACACGCCACACACTGAAACATTCACCCTCCCCCAACTGGCAATCAGCAACCTGGGGCTGCTGCGCCCAGGTAAGGTCACACTCCAGACGCTCGACGGCAAGCCGGTGCCGGACTGGTTCAATGAAACCTATTTGCGCAACCTCATCACCGAGGTGGATGTCGCACAGCACTACCCGGCCATGCTGCGCGCCACGCTGCTGGATGATCCATCGCAACGGTCGCGTCGCGAATCGTTGCTCAGAAGGCAGTTGCACACCCAGCTACCCGCCCTTGCCATGGCGCTGAACCTGCAAGGCAAGCCGATAGGCTTCGACGCCATCAAGGGTATCGGCGACGTATTTGGCGAGACGCCGCAACGCAGCGCTGCCTGGCAACTGCGCCCGTTGGGGTTGCTCAGGAGCCTGGATGCCAGCCCCGACCACCCGCTCAACACATGGCTGATCGAAACACCCACTGCCGCCCCACAACCTTGCCTGTTGTACCGCCCGCTGCACAGCGAACCCTTGCTGGCCTTCGAGGACAGGCAGGCGCTGCTTGATGCAATCGCCGCCCCCGGCCCATTGCAAGACGACCTGCTCGATCGCCTGCCCGAACAGGACCGTAAGGTCTATGCCCATGGCGGCTTCGTCGAACCCCACCTGTTCCACCCACTGGAAGACGACTGGGCCGTCCCGTTCGGCCCCCCTGCGCCGGTCACTCTGACGCGGGAGCCCGCATTGGCGGACCCAGCCCACGCCATCTACCAGGGGTGCATAGAAGAAACCATCAGCCACTTTCAAGCGCATGCCCAGACCAGCGCCCAGGCCCGCTGGGAACGCTGGAAATCCCTAGGCTGGCTGCTCCTCAATACCGCATTGCCCTTTGTGGCCGAACCGTTGGCCGCGCCGCTTTGGACAATCCAGCTGGAAACCGCCTTTCTCGAATTGGTGGGCGGGCAGCAACACCGCAGCGCTGGCGAACGCATCGTCGCCCTCGTGGAGTTTCTCATCAACCTGGCGCTGCTCTTGCTCAACCACGCTTTCAAGCGTGTCGAGGTGCAGCGCCAGGCCGCTTCGCAGCGAGCGCAAACCACGCCTGCCACGACCTTACCGCCAGCCCTGCCCACGCTGACGATGTCGCCACGTGAGCAGATCCTCGACTTCTCCTGGGCGCGTCCCACGCGCGTGCTTGATACCGCACAGCGAAAAACCTTGGAAGCACTGCGCGCGGACATCCCCCTCGTCCGGCTGGGCAAGCCCATCCCCAACGGCCCGTTGCAGGGCCTGTATCTGTACAGGGACAGAAGCTGGGTTGCGCTCGACGACAAGGTCTACCAGGTCGAATACGATGCCAGCCGACAGTGCCCGCGCATCGTCGACAGCAAGGACGGGCTCATCAAAGGCCCTTGGCTGCGACGCGATGAAGCCGGTCGCTGGCAGCTGGACCTAGGCCTGCGCCTGCGCGCCGGCATGCCGCTACACAGCCGAATCGAGCAGTTGCGCATCGCCAACCAGCAGGAACTGGCAGCCCTGCAGACCCAGATCCAGCAGGATCTGACCTACCAGAAGACCCAGCGCGAATACCTCGACAAGGTGGCAAAACTGGCTCACCGCAATGCCCCTGAAAGCATCTTGCGCAACTACCTCGCAAAGCTCGAGGACTTCACCGCGTTCTGGCAAGAGCACTTGAAACGCATCAATCAATTCAATGCGCTCAAGCCTCTGCCCGACTACAAGGTCAAACACGCCTACTCCCTGTCCCAGCATCTGCACTACGCAAAGCGGATCAACGAAACCCTGTCTTGGCTGCACGCCCCTCTAAGGAAACAAATCGATCAACTGATCAAACAGCATCAAGAGGGCTACAAGTTGAGCGAGGCGGACGAGCGCAGCCTGAGCCAGCGCATCGATACCTCGCTGCCACTGGTGAACAAGTTATTGGATAACAGCCAGAGCTTGGTCGATGGCATGGTGCAACTTCAGCGCCTCGCCAGCCGCTCCCAGCCGAAGATCACCGAGTACCTCGACGCGGTCTCGATCGATTGGGAGTTGGTCAAATCGCCTCTGGCGTGGCGCTGGTCGCGTATAGAGATGTGCTTCAATCGCTTGTCGTTGCTCGAAACGCTCGACGATGAAAGCGAATACTGGCTGAAGCGTTGTGGCGAGAGCCTGGATCTGGCCTTTGCCCAACGTCAGCGGCTGCTGGACATCGACCAGCCCAATGACGAGGTAGTCAATCGGATGGCCGTCAGCATCGATCGTCACATCCAGACAGCACGGCGCCAGCTGGGCAACCTCAAGTCGCATCTGAACCAAGACAGTGCCCAGCGGACGCTGACCCGCCTGCAAGAAGACATCGACAGCACCGCCAAGGACCTGCAACCCACACTCGACGAATACGCGGCAACGCTGCCCAACAACACCGTCAACCAACTGCGCAAGCAGATGCCAGGCTTGATCGAGACCCAGGAAGGCGACGTGCTGCTGGGCAGCGTTCGACCAGACGAAGACACGATCGTCGATGTGCCGATCGCGCTGCACAGTGCCGGGTCGCGCAGCTACAAACTCGAAGAGGATCGCTGGGTCGAACTTGCAGCGCAGGCACCGGCCAGCCAGCCCCCGACCACGCGCAAGCTCAAACACTTGCTCAAGGACAGCCAAGCGCGTCTGCAGACCGCGCGCAAAGAACTGCAGCGCCTGGAAGGTGGCACGTTCAGCCAGTACCTACCTATCGAAATCGAAGAGCTGCTGCACGATCAGCGCGACCGCCTGCGTACCTTGCGCGAAGCGATCGAGCGCCACCTGACAGCGGACAACCAGACGGACGAGGTCACAGGCAACCGCGATGCGGCGGGGACGATCAAGGAACTTGAAGACCTGGACACCCAGCTGACCAGCAAGGCGCTCAGACTGCGCACCAAAGCGGCGCTGGAGCAAAAACCGCGAATGGCCGAGCTGCGTTTTCTCATCGACCAGGGCACGGTGACCGTCCGCGCGGAGAACCCGCGCACCCTGCTCGCCCGGGTCAAGGGCAGGCCCGCGGACTACCTGGACGACTATGGGATCTACAAGGGCGAATCATTGCTGTGGGTAGCGCATTTCCACTACCGCACACTCGAGGCCGACAAGCGCGCCTTCGTCGCCGGTCACCTCAAATCCGCAGCGCAGCGATACGCCCAGGGGGCGCAGGTCAGCCGGTCGGACACGGGGCAGACCGAAGCGGTCTACCGCAGCCCAATCTCCCTGGCCGATGCGCAGCAGTACTTCTTCAATGTCTGAAACGACCGGGGCGCCAATTGGCGCCCCGACTGCTCTCAACGATCCTTGAACTGCGCCTCGCGCTTGGCGATGAAGGCAGCCATGCCTTCTTTCTGATCCTCCGTGGCGAAGGCTGCATGGAAGACCCGACGCTCGAAGCGCACACCTTCGCTGAGGGTGACTTCGAAAGCACGGTTGACGCTTTCCTTGACCATCATACTCACCGGGATGGACTTGCTGGCGATGGTCGCGGCGACCTTCAGGGCCTCCTCGAGCAGCTCGGCCTGTGGCACCACGCGGGCCACCAGGCCGGCGCGCTCGGCCTCTTCGGCGCCCATCAGGCGCCCGGTCAGGCACAGCTCCATGGCCTTGGCCTTACCCACCGCACGGGTCAGGCGCTGGGTTCCGCCCATGCCCGGTAGCACACCCAGGTTGATCTCCGGCTGGCCGAACTTGGCGTTGTCGGCGGCCAGGATGAAGTCGCACATCATCGCCAGCTCGCAACCACCGCCCAGGGCAAAGCCGGACACTGCGGCGATGATCGGCTTGCGGCGGTTGGCGATGCGATCGGCGTCGCTGAACAGGTCTTCGACGTAGATCTGCGGGTACTTGAGCTCGGCCATTTCCTTGATGTCGGCGCCCGCGGCAAACGCCTTGGCGGAGCCGGTGAGCACCACGCAGCCAATGTTCGGGTCACGCTCGAGCTGGTCCAGGGCCTGGTTGATCTCGCCGACGATCTGCGCGTTCAGGGCGTTGAGCGCCTGCGGCCGGTTGAGAGTGATCAGGCCGACCTTGCCGTGGATGTCCAACAGGATGGTTTCGAATGCCATGCAGACTGCTCCTTCAAAGATTGCGCGCAATGACCATGCGCTGAATGTCGCTGGTGCCTTCGTAAATCTGGCAGACCCGAACGTCGCGGTAGATCCGCTCCAGCGGGAAGTCGCTCAGATAGCCATATCCGCCGAGCGTCTGCAAGGCATCCGAACAGACCTTTTCTGCCATTTCCGAGGCAAAAAGCTTCGCCATGGAGGCTTCCACCAGTGCCGGACGGCCTGCGTCGCGCAACGCCGCGGCATGCAGCACCATCTGCCGGGCCACGGCGATGCGGGTGGCCATGTCGGCCAGGCGGAAGGCCACGGCCTGGTGCTCGATCAGCGGCTTGCCGAAGCTCTGGCGTTCATTGGCGTAGTCGCGCGCCACCTCGAATGCCGCCCGGGCCATACCCACGGACTGGGAGGCAATGCCGATGCGCCCGCCCTCAAGGTTGGCCAAGGCAATCTTGTAGCCCTCGCCCTCTTCGCCCAGGCGATTGGCCACCGGCACACGCACCTCGTCGAACACGATCTGGCAGGTGTCGGAGGCGTGCTGACCCAGCTTGTCTTCGACCCGCGCCACCTGGTAACCCGGTGAGTCGGTGGGCACGATGAACGCACTGATGCCACGCTTGCCGGCCTCGGGGTCGGTCACGGCAAAGACAATCACCACCCCGGCGTTCTGCCCGGAGGTGATGAATTGCTTGCTGCCGCTGAGCACATAGTGGTCGCCATCGCGACGTGCGCGGGTTTTCAGGCTGCTGGCGTCGGAGCCGGCCTGGGGCTCGGTCAGGGCGAAGGCGCCGAGCATCTGGCCGCTGGCCAGCGGCGTCAGGAACTGCGCCTTTTGCTGCTCGTTGCCAAAACGCAGGATCGGCACGCAGCCCACCGAGTTGTGCACGCTCATGATGGTCGAGCAGGCACCATCGCCCGCGGCGATTTCTTCCAGGGCCATGGCGTAGGCCACGTAACCGGTGTCGCTGCCGCCCCACTGTTCCGGCACCAGCATGCCAAACAGGCCCAGGTCAGCCATTTCAGCGATGGCCTCGCGAGGGAAGCGGTGCTCCTTGTCCCACTGCTCGGCAAAGGGTTTCAGGCGCTCTTGCGCAAATGCGCGGACGGCGTCGGCGATCTGTTGTTGCTCGTCAGTTACCAGCATGGTTCACCTCAATACAGGCACTCGACGGCCATGGCCGTGGCCTCGCCACCGCCGATGCAGATGGCCGCCACGCCGCGGCGCAGGTTGTTCTGGCGCAAGGCCGACAGCAAGGTCACCAGGATGCGCGCACCGGAGGCACCGATCGGATGGCCCAGGGCGCAGGCGCCGCCATGGATATTGACCTTCTCGTGCGGCAGGTCCAGGTGTTTCATGGCCGCCAAGGTGACCACGGCGAAGGCCTCGTTGATCTCGAACAGGTCCACCTCGGCCAGGTTCCAGCCAGTGCGCTTCATCAGTTTGTCGATGGCGCCGATGGGTGCGGTTGGGAACAACGCCGGGGTGTCGGCGAAGGCCGCGTGGCCATGGATCACCGCCAACGGCTTGAGCCCGCGCTTTTGCGCCTCGGAGCGGCGCATCAGCACCAGCGCAGCAGCGCCATCGGAAATCGAGCTGGCGTTGGCGGCCGTCACGGTGCCGCCATCGCGGAAGGCCGGGCGCAGTTGCGGGATCTTGTCCAGGCGTGCCTTCGGTGGCTGCTCGTCATCACTGACCAGGCGCTTCTCCTTGCCCTCGGTGACCTCCACCGGCACGATCTCGGCGGCGAAGCGGCCGTTCTTGATAGCGTCCTGAGCGCGGGTCAACGAGGCGATGGCGAACTGGTCCTGAGCCTCACGGCTGAACCCATTGGCCTGGGCGCAATCCTCAGCGAAAGTGCCCATCAGGCGCCCCTTGTCGTAGGCGTCTTCCAGACCGTCCATGAACATGTGGTCGATGATCTTGCCATGGCCCATGCGGTAGCCGCCGCGGGCTTTGTCCAGCAGGTATGGCGCATTGGTCATGCTCTCCATGCCGCCGGCCACCACCACATCGGCGCTGCCGGCCAGCAGCAGGTCGTGGGCCATGATCGCCGCCTGCATGCCCGAACCGCACATCTTGTTCAGGGTGGTACAGGTGGTGTGCTTGTTCAGCCCCGCGCCAAGCGCAGCCTGGCGTGCCGGCGCCTGGCCAAGGCCTGCCGGCAGGACACAACCGAACAACACCTGCTCGACGCTGTCACCCTGGATACCGGCACGCTCGACGACGGCACGGATGGCGGCAGCGCCCAGTTGCGGCGCGGTCAGGCTCTTGAGGTCGCCCTGCAGGCCGCCCATGGGCGTGCGCACGGCGCTGACGATGACGATCGGATCGTTGGCGAGTGTCATGTGCGGATCTCCCTTACTTGGCAGCCATGCGCAAGGCACCGTCGAGGCGGATCACCTCGCCGTTGAGCATGCTGTTCTCGATGATATGGCGGGCCAGGGCTGCGTATTCCTGCGGGCGTCCCAGGCGCGGCGGGAACGGCACGCCGGCGGCCAGGGAATCGCGGACCTCCTGGGTCATGCCGGCCATCATGGGCGTCTCGAAGATGCCCGGGGCAATGGTCATCACGCGGATGCCGAAACGCGCCAACTCACGGGCCACCGGCAAGGTCAGGCTGGCGATGGCGCCTTTGGAGGCGGCATAGGCGGCTTGGCCGATCTGGCCGTCGTAGGCGGCAATCGAGGCAGTGTTGATGATCACCCCGCGCTCGCCGCCCTCGTCCGCCGCCCCTTCGGCCATGGCCGCCGCCGCCAAGCGCAGGAGGTTGAAGCTGCCGATCAGGTTGACGTTGATCACCTTGGCGAAGCTGGCCAGGCCATGGGGGCCTTGTTTACCTAGCACCTTCTCGGCGCCGACGATGCCGGCGCAATTGACCAGCCCGTGCAGGCTGCCGAAGGCGCTGACCGCGGCATCGACGGCCGTCTTGGCCGCCTGCTCGTCGCTGATGTCGGCGACGGCGAAGCGGGCCTGTTCGCCCAGCTCACAGGCCTTGGCCTCGACCGCTTCGGCATTGAGGTCGACCAACATGACCTTGGCGCCGGCATCGACCAGCATCTGCGCGGTGGCAGCACCGAGCCCGGAGGCTGCGCCACTGACGATGAAATGCTTGTTGGCTATCTGCATGATGTGCTTCCTTCAGGCGCTGGCGTGAGAAGCCTGCGCGGCTTGTTGTAGGGCGATTTCCTGATTACGCAGGATGAAGCGTTGCAGCTTGCCGCTCGGGGTCTTGGGCAGCTCGCTGACGAATGCGATTTCCCTGGGGTAGGCATGGGCGTACAGGCGCTGACGCACATGCTGGCGCAGGGTTTCCTCCAGTTCGGCGCTGCCTTCGAAACCCTTGGCCAGCACCACGAATGCCTTGATCAGTTCGGTACGTTCCGGGTCGGGTTTACCGATCACCGCTGCTTCGATCACCGCCGGGTGTTCGATCAGCGCGCTCTCCACATCGAACGGCCCGACCCGGTAGCCGGAGGTGGTGATCACATCGTCGCTGCGCCCAACGAAGCTGATGCTGCCATCCGCATTGAGCTCGACGGTATCGCCACTGAGGTAGTACTGGCCGACGAAGGCCTTGGTCGGCAACCCGTGGTAGCCACCAAACCAGCATAGCGGCGACTGCGCGCGATCGACTGCCAGAATGCCCGGCTGCCCGGCCGGCAGCTCCAGGCCCTGCTCATCCAGCACCACAATGCGGTGGCCGGGGATGGCGAAGCCCGCCGATCCCACGTGGACCGGGTGTTTCAGGGCGTGGTGGTTGCACAGGACCATCCCCAGCTCGGTCTGGCCGTAATGGTCATGAATGGTCACGTTCAGCTCATCGGCAAACCAGCGGATCACCTCGGGATTGAGCGGTTCGCCGGCACTGCTGACCACTCGCAGGCGGCCCTTGATCGGCGCCGAGAACTCCCGGCCGGCAGCGATCAGCAAACGATAGGCCGTGGGCGATCCGGCCAGGTTGCTGATGCCGTGCTTGTCGATCATCCGCGCGCAGCTTTCAACGCTGAACGGGCCGTCGTAGAAGGTGGTGGCGTGCCCCAAGGCCAACGGGCCGGTGACGGCGTAGTAGAGACCATAGGCCCAGCCCGGGTCGGCAAGGTTCCAGAAGTTGTCGTCCGGGCGCAGATCGATGGCATCGCGCATGTAGCCCTGGAAGGCGACGATGGCCCGCAACGGCACCTCCAGTGGCTTGGCCGGGCCCGTGGTGCCGGAGGTGAACATCAGCAGGAAGGGGTCGTCCCCAGTACGCAACACAGGCTCGCACTCGCTGGCGGCGGCGTTGAGCTCGGTATGAAAATCCAGCTCACCGACCGCCGCACCCACCGTGATGATCGTTGGGCAATCCGCCACCTCGTCGAGCTTGGGACGGTTGTTGCGCTCGGTGACCACCACGCGGGCGTGAGACTGCTCCAGACGATGCTCGATCGCCTTGGGGCCAAACGCGGTGAACAGCGGCTGGTAGACCGCCCCCAACCGCCACGTGGCTAGAATGGTCACCAACAACTCAGGGGTGCGGGGCATCAGGCCGGCAACCCGGTCACCGGCGCCGACGCCTTGGGCCTTCAGGACATTGGCAAAGCGCTTGGCCAGGGCCTGCATCCGGTCGAAGCTGTAGACCGCGCCATTGCCGTCGCGATCCTCCCAGATCAACGCAGGCCGGTCGCTGCCCACATGGCGGTCGCAGCACTCGACACAGGCGTTCATGGCCTGCAGGTTGCCCTGCAACGCGTCCTGGACGGCCTGGGTGTAATCGAACGAACGGGCGGCTTCGGCGTAGTCACGCATCGTCAGACTCCTGGTTATTGTTGTTGGAGTGCACCATTTGTCTGACGATGTTCGCGCCGGTCATCCAGGCCGGCAATGGCCAAAGCTGTCAATCTGGATGACCGGTTTGGCCGTTGTGCCCTCAGGCCTGATCGAGGGCCTGCGACTCGAGGATTTCATAGGTCAACTGATCGACCCTCTGCTGCACCGCCGCCTCTCGCGCCTTCTGCAAACGCTCCCATCGTTCGGTGTATTCCTGACTGGACAGCCCGGTACGCGCCTCGTCGAGCTCGGTGCCCCGGGCCTCGAAGGACGCGTTCAGGCCGGCAAAGGCCGCCGGATGACGGGCTTGTATGTAGTCGCACCAGAAGAGCCGCCCGCCCAGGTTCTCGACCAGCGCCTGGTTGGTTTCCGCGGCCTGGACAGTGCGCAAGGCTTCCTGCAACTGGGCTTGGCTGACGTTGGCCAGGTTCATGAAACGCATCAAACGCGGCTGAAAAGGCAACTCCAGTGTCTGGGCCAGGCGCACCCGATAGAACAAGTTGATCTCGATGGCATCGACGACCTGCCCTGCCGCCACCCGCTGGGCGATGTCCTGGGAGGCGACACGCTCCACCTGATCCAGCCGGAACAGCTGGCGGCCCAACTTCAGTAGCTCTTCGCCGGCGTCCTCAATACCCGCGCGGTTCTCCACCTCGACCACTTGCCGGTGCACCAATAGGTCACTGAACTGACGGGCAACGCTGTCAGTGCAACTGCGCGGCTGATTGGCCCAGGTATACAGACGGTCGCGCAGGGTCTGGTTGTTGGCCAGAAAACCGATGAGGTCCCAGACTTGCTCGGCCAGCTCGGCTGGCGCGTTTTGGTAGTCCGCTGTGCGTTGCAGTCTGCCCAACAGTTCGAACAAGCCACTGCTTTCAGGGTCGCCGCCAAGGCTGTCCCATTGCGCCTGACGGCCCTGACGCAGTTCGGCCTCACTCTCTTGCAACCACCGATCACGGGTGGTGGTCGGCTCCAACACCTCGATGTCCAGCGGGTCATGGGGCAAATGATCGATGTCCAGAGCGACCAGGCGAGCCAACTCCACGGCCGGCAGCGGGTTGCCCTCGATGATGAACGCCATCCGATGCGCCAAAGGCATGTGCAGCGTCTCGGTCGGAACACTGGTGATCAGGTTGTCACGCAGATCCACGTAAGTGAGCCGTTCGCACAACTCGAGGCCCGACGGCCAGGTAGCCAGGCTGCAGCGGCGCAGGCGTAACTGATCCAGCCTTGGGAGATGGTTCCAGCGCATCTCCTGCGCCCCCAGTGGATTGAAGCTCAGGTCCAGCACCTGAAGATCGGGCAGTGTCGTGAGAATAGCGATGCCGGCGGCATCGAGCCGAATGCCGTTGCGCGCCAGCTGCAGGCTGCGCAGTTCGGACAGATACCCCAAGCCTTGGGGCAGACGGCGCAGGCGGTTGTCCGCCAGGTTCAATCGCCGTAAGAAACCGAAGCAGCGCAGGAACGGGGTAGGCACCTGCTCAAGGTCCATGCTCGACAGCGTCAACTCCGTCACGTGCGAGAACTCGACCTCCGTGGGTATCTCAGGCAGCGCTTGCGATGAAAAACCACTCAGGTCCAGGCGCATGCCTTGGGGCTGCCCATCTTCCCCGGTCACCGACTCCCCCTGCAGCCGCCAGCACTGGCGCAGCCGCTGCCCCAGATGCTGGCGCAATGTGCGCCTGGATGCGCTTGCTTCGGACGATACCCATCGATTGAGCGCCTCGTCGAGCTGGGCATACTGGCTTTCCTGGACCAGCAACACCTCGAACGGCGAGCCCGGCGTACTGAGCAATTGCGCAAGAAACGCCTCGACCCGCTCATCATCGAACTGCGGGTACAGGCTGCGAATACGTATTCGCAAGGTGTCCTGCGCACGCTGGCGTAGCGCGCCGCGGCCGCTGAGCGGATAGCCGAGCCGGCCATCGGCCAGGCGCTGGGGCAAATTGAACGACGCTGCATGCTCCGGCCAACTGAGCAGTTGCAACAGTCCTTTATGCGTCGTCGGCAGGCGACGCTGAACCAGTAAACGCAAGGCCTGCGGCACATCGTCGATGGCCAAGCCCAACCGGGCGGCCTGTTCAGGCGTCAGCGTGGCGCTGACCGCCTCGAAGATCCCGCCCGGCTCGGCGACGTCTGTTTCCAGTTCACGCCCATGGTAGTCATAGAGACGGAACCGGCCCTTCTTGCGCACCAGCAACGTCCGGGCCTCGTCACGCCTGGCAGTGGGCACGATCACGGCCAAGCGGGGGCCGGTATCGGAACCTTCGCGCAGTTCCAGGTTTACATCCTGTGGCCAGTTGGGCACACGCGAGAGCACGGCCAACACCAATTCACCACACAGGTCACTGTCGGCATGGGGCAGGTAGACCCCTTCCAGTGCTCGCGCCAACCGAGCTTGCTGATTGAGCACACGCGCCCTGCGCGCCAGCGCCAGAGGCACTCGGGACTCAGCCAGCGCCAGGCTACGCTGGACCGCGGACACATCGCTGATCGCGTCCTGAGCATAGGCCTCCGGTAATCCGGGAAAATCCCTCTTCAGCAGGGTGCGCAACGCATCGTCGGCCAGGGTCTCCTGGCTCAGGTGCTGGAGCAGTTGCTCGCGTAGCAGCGCCTGGTCATCCAGCAGCTTTTCACGTCGGGCCGTCGGGCTCAGCGTCTGCAGTTCAGGTCGGGCATCGCACCATGCCTGGATTTGCGCCTCGCCCTCGGTACCGGCCTCTAGGTGATCGAAGAACGCCTCGATTCGCCCATGGGCCTCGAAACGCCGCAAGGTGCTGCGCAGCCGCACCGGCAGTGGGCGATTGTCGACCAGCAGTGCGCGCAGCTCGGTCTGCTCCATCACCGCGATGCGCAGAATCTGCTCGGCGTGCTCGGCGTCCAGCGGCTCGGGCATCGGCCACAAGGTGTCGAGCATGTGCGCGCTGTCGCTCCACTCCAGCGGGTTATCCTGGCGCAGGCGCCAGCAACGCTCGCCATTGGTCTCGACGATCGGGCCAAACGCGTCCTGGCGCTCAGGATGACGCAGACGCCAGGGGCCGTCCGATACCGGCCGATGTACCTCGTAGTAGCGTTGCCCGCGGCGCAGCCAGCGCCGCTCGCCCGTGCCACAGAGCCCATCCGACGCAGGCTGGAGTTCGTCCGGCGAACACTCATAGACACTCAGGTCGTTGTTCCAGAGCCGGGTCCTGCCATCCTCGACCGTCACCGGTTCCAGCGCATCGACGAAGGCACTGCGTTCGAACCCAGTGGCCACGGCATGGGCACCGACGGCCACCACGCCGGCCACCGCCAGGTTTTCTGCAACACCCAGCATATGGCCGAGCGCCTCGTGTTGGTGACCGCGCTGCCAGTCCACCGCCCCTTCGAACACATGGGCCAATGTCTGCGCCACGAACTGCCCCAGCAGCACCGCGCCGACAGCAGGCACGAATATCCCGGCCAAATTGACCAGGCCAAGCCCCGCCTCCTTCCATGCCTGTAGCCTGGCCTTGCTGGCCTGGTGGTCCACCTCGGCGGTGGGCACCAGCAACAGGCGAGCATCGGCTTTCAGACGCTCGGCCTGGCGCTGCACAAGGCCATCGAACACGTCACCCGTCACCGGTTCGCCTTCGACCTGCAGATCAGGCTGGGCGTCGGCCAGGCGCCGCTTGAGCAGTGCCAGCCATTCTGGCCGCTGACCAAGCGCGATCCGTTGGCTGAACGATTGTTGATACTCAGGTCGCTTCAGGGACTCGGCCAGGGCCAGGTTCAACGCCGCGTGGGAAGAGAAATGACGCATCCCATGCTCCGGGTCACCGCCCAGATAGAGCACCTGCCCCACATCCTCGCCCTTGCTGCTGCGCAGTTGCACCAGCAACCCGTCCACCAGAGGCTGCCCGAGCACCGTCAGCAAGCCGGGGTAAGCGAGGGTCTGCTCGCCCTGCTCGCTGCGGGCGTCCACCATCCGCTCCAAGGCTGCCTGCGCGGCGCTGTCCAGCTGTCCTTCCAGTCCAGCGACAGCGGCCGCAAGCTTCAGACCTACGCGCTTTTCGCCAGCCAGGGCGGTGCAAGTGGATGGGTCGAATACCTTGTTCAACAAAGCCTGATAGCCAGCACCGGCGTCCAGCGCGCGACATTGCCGGACCAGCTCGGTGAGGTCCGGTGTAAGTACGGTGTCTTTGCCCTCGGCCACCAAACCACTGCCGTCGAAGAACCGGGCGCCCTCGGTAAAGTTCTGCATCAGCCTCAGCAAACCGGGATGGCGACGCTCATCGGGCGTGTAATCCAGCCAACCGTTGCTCAATGGAACCTGCAGACTGGGCAGGATCTCGCGCCATTGCAGCTTATCGGGGGCCGGCGTGGTGGGCAGCAGCGGGCGCAGTTTTTCCTCCGCATACGCCTGGAGCCCGACTAGGGCTTCGGTCGCCTTGCTCACCTTGGCCTGACTGGCCTTCAGCGCCTTGTAATGCGTCCGAAGCGCGCTGATCTGCCCAGGCGTGCCCTGCTCCAACCAAGCAGGCAATCGCTTGATGATGAAGTCATCGGTAGCCGTGGCCAGCTTGGCTTTTTTTGCCGCGTCCAAGGGTGATTTGTCGCGCTTTGTCATGGTGAACCCTTCGTGTCGAAAGGCGCCACCTTGGCGACAGGCCGTCTCGCGCGGCAGACGGAAATCCGCCTAGGGCAGGGCCTTGGCCGGGCCGGACGCTCCGATCAGCTCGCGATAATGCCCTGGGTTGCACCCAAACCACTTGCGAAACGCCTTGTAGAACGAGCTGCTGTCGGCAAACCCTAGGCGCTCGGCGATGGTGCCCAGCCCCACCTCGCAATCGGCCAGCCATTGGATCGCCAATTGACGCCGCACGCTGTCCTTGAGGCCCTGGTAGGTCTGCCCTTCCTCGGCCAGGCGACGGCGCAGCGTCGAAGCAGACAGGCACAGCTGACGTGCCAACGTTTCGGCATCTGGCCAGGACGCCGGGTCCAAGGCCAGCAGGTCGTGACGAATGCGCCGTGCCAGGCTGGCCGGGTCGCGGTACTTGACGAGGATGTTGCCCGGTGCCTCGGCCAGAAAACGCTGCAGCTCTTCTGCTGTGCGCTTGAGCGGCACATCCAGGCAGTCGGCGGCGATGATCATGCGCGTGCGTGGTCGGTCGAACTGCAGGTTCTCCGAGAACATCACCCGGTAGTCATCGCAAAACGGCGGCTCGGCGCAGCGCAGGTCGATGGCCAGGATCGGGATGCGTCGCCCGGCCAGCCAGCAGGCCACGCCATGGACGATCATCCAGAAAGTGAAGTAGGTAAAGGCACGGCGAGGGGTTTCCCGCGGCTCGTTGATGACGATCTCGGCCAGGCTCTGCTGACGCACCAGGCTCGGCTGAAGGTCCTCGAGCATCAACGACAGAAAGGCCAGGGCCGTCTCCAGACCTGCGCCCAGGGTGGGCTGTGCCATGCTCGCCCGGCACAGGAAGGCCAGGCTGCCGCTGCGCAGGCCGCGCGGGTCCATGGCGAAGAATTCATCATTGCAGCGGCGCGCCAGCAAGCGCCAGAGCCGGGCGTAGGCTTCGGCGCTGACCCGTGCCTGGGGCAGGTCGAACTCGCTGGCATCGATGCCAGCCCGGGCCAGCAAGGGCGCATCGGCCTGCCCGGCTGGGCAGGTCTGCAACAGCGCCTCGCGCACCAACTGCATGGAAATGGTGTCTTTATCGCTCATTGGCCATCCAGCGCCTGTGTTGTTTCAGCCGGCCATCTTAGGCCCGTGGGGGAAAAACGCCAGCGCCATACAAGGGGCTTGCTCCTGCCGACGGTTTCGCGGGTAAACCCGCTAAGCAGCAAGCTGCTTCAAAGGCTCGCGGCCAACCCCAGGAACGCCTGGATCAGCCGCAACTCCCGGCGCCGCTCCAGGCAGCCGATCATGTGCCGGTTGACCAGCCCTTCCCCGGCCAATGGCCTGGCCACCACCCGAGGGTCGTGGGCCACCTCCATCGACGAGACGATACCAAAGCCCAACTCGGCCGCCACCGCCTCGGTGACCGCCTCGCGGCTGTCCAGCTCCAGCAACACCCGAGGCTGCACCTTGGCAGCGCTGCAAGCCTGGTCGAAGGTGCGCCGGGTCATGGAGCTGGGTTCGCGCAGCACCATGATCTGACGGTCCAGCTCCGCCAGAGGCAACTCGCCCTCGCCTGCTGCCCAGGGGTGGCTGACCGGCAGCAGCACGCACAGCCGCGAGTCCCCCAGGCTTTGCAAGTACAGGCCCTTGCGCGGCTCAACCTCGGTGAGCACTGCCACGTCCGCATGCTCCGACAATAGCGCCGCCAAGGTCTCTTGGGCATTGCCCAGGCGCAGGTTGACGGTGATGCCCGGGTAGCGCGCCCGCAGCATGCCAAGCATCGGCATCACCCGGTGCGGGCCATCGGCCGCGACCTCCAGGCGCCCAGTGAGCAATTGCCGATTGGCCTCGAGCATCGCCTGGGCCTCTTCGGCCAGGCTGAACATCGCCCGGGTGATGGCCGCCAGGCGCGTGCCCTCCTCGGTCAATTCCACCCGTCGCGCGGTCCGGCGCAACAACGTGATTTGGTAATGCTCCTCCAGCGCCTTGACGTGTCCGGTCACCGCCGGCTGGCTGATGAACAGGCGCGCCGCGGCGCGGGTGAAGCTGCCTTCGCGGGCCACGGCATCGAAGGCACGCAGTTGGAACAGGTTCATAGCTATCGGCCTTACTTATGGCTGGCATAACGACAAACAATTTGATTGATAACTCGGCAAATTGCAATTTAGGCCCCATACGTTTCAGCCCACCGCTTGTGAGGAATACCGGAATGAGCAACGCCCCGATCCTGCTGACCCCTGGCCCACTGACCACCTCGTCCCGCACCCGCCAAGCCATGCTGGTGGACTGGGGCTCCTGGGACCGCGACTTCAACCAGCTGACCGCCAGCCTGTGCGAACAACTGCTGGCCATCGTCAACGGCGCGGCCACCCACCACTGCGTCCCCCTGCAAGGCAGCGGCACCTTCGCCGTGGAGGCCGCCATCGGCACCCTGGTGCCACGCGACGGCAAGGTGCTGGTGCTGATCAACGGTGCCTACGGCCAGCGCCTGGCCAAGATCTGCAAGGTCCTGGGCCGTGCCTACAGCACCTTCGAGACCGCCGAGGACCAACCGACCACCGCCGCCGATGTCGACCGCCTGCTGGCCGCCGACCCGGCTGTCACCCACGTGGCCCTGATCCACTGCGAAACCAGCACCGGCATCCTCAACCCACTGCCCGAGATCGCCCAGGTGGTCAAACGCCACGGCAAGCGCCTGATCATCGACGCCATGAGCTCCTTCGGGGCCTTGCCGATCGACGCCACGCAAGTACCGTTCGAGGCCCTGATCGCCGCCTCCGGCAAGTGCCTTGAAGGCGTACCAGGGATGGGCTTCGTCTTCGCCGAGAAAAACGCCCTGGCCGCGTCCGAAGGCAACTGCCACTCGCTGGCCATGGACCTGCAAGACCAGCAGGCGTACATGGCCAAGACTGGCCAATGGCGCTTCACCCCGCCCACTCACGTGGTGGCGGCGTTGCATGAAGCCCTGGTGCAATACAACGAGGAAGGCGGCCTGCCGGCTCGTCACCAACGCTACGCCGACAACTGCAAGACCCTGCTCGAAGGCATGGCCAAGCTCGGCCTGCGCAGCTTCCTGCCCGCCGAGATCCAGGCGCCGATCATCGTCACCTTCCATGCCCCGCGGGATGCTCGCTACCAGTTCAAGGACTTCTACGAGCGCGTCAAGGCCAAGGGCTTCATCCTCTACCCGGGCAAGCTGACCCAGGTGGAAACCTTCCGCGTCGGCTGCATCGGCGTGGTGGGCGCCGAGGGCATGCAAGCTGCCGTCGATGCCGTGGCCCAGGTGCTGCGGGAAATGGAAGTGCTGGACATCTAATTCAACGACCGACCCTTTTCTTCAGGAACCCGCGCACATGAACTACAGCAACCCAACCCAGCTGCAAGCCGCCATCCTCGACTGGGCCGGTACCGTGGTCGATTTCGGCTCCTTCGCCCCGACCCAGATCTTCGTCGAAGCCTTCGCCGAATTCGATGTCCAGGTGTCCATCGAAGAAGCCCGCGGCCCGATGGGCATGGGCAAATGGGATCACATCCGTACCCTGTGCGATGTGCCCGAGATCGCCGAGCGCTACCGCAAGGTGTTCGGCCGTACGCCGACCGACGACGACGTCACCGCCATCTATGAGCGCTTCATGCCCCTGCAGATCGAGAAGATCGCCGTGCACTCGGCGCTGATCCCAGGCGCCCTGGACACCCTGACAGGCCTGCGCAAGGACGGCCTGAAGATCGGCTCCTGCTCCGGGTACCCGAAAGTGGTGATGGACAAGGTGGTGGAGCTGGCCAAGCAGAATGGGTATGTCGCCGACCATGTGGTGGCCACCGACGAAACCCCGAACGGCCGTCCGTGGCCGGCCCAGGCCCTTGCCAACGTGATTGCCTTGGGTATCGATGATGTCGCTGCCTGCGTCAAGGTCGACGACACCGTACCAGGCATACTCGAAGGCCGCCGCGCCGGCATGTGGACTGTCGCCCTGGTCTGTTCGGGCAACGCCCTGGGCCTGACCTGGGAGGGCTACCGCGCCCTGAGCGCCGAGAAGCTCGAAAGCGAGCGCAAGCGCATCCACGCGATGTTCGAAAGCTCCCGCCCGCACTACCTGATCGACACCATCAACGAGTTGCCAGAGGTCATCGCCGACATCAACCGTCGCCTGGCCAAAGGTGAAATGCCGCAGGCCTCGTAAGCCTGAGGTGCCATTCACGGACAAACCCGCGCTTACAAGGCTGTGCGTCCCTTGTAAGCGCGGGCTTGTCCGCGAATGGGTCGGTTCAGTCGACCAGATGTCAGACCGCGCGGTTGAGCTTCACCCAGGCCGCGAACTTGTCGATGAAGGCCTGCAGGAACGGCCGGGTCTTGTCATTGAGCTTGCCCGAGTCCTCGAACAGGCTCGCCGCCCCCCCGAGGTAGGCCTCCGGCATCTGCATGCAGGGCATGTCCAGGAACACCAGCGACTGACGCACTGCATGGTTGGCCCCGAACCCGCCAATCGCGCCCGGCGATACGCTCACCACCGCTGCCGGCTTGCCGCTCCAGGCGCTCTGCCCATAGGGACGCGAGCCCACATCGATGGCGTTCTTCAGGCCTCCTGGCACCGAGCGGTTGTATTCAGGAGTGACGAACAGCACCGCATCGCTTCGCCGAATCTCGTCGCGAAAACGCTTCCAGGCCTCTGGCGCATTGGCCTCGACATCCTCGTTGTACAGCGGCAAGTCGCCGATCTCGACGATCTTCAGGGCAAGGCTGGACGGTGCCAGCTCCCCGAGGGCCCGGGCCACCTTGCGGTTGTAGGAATCCTTGCGCAAGCTGCCGACGACGACCGCTACCGAATAGACCTGGCTCATGGTGGTGTGCAACCTCTGTTGGTTGGGGAAGTTGTAGTTATAGATGACCGTACCCATCCACCGGAGTTTTTTTCCCAAAAGCGGAAAACTTCCCGCCCGTTTCACGGGTCTATGCCTGCAGATATTTCGGAAATTTCAGAGGTTTTCTCTCAAATGGCAGCAATCCTGGTCGGTCAATTCCACGCACGCGACGCCGAAGGCCGCATCTATCCCGTGCATGAGTTCCAGGAGTCCACACTCCAGGCCGACGGCAGCCCCCTCGGCGCGCCAATCGTCACCTACCGGCTGCCCGTCGGCGACCGGGTCAATCACCTGGGTGAAGACCGCTTCGAACTGGCCCGCACTGGCGTCGAGCTCATTCGCATTCCTTGATGCAATCGACCGTGTAGACCGGCCCCTGGCCAGCGTCTTCGCATTGCAAGCCATGGACATCGGCGACAAAACCCGGAAAACCGCTATTGAAGGCCCGGGCGAAGGCCAGATAGTCGATGATTGCCCGCGTGGGGTCGGTAAAACGCTCCCCCGGCATGATCAAGGGGATGCCCGGTGGATACGGCACCAGCATGACCGCCGAGACGCGCCCCAGCAGTGCCTCGATCGGCACGGCCTCCACCTCTGCCCGCACCAGTTGGTCATAGGCCTGGGCTGGGCTCATGGCCATCTCCGGCAAACGGGTGAACAGCCGCTTGAGCTGCTTGGCCGTGGCATTGGCCCGGTAGCAGTCATGCAGTTGCTCGCACAGGTCGCGCAGCCCCAGGCCCTGATAGCGTGAAGGCGCCACTGCCATCACGCTGGGCAGACAAAGGCTCAGCGGTGTGTTGCCATCGTAGTGGCGTTTGAACTCCAGAAGCTCGGTGAGCAAGGTGCTCCACTTGCCCTTGGTAATACCCATGGAGAACAACACCAGGAAGCTGTACAACCCGGTCTTCTCCACCACCAGCCCACGCTCCCACAGAAACTTGCTCACCACCGCCGCCGGAATGCCGTGCTCGCCCAAAGCACCGCCGGCCGTGAGCCCCGGCATCACCAGCGTGACCTTCAGCGGGTCCAGCAGCACGTAGTCCTGCTCCACCTCACCGAAGCCGTGCCACTCGGCGCCCGGCTGCAACAGCCAGTCCTGCGCCGCCAGGCGGTGGATCCCTTCGGCGGCGGGCGGCTGCCAGATGCTGAACCACCAGTCATCGGCGGCGATGTGCTCGCGCAGGTTGGCCAGGGCGCGACGAAAGCTCAGGGCTTCGTCGAACATCTCCTGCAACAGCGAACGCCCGGCCGGGCCTTCCATCATGCTCGAGGCCACATCCAGGGAGGCGAGGATGCTGTACTGCGGCGAGGTGGAGATGTGCATCATGAAGGCTTCGTTGAAGCGGTCCCGGTCCAGTTGCCGCTGGCTGCCGTCCTGGACGTGGATCATCGACGCCTGGCTGAACGCTGCCAGCAGCTTGTGGGTGGAATGGGTGCTGAAGACCAGCGGGCTGTCGTCGCCGCGCGCGGTGCCCATGGCATAGCGCCCGGCAAAGAACTCATGGAAAGCGGCATAGGCGAACCAGGCTTCGTCGAAATGCAGCACCTCGACACTGGCACCGAGCTCCTGCTTGATGAGCCCTGCGTGATAGCACAACCCGTCATAGGTGGAGTTGGTCACCACAGCCAGGCGGATGCGCGACCCTCGCCCCCGCGCCAGGGGGTTGGCCTTGATTTTCGCCTGGATCGAAGCCGCGCTGAATTCGCTCAACGGGATCGGACCGATGATGCCCAGCTCGTTGCGCTCCGGGCACAGGTAGATCGGGATGGCGCCGGTCATGATGATGGCATGAACCACCGACTTGTGGCAGTTGCGATCCACCAGGACCAAGTCGTCGCGACCGACCATGGCATGCCAGACGATCTTGTTGGCGGTGGAAGTGCCGTTGATCACGAAGAAGGTGTGGTCGGCGCCGAAGTTACGCGCGGCCCGGGCTTCAGCCTCGGCCAAAGGGCCTGTGTGGTCGAGCAGCGAGCCGAGCTCGGGCACCGAGACCGAAAGGTCCGAGCGCAAGGTGTTTTCCCCGAAGAACTGATGGAACGCCTGCCCCACCGGGCTCTTGCGGTAGGCCACCCCGCCGCCATGGCCGGGCGTGTGCCAGGAATAGTTCGATTGCGCGGTGTGCTGCACCAGGGCCTTGAAGAACGGCGGCAGCAAGCCGTCGAGGTAATTGTGGGCGGCGCGGGCGACCTGGCGGGCAAGAAAGGGGACGGTGTCTTCGAACAGGTAGAGGATGCCGCGCAACTGGTTGAGCTCGCTCATGGCTTCAGCCGGGGCATACTCGAGGGTGACCTGTTCACCGAGCGCGAAGATCGGCAAGTCTGGCGCACGTTGTCGCGCCAGACGGATCAACTCAGCCATGCTTTGCAACAGATGAGCGTCCTCGCCAACGCCTTCGGCGGCGATCAGCATGCAGGCCAGGCCGTGGTGAGTCGCCGCTACCAGCCTGGCTTCAGCCTGGTCGGCGGCGGCCAGGATGGCGAAACCGTCCTGGGCCAACTCCTCGGCAATGCCGCGCACGCGTTCACCGGCGACACTGTCGGCCTTGATCGCGCGATGGACGATGAGGATGGGGAACTTGAGGTCCTTGTACATCGGCAACTACTCCCTTCGCAGGACAGGTCCGTCCTTTCAGGGTAGAAGCTGGCCGATCAGGCTGCGCATCTTTCTGCGGGCGCTGGCGACGACTGCGAAAGGGCCGCAGAGCGGCCCCGGCATCAGCCAATCAGCTGGCGGCAGGCTCCGTCAGGACCTGCCACATCGATGGCGCCCCCGCCGATTTGGCGATCGCTGCCAGGCGCTCGGCATGTGCTTCGAGCTCCTCGGCGCTGGCCATGATGACCCGCCCCGGCTGACGCCCGACGATGCGGCGGATCTCGCTACCGGTACCGCCCTCGCCGGACTCGTCGCCGTCCGCACCATGGGCGGCCAGCGACAGGCTGGTCTGGCCACCGGTCATCGCCAGGTAGACGTCGGCCAGCAGTTCGGAGTCGAGCAGTGCGCCGTGCAGTTCACGACCGGAGTTGTCGATGCCGTAGCGTTTGCACAACGCATCGAGGCTGTTGCGCTGGCCTGGGTGCCGCGCCCGCGCCAACATCAGGGTGTCGATGACGGTGCAGTATTGGGAAACATCGGTGCGCTCATGCTGGCCCAGCAGGGCGAACTCGTTGTTGATGAAGCCAACGTCGAACGCCGCGTTGTGGATGACCAGGTGCGCGCCTTTGATGTACTCGAAGAACTCTTCGGCGACATCGGCAAATCGCGGTTTGCCGACCAGGAAGGCATCAGTGATGCCGTGCACCCCGATCGCGCCTTCGTCACTCTCGCGGTCCGGTTGCAGATAGACGTGGAAGTTGCGCCCGGTCAGGCGCCGGCCGATGACCTCGACGCACCCGATCTCGATGATCCGGTGGCCTTCGGTGACCGGCATGCCGGTGGTTTCGGTATCGAGGACGACGTACCGGTTGACTTGCTGCTCCACGCGGGTGGCTCCAACTTGCATCAGGACAAAGCCGGGGATTGTACCCCAAACGACAGCATGGGGGGCTACGTCAGGTGAACCCGCTACCACCTATCAACACAGGTTCTGTGGGAGCGGGTTTACCCGCGAAAAGGCCACCGCAGCGCAAGACATCGCTCCCCGCTGCAGTACCCCCTGGATAGAGGACTCAGCGCTTGGCACGCACTTCGTCGACACCGCGGTTGGCCAGTTGGTCGGCACGCTCGTTGCCAGGGTGGCCGATGTGGCCACGTACCCACTTCCAGGTCACCTTGTGACGGTTGACCTGCTCGTCGAGCTGCTGCCAGAGGTCGGCGTTTTTCACCGGTTCCTTGGCCGCCGTTTTCCAACCGCGCTTCTTCCAGTTGGCCATCCACTCGTTGATGCCTTTCATCACGTATTGCGAATCGGTAGTGAGCACCACCTCGCATTCACGCTTGAGTGCCATCAGCCCCTGGATCGCCGCCATCAGTTCCATGCGGTTGTTGGTGGTTTCGCGCTCGCCGCCCCACAGCTCCTTCTCGACGCCTTTGTAAACCATCAGCACACCCCAGCCGCCGGGGCCAGGGTTGCCCTTGCAGGCACCATCGGTGTAGATCTCGACGCTCTCGCTCATGTACCGCCTTTTCGCTCTGTGATATCGACCGCAGGCCCCTCAGGGTTCACTGTGGCGACGATTGACCTTGGCCAGCGGCAACGGCAGCAGTTTGCCCATGGGTTCGCGGCGTTCCAGGCGCAGCGGCCGCAGGCCGACCACCATCTTGCGCGCCACCACCAGGTAGACCCCGCCGCCAGCAGTCTGCCAACCACCGGCCATGCGCTCCCAACCAGCTAGGCGCTGTTGCCAGGCCGGCGAGGCAAGCGGCGGACGATAGCACCCGAAGCGGCGTTTCTCCAGCGCGAAGCCCAGCAGGTTGAGCCAGTCGCCAAGACGCGACGGCGAGATGCAACGGGCCTTGCGCAACGCCCCGTGGCTGAAGAAATGGCGAACGCCCCAACTGCTCCAGGGATTGATCCCGACGATCAGCAGATGCCCGCCCGGGCGCACGGCACTGGCGGCCTCGCGCAGCAGGCCATGGGGCGAGAGACTGAAATCCAGGCCATGCTGCAGCACCACCACGTCGGCGGCATGCTCGGAAAGCGGCCAGGCCTGTTCTTCACAGACGATGTCCACCCCCGGCAAGGGCGCGCCAAGACGCACATTGCGCTGCACCTGAGGGGCACTGGGCGGTGGCTCGGCACAGGGGCCGTAATGCACCAGGAAGCCGCCGAAAAAGCGGCCAAGCTCGTCCTCGAGAAGTTTCTCCTCCTCGTGCAGCATCATTTGCCCCAGCGGCCCCTGGAACCATTCACGGGCCAGGCTCATCAGTTCGATCCAGTCAGGATCGGCCTGGGCAAAGGCTTTGTCGGTCATTGCGTTCTCCCTCGAAGGTTCTCCGTCCGCGCCATCGTGGCTAAGATGCCTTCATGTTCACGCCAGGCGATTCGGTACGCACATGATACAGATCGATGCTCTTCCCGCTTTCTCCGACAATTACATCTGGCTGTTACAGGATACTGCCAAACGCCGCTGCGCGGTGGTCGACCCCGGCGATGCAGCCCCGGTGCAGGCCTGGCTTGCGGCCAACCCCGGCTGGGTACTGGAGGACATCCTGATCACCCACCATCACCACGACCACGTCGGCGGCGTGGAGGCCCTCAAGCAGGCCACCGGCGCCCGCGTCTGCGGCCCGGCCCAGGAGCGCATCCCGGCCCGCGACCTGGCGCTGGACGATGGCGACCGGGTAAAGGTGCTGGGCCTGGACTTCGACATCATCGCCGTGCCCGGCCACACCCTGGGCCATATCGCCTACTACAGCGCGCCGCTGCTGTTCTGCGGCGACACCCTGTTCGCCGCCGGATGCGGTCGCCTGTTCGAAGGCACGCCCGAACAGATGCACCAGTCCCTGTCGCGGCTGGCCGCTCTGCCCGCCGAGACCCGTGTGTACTGCACCCACGAATACACCTTGAGCAACCTGCGTTTCGCCAAGGCCGTGGAGCCGGAAAACCCGCACGTTGCCCAACGATTCGCCGACGTTACCCAGTTGCGGGATGAAAATCGCATCAGCTTGCCCTCGACCATCGGTCTGGAGCGTCTCACCAACCCATTTCTTCGCACGGCTGAAACATCGGTTAAACAAAAAGCAGACGAATGGAAGGGACATTCCAATGCAAGCCAAGCCTCTGTTTTTGCTGCCTTGAGGTCTTGGAAAGACGCTTTCTGATAACCTCAAGATATATCGCAACCCGTTGTCAACGGTTGACCCCGGGGGGACCGGTTTCTAGAATCGCCGAAATTTTTCGCCCGGAAACCTGTCCCAGCCGATGTCTTCCCGTAGCCGCAGAACCTCTCATTCCGTCGCCCTGACGCGTCTGGCCCAAATCAGCGCGCTGGCTTTGGCCGCCACCTTGGTGGGCTGCCAGAGCACCCGTCAGCTCGACGAATCCGACAGCGTTCGCGCAAGCTACCAGGCGCGCGTCAAGCACAAGCCTGCCCCGCTGATGGTCAAGAAAGCCGAGCAAGCCCCCCAGGATGTCTGGGAGCGCATGCGCCAGGGCTTCGCCTTGCAGGATAACATCGACGTCAATCCGCGCATCGAGCAGCAACGCCTGTGGTTCGCCAGCAACCCCTCGTTCCTGGAGAACGCCGGCGAGCGTGGCAGTCTCTATCTGCACTACATCGTCGAGCGCCTCGAAGAGCGCGACATGCCGTTGGAGCTGGCCCTGCTGCCGGCGATCGAAAGCGCCTACAACCCGATGGCCTACTCCCGCGCCCATGCGGTCGGCCTGTGGCAGTTCATCCCCTCGACCGGTCGTCACTTCAACCTGCGCCAAACCAATTTCTACGATGGCCGCCGCGACATCACCGCGTCGACCAACGCCGCGCTCGATTATCTGGGCCGCCTGCACGACATGTTCAACGGCGACTGGCTGCTGGCCCTGGCGGCTTACAACGCCGGCGAAGGCACCGTGAGCCGGGCCATCGAGCGCAACGAGCGCCTGGGCCTGCCCACCGACTACTGGAACCTGCCGCTGCCCCAGGAAACCCGCGACTACGTGCCCAAGTTGCTGGCCCTTTCGCAGGTGGTCATGACCCCGCAAGCCTACGGCGTCAGCCTCAGCCCCATCGCCAACGAACCCTACTTCGAAGCCGTCGCCATCAATGATCGCCTGGACCTGTCGCGGGTTGCGGCGTTCGCCGATATCGACGAGGACGAGCTGATCCAGCTCAATCCGGCCTTCAAGAAGCGCATGACCGTGGACGGTCCCAAGCAGCTACTGGTGCCCACCGCCAAGGCCCAATTGCTGACCGACAGCCTGTCCAACCTCAAGCCTGAGGAACTGGTCAGCCTGCAACCGAACAAGGCCGTGTTCCAGGCCGCTCTGGCCGAGACCAAAGCCCCCGCAGCGACCCGTAGCTACCGGGTCAAGCGTGGCGACAACCTGGGCGCCATCGCCAAGGCCAACCGCGTGTCGGTGAGTGACCTTAAGCGTTGGAACCGCCTCTCGGGCAACCACCTCAAGACCGGCCAAGTGCTCGCCCTGCGCGATGGCAGCTCATCGAGCGGAGCCGCCAACCGTGTCGCGGCCTCCAAGCAGCGCTCCACTCAATACAAAGTCCGCAAGGGCGACTCCCTCTATGCGGTGGCCAAGCGCTTCAACGTCGAGATGAAGCATCTCAAACGCTGGAACCCGCGTAGCGGCCATGCCCTCAAGCCTGGGCAGACGCTGACAGTCTACCTATCGCACTGATCCGATTGCCTTGGGGCCGCTGCGATGGGTTACAAAGCAGCCCCCGAGGACAAATCCAGTCACACTCCCCCGCGCCCAGACCCGCGCCAGACACCCTTTTTCCATCCCAGACAAGCTGTTACTGTAGCCCGACCAACGCCCCACGCTGCCTGGATCGGATCACCGACTTGATACGTCCCCTCCTGTTGCTTTCACTCAGCCTCGCCATGAGCCTTCCCGCTGCCGCAACGGTGAGCGAAAGCCACGGTTATGCGCAGTTCGGCACCCTCAAGTATCCAGCCACCTTCACCCATTTCGACTGGGTCAACCCGCAAGCGCCCAAGGGCGGCACGTTGCGGGCGATGGCGTTCGGCACTTTCGATACGCTCAACCCCTACACGTTCAAGGGCTCGAGCCCGGTCACCACGCCGAATTTCCTGCAGTACGGGGTCAACGAGCTGAACGAGCCGTTGATGGTCGGCACCGGCCAGTACGACCCTTCCGGCGACGAGCCCACCTCCAGCTACGGGCTGATCGCCCGCTCCGTGGAATACAGCGAAGACCGCAGCTGGGTCGTGTTCAACCTGCGCCCCGAGGCGCGCTTCCACGATGGCCACCCCATCACCTCGGCGGATGTAGCGTTCTCCTACCGCACCCTGCTCAAGGAAGGTCATCCGATCTACCGCACCAACCTGCAGGAAGTGCAGCGCGTGGACATTCTCGGCCCACTGCGCATCCGCTTCGTCTTCAAGCGCGCCGGCAACCCGCTTTTGATCCTGCGCCTGGGCGAGATGCCGGTACTGCCCAAGCACTACTGGAAAGGCCGCGACTTCAAGGCCACCACATTCGAACCACCGCTGGGCAGCGGCCCGTACCGCATCACCGAGGTTCAGCCCGGCCGGCGCCTGGTGTTCGAGCGGGTGAAGAACTACTGGGGCAAGCACCTCGCCGTCAATCGCGGCAAGTACAACTTCGACCGTGTCGAGTACGAGTTCTACCGCGACGCCACGGTCGCCTTCGAAGCCTTCAAGGCCGGCGAGTTCGACATCTATATCGAGCATCAGGCCAAGAACTGGGCCAACGGCTACACCTTCCCGGCCATCCGACGCGGCCAGGTGATCAAGGCGCAGATCCCGCACCGCATCCCGACGCAAACCCAGGGGCTGTTCATGAACAGCCGCCGGGCCAACTTCAGCGACCCACGGGTGCGCCAGGCCCTAGGTCTGATGCTCGACTTCGAGTGGACCAACCGCGCGCTGTTCAGCAGTGCCTACCGCCGCTCGACCAGCTACTACCCCAACAGCGAGTTCGCCGCCACCGGCCTGCCCAAGGGCAAGGAGTGGCTGCTGCTGGCGCCGTTCCGTGACGAGCTACCGCCCAAGCTGTTCACCGAACCCTACACGGTCAGCCACACAGACGGGCGCGGCATCAGCCGCCAGACCCTGCGCCAGGCCCTGGCGCTGTTCGCCCAGGCCGGCTGGAAGCTCGACGGCCAGCGTCTGGTCAACGCCAAGGGCCGGCAGTTCCGCATGGAGCTGCTGCTGGTCAACCCGAACCTCGAACGCATCCTTCAGCCCTACGTGGAAAACCTCGCCAGCATGGGCATCGACGCACACCTGCGCACGGTCGACCGTGCCCAGTACAAGCAGCGCCTGGACCAGTTCGACTTCGACATGATCCTCATGACCCTCAACCAGACCCTGAGCCCGGGCCTGGAACAGTGGCTGTACTTCCACTCGAGCCAAGCCTCGGTCAAGGGCAGCAAGAACTACGCTGGAGTGAAGGACCCGGTGGTCGACCACCTGCTCGACACCCTGCTCGCCGCCCGCACCCGCGCCGACCAGGTCGCCGCGGCCCGCGCCCTGGACCGGGTGCTGTCGTGGCAGTACTACATGATTCCCAACTGGTATCTCGACAATCACCGCCTGGCCTACCGCAACCGGTTCGCCTTCGTCGCCACGCCGCCCTACACCCTGGGCCTGAACAGCTGGTGGCTCAAGACTTCGGAGAAAGCCCAATGATGCCAACGCACCCTTTGCGCCTGCTGGCCAGCAGCCTGTTGCTGGCCTGCCTGAGCCTCCCCGCGATGGCCGCGCCGCAGCACGCCTTGACCCTGTATGGCGAGCCGCCCAAATACCCGGCGGACTTCAAGCACTTCGCCTATGTAAACCCTGACGCGCCCAAGGGCGGCACCTTCCGCCAGTCCAGCTTCGGCGGTTTCGACAGCCTCAACCCGTTCATCAACAAGGGCGTGCCAGCCGACGACATCGGCCTGATCTACGACACCCTGATGCGCCAGAGCCTCGATGAGCCCTTCACCGAGTACGGCCTGGTGGCCGAGAAGATCGAAAAGGCCCCCGACAACGGCTGGGTACGCTTCTACCTGCGCCCCGAGGCACGCTTCCACGACGGCCACCCGATGCGCGCCGACGACGTGGTGTTCACTTTCAACACACTGATGAGCAAAGGCGCACCGCTGTACCGCGGCTACTACGCCGACGTCGCCGAGGTGGTCGCCGAAGACCCGCTGCGGGTGCTGTTCAAGTTCAAGCACAAGAACAACCGCGAGCTGCCACTGATCCTCGGCCAGTTGCCGGTGCTGCCCAAGCACTGGTGGGAAGGCCGCGACTTCGAGCGCGGCAACCTGGAGATTCCACTGGGCAGCGGCCCGTACAAAGTCGCCGAGGTCAAGGCTGGGCGCTCGATCCGCTACGAGCGGGTCAAGGACTACTGGGCCAAAGACCTGCCCATCAACCGCGGCTTCTACAACTTCGACGCCATGACCTACGACGCGTATCGAGACAACACCGTCGCACTGGAGGCGCTCAAGGCCGGGCAGTTCGACTATTGGCTGGAAACCAGCGCGAAGAACTGGGCCACCGCCTACGATATCCCGGCGGTGCGTGAAGGCCGGCTGATCCGTGAGCAACTGGCCAACGGCAACCCCACCGGCATGCAGGGTTTCATCTTCAACCTGCGCCGCCCGGTGTTTCAGGACGTGCGGGTACGCGAGGCGCTGAGCCTGCTGCTGGACTACGAATGGACCAACAAGCAGCTGTTCAACGGCGCCTACACCCGTACCGGCAGCTACTTCGAGAACTCCGAGATGGCCGCCAGCGGCCTGCCAGGGCCGGATGAACTGAAGATCCTCGAGCCCCTGCGCGGCAAGATCCCCGAACAAGTCTTCACCCAAGCCTTCCACAACCCGGTCAGCGACGGCAGCGGCATGATCCGCGACCAACAACGCAAGGCCTACAAACTGCTGCAGGAAGCCGGCTGGAAGATCGTCGACGACAAGATGGTCGATGCCCAGGGCAAGCCGGTGTCCCTCGAGTTTCTGCTGGCCCAGACCGAGTTCGAGCGCATCCTGCTGCCGTTCAAGCGCAACCTCGCCGACCTGGGCATCGAGCTGAACATCCGCCGCGTCGACGTCTCCCAATACATCAACCGCCTGCGCTCGCGCGACTTCGACATGATCGTCGGCGGTTACCCGCAATCGAGCTCGCCGGGTAACGAGCAGCGTGAGTTCTGGACCAGCGCCGCCGCCGACAACCCAGGCAGCCGCAACTTCATCGGCCTGCGCGACCCGGCCATCGACCAACTGGTCGAGCAGTTGATCAACGCCGACTCGCGCCAGAGCCTGATCGCCCACACCCGCGCCCTGGACCGCGTGCTGCTGTGGGGCTACTACGTAATCCCCAACTGGCACATCAAGACCTGGCGCGTGGCCTACTGGAACAACATCGGCCACCCCGAGGTGTCGCCCAAATACGACATCGGCATCAACACCTGGTGGATCAAGCCCGGTGCGAAGCCGGCCGAGGCCCAGGCCGAAGAAGCGGCAGCCGCGCAAGAGGCGAACTGACATGCTGGCCTACATCCTGCGTCGCCTGCTGCTGATCATCCCGACCCTGTTCGGCATCCTGATCATCAACTTCATCATCGTCCAGGCTGCTCCCGGCGGCCCGGTGGAACAGATGATCGCCAAGCTCGAAGGCTTCGAAGGCGCCACCAGCCGCATCGCCGGCGGCGGCGCTGAAGTCTCGGTGGCCGGCTCCAACTACCGTGGTGCCCAGGGCCTGGACCCGGCCCTGATCGCCGAAATCGAGCGCATGTACGGCTTCGACAAGTCGGCGCCCGAACGCCTGTGGATCATGATCAAGAACTACGCCCGCCTGGACTTCGGCGAGAGCTTCTTCCGCGATGCCAAGGTCATCGACCTGATCGCCGAGAAGATGCCCGTGTCCATCTCCCTGGGGCTTTGGAGCACGCTGATCATGTACCTGGTGTCGATCCCGCTGGGGATCGCCAAGGCCGTGCGCCATGGCAGCCACTTCGATGTCTGGACCAGCTCGGCGATCATCGTCGGCTACGCCATCCCCGCGTTCCTGTTTGCCATCCTGCTGATCGTGCTGTTCGCCGGCGGAAGCTACTTCGACTGGTTCCCCCTGCGCGGGCTGACTTCCAACAACTTCGACGAGCTCTCCACCAGCGGCAAGATCCTCGATTACTTCTGGCACCTGGTGCTGCCGATCACCGCACTGGTCATCGGCAACTTCGCCACCATGACCCTGCTGACCAAGAACAGCTTCCTCGACGAGATCAACAAGCAATACGTAGTCACCGCCAAGGCCAAGGGCTTGAGCCGCTCGCGGGTGCTGTACGGGCATGTGTTCCGCAACGCCATGCTGCTGGTGATCGCCGGCTTCCCCTCGGCGTTCATCGGTATCTTCTTCACAGGCTCCCTGCTCATCGAGGTGATCTTCTCCCTCGACGGCCTGGGACTGATGAGCTTCGAGGCGGCGATCAACCGCGACTACCCGGTGGTCTTCGGCACCCTGTTCATCTTCACCCTGCTGGGGCTGGTGGTGAAACTGATCGGCGACCTGACCTACACCCTGGTCGACCCCCGCATCGACTTCGCCAGCCGGGAGCATTGACATGGCACTCTCCCCTCTCAATCGCCGACGCTTCGAGCGCTTCAAGGCCAACCGCCGCGGCTGGTGGTCGCTGTGGATCTTCATCGTGCTGTTCGGCCTGAGCCTGGGCGCCGAACTGATCGCCAATGACAAACCCATCGCCGTGCGTTACGAAGGCCAGTGGTACTTCCCCGCCTTCAAGCGCTACCCGGAGACCACCTTCGGCGGCGAATTCCCCCTGGAAGCGAACTACAAGAGCCCCTACATCCGCGAACTGCTCGCGGCCAAGGACAGCTGGGTGCTGTGGGCGCCAATCCCGTTCAGCTACCAGAGCATCAACTACGACCTCAAGGTCCCGGCCCCGGCACCGCCCTCGGCGGACAACTGGCTGGGCACCGACGACCAGGGCCGCGATGTGATGGCGCGGGTCATCTACGGCTTCCGCGTCTCGGTGCTGTTCGCCCTGACCCTGACGGTGCTCAGTTCCATCGTCGGCGTCATCGCCGGCGCCCTGCAGGGCTTCTACGGCGGTTGGGTGGACCTGGCCGGCCAGCGTTTCCTGGAGATCTGGTCGGGCTTGCCGGTGCTGTACCTGTTGATCATCCTCGCCAGCTTCGTGCAGCCCAACTTCTGGTGGCTGCTGGGCATCATGCTGCTGTTCTCGTGGATGAGCCTGGTGGACGTGGTGCGCGCCGAGTTCCTGCGCGGGCGCAACTTGGAATACGTGCGCGCCGCCCGGGCCTTGGGGATGCGCGACGGCCCGATCATGTTCCGGCACATCCTGCCCAATGCCATGATCTCCACCATGACCTTCATGCCGTTCATCCTCACCGGCGCCATCGGCACCCTCACCGCCCTGGACTTCCTCGGCTTCGGCCTGCCACCGGGCGCCCCCTCGCTCGGCGAGCTGGTGGCCCAAGGCAAGTCCAACCTGCAGGCGCCGTGGCTCGGCATCAGCGCCTTCGCCGTGCTGGCGATCATGCTGAGCCTTCTGGTGTTCATCGGCGAATCCGCCCGCGATGCCTTCGACCCGAGGAAATGACATGAGCGAACACAACCTGATCGAAGTGCGCGACCTCTCGGTGGAATTCGTCACCGGCGAACACGTGCATCGCGTGGTCGACGGCATCAGCTTCGACATCCGCAAGGGCGAGACCCTGGCCCTGGTCGGCGAAAGCGGCTCGGGCAAGTCCGTCACCGCGCACTCCATCCTGCGCCTGCTGCCCTACCCCCTGGCCCGCCACCCCAGCGGCAGCATCCGCTACAACGACCAGGACCTGCTGCAGCTCGGTGAGAAGCCCATGCGCCGCATCCGCGGGGACCGCATCGCGATGATCTTCCAGGAGCCGATGACCTCGCTGAACCCGCTGCACACCATCGAAAAGCAGATCAACGAAATCCTCCTGCTGCACAAAGGCCTCACCGGCAAGCAGGCCACTGCCCGCACCCTGGAGCTGCTGGAGATGGTCGGCATCCCGGACCCGCACAAGCGCCTCAAGGCCCTGCCCCACGAGCTGTCCGGCGGCCAGCGCCAACGCGTGATGATCGCCATGGCCCTGGCCAATGAGCCCGAGCTGCTGATTGCCGACGAGCCCACCACCGCGCTCGATGTCACCGTGCAGTTGAAGATCCTCGACCTGCTCAAGGAGCTGCAGGCCCGCCTGGGTATGGCCCTGCTGCTGATCAGCCATGACCTGAACCTCGTGCGACGCATCGCCCACCGCGTGTGCGTGATGCAGTGTGGCCAAATCGTCGAGCAGGCCGACTGCGCCACCCTCTTCCACGCGCCGCAGCATCACTACACGAAAATGCTGATCAACGCCGAACCCAGCGGCGCTCCTGCCCACAACCCCGTGGGTGACCCTCTGCTGGAAGTCGAAGACCTGCGCGTGTGGTTCCCCATCAAGAAAGGCCTGCTGCGCCGCACCGTCGACCACGTCAAAGCCGTTGACGGCATCGACTTCAGCCTGCCCCAGGGCCAGACCCTCGGCATCGTGGGTGAAAGCGGCTCCGGCAAATCCACCCTGGGCCTGGCCATCTTGAGGTTGATCGCCAGCCGCGGCGGCATCCGCTTCCACGGCCAGAACCTCGAAGGCCTCAGCCAGAAAGACGTCCGCCCCCTGCGGCGAGAAATGCAGGTCGTGTTCCAAGACCCCTTCGGCAGCCTCAGCCCGCGCATGTGCGTGGCCGACATCGTCGGCGAAGGCTTACGCATTCACCGCATCGGTACCCCTGCCGAACAGGAAGCCGCGATCATTGCCGCCCTGGAAGAAGTCGGCCTGGACCCCCGCACCCGCCACCGCTACCCCCACGAATTCTCCGGCGGCCAGCGCCAACGCATCGCCATCGCCCGCGCACTGGTGTTGAAGCCTGCGTTGATTCTGCTGGATGAACCCACCTCCGCGCTGGACCGCACGGTGCAGCGGCAGGTGGTGGAGTTGCTGAGGAATCTGCAGCACAAGTACAACCTGACGTACCTGTTCATCAGTCATGACCTGGCGGTGGTGAAGGCGTTGAGTCACCAGTTGATGGTGATCAAGCATGGGCATGTGGTTGAACAGGGGGATGCGCAAGCGATCTTCCATGCGCCGCAGCATGCATATACGAAGCAGTTGTTGGAGGCGGCGTTTTTGGAGGTGTAGGGAGTGGTTGGGGTTTACTGGGACTGTGCGGACCACTGTTGCGCACGGTTTACTCGCTGAATGCAGGAGAGGCCTCGTGAACCCAAGACTGCCCACCAGGTGTATCCTCTCGGGTACGACAGACTGACGATGGCGGCGCATTTTGCGGGGTAAGAGTCCAATGACTGCTATCGCCCCCTAGCAGCCGCTGGTGGAAGAGAGCTTGGGTCACTCTCACCTTGTCGTTCATGGCAAGGACCCTGAAGTAAAGGTTAAACTGCTCGTCAGTTCGCTCCCTATCACCAGGAAAAAACAGTGCCCCAACTTTCTGACGACGATCGTGGATCTTTGGCCGCTTTTGCGCTTGAAAGCCCCGCCCCGCTTTATGCAAGAGTCAAAGACATCATCCTTCAACAGATTCGCACCGGCGTCTGGGGGCCGAACTTCAAGCTTCCCTCCGAGAGTGAGCTCTTCAATCAGCTGGGCGTCAGCCGGATGACCATCAACCGGGCATTGCGCGAGCTCACCATCGAGGGCGTGCTGGTGCGCCTGCAAGGCGTCGGCACTTTCGTAGCGGAAGTCAAAGGACACGCCGCGCTATTTCAGATTCACGATATCGCCGAGGAAATCACCAAGCGTGGTCATCTCCATCGCAGCGACGTGGTTCTGCTCGAGGCGCTGGCAGAACCGCTCCCGGCCTCGCTGCCGTTCTCCCTGGATGAGGTCCAGAACCTGTTCCACTCGGTGCTAGTGCATTACGAAAACGAAATTCCGGTGCAAATCGAGGAACGCTTCGTCAATGCCGACATCGCCCCCGATTATCTCAAGCAGGACTTCACACGTATCACACCTTTTGCCTATTTGATGCAACTCGCGCCGCTGACCGAGGCCGAGCACATGGTGGAGGCCATCCATGCAACACCCGCGCAGTGCAAACTGCTCCACATCAAACGCACCGACCCTTGTCTTCTCATCCGGCGTCGCAGTTGGTCGGGTAAAACGCAAGTTGGGTGCGCTCGTCTGATCTATCCAGGCTCGCGCTACCGCTTGGAAGGTCGTTTCGGCCAGTAATCGCTCTGTCGTCCGGCATGGCCATCGACTGAGTTCGGTCGATGGCCTCTTGCGCCTTCTCGCGCTCAGACGTTGATCCAAAAATTTTTTTTGCCTTCCGTCGCCAAATTTTCCGCTATCTCGCCTCGTTGATCGCTGTTTTTCAAAGTGCAAGCCACTGAAAAACAAGATAATTATTTCTTGCCCCCTGAAGCTGAATCCTTTCCCCTGACCTGAGGAACGTTCGTTTGCCTCATGTTGTATATACAGGTTGATATATGGTTGTATGTATAAGACATCACAACACCCATCCCAGCATTGCACTCACAAGAAGGAAACCGCCATGAAAGCTTCCCGATTCCGCGACACTGAAATCCGCGCCCCGCGTGGCAACAAGCTGACCGCCAAGAGCTGGCTGACCGAAG
>NZ_JBEGDO010000030.1:0-65529 GCF_051913525.1 Pseudomonas sp. PKS | reverse complement strand
GCCTACTTTTGCCCAAGAGCAAAAGTAGGTCGCCGTAAAGGCGAAAAGCGCCGGTAGCGCCCCCACCAAACCCGGATATTCACCCAGCCTGAAAGCCCAAGCCCAAGCCCCAAAAAAAAGCCCCGCAAACCCAAAGGCCAGCAGGGCAAACGGTTGGGGGAGGAACCAACCAAAGGAGTCCTAGAAAAACCTCAGCGAACGCTGGCCACCGCCTGCCCCTCAGGCTGCCACCCGCCCCCCAGAGCCTTGTAGATCGCCACAATGCCCTGATAAAGCTCAACCTCACCCTGCGCCTGCGCATCCTCGGCACTGAGCCGCTCCCGCTCCGCATCGAGCAGCACCAGGTAATCGACAGTCCCTTCCCGATACCGCACCGACGCCAAGTCAGCCGCCTTGCGACTCGCATCACTCTGGCGAATCAATGCCAGCAGCCGTTGCTGACGCTTGCCGTAATCACTGAAAGCATTGGCCGATTCTTCCAAGGCCAGCAGCACCTGCTGCTCGTAATTGGCCAGAGCCCCTTCGGCATCGGCCTTGGCCCCGCGCAGGCGGGCCCGCACACTGCCCAGGTCGAACGCTGCCCAGGTAATGCTCGGCCCCAAGGCCCAGGCATTGGCTGCCGACGAGCCGATCTGCGACCCACGCGCCGCGGTAAAGCCCAGGAATCCACTGAGGCTCACCCGTGGGAACAGGTCCGCTGTGGCCACGCCGACATTGGCCGTGGCCGCCGCCAATTGGCGTTCGGCGCTGCGGATGTCCGGGCGGCGGCGCAGCAGTTCGCCGGGGTCACCCACCGGCAAGGCCTTGGCAATCGCCGGCAAGGCTTTGGGTGAGAGGTCCACGCTCAGCGCATCCGGACGCTGGCCAAGCAGGGTGGCGATGCGGTTGCGTGCGCGCACTTGTTCGGCCTGCAACTGTGGCACGGTCGCTTCCACCGCGGCCAGGCGGGCATCGGCGCGAACCACGTCCAGGTCATTGCCGACCCCGGCATCACGCAGGGTCTCGGTGATGCTGCGCGACTCCTGCTGGGTCTTGAGGTTGGCCAAGGCGATCTTCTCGCGCAGTTGGGCGCCGCGCAGCTGGCCATAGGCGTCCACCAGTTCTGCGATGAGGCTGACCTGCAACTGCTGCAGGTCGGCCGCAGCGGCAGCCTCCTGCGCTTCGCTGGCCTCGATTTGCCGCTGTATGCGGCCGAACAGGTCCAGCTCCCAGGCCATGTCCAGGCCCAGGTCATAGCGCTCACTGTTGACCCGTTGCTCGGTCTGGCCAGGGATCTGGCCTTTGCCGATGTCGCTGCTGACACGGCTGGTCACCACCGGCAGTTGGTCGTTCTCGGCGTCCTCGCGAATCGAGCGCGCTGACTTGAGCCTGGCGAAAGCCACGCGCAGGTCACGGTTGCCTTCCAGCGATGCCTGTACCAGTTGGTTGAGCACCGGATCGTCGAATTGCTTCCACCAGATGCTCTCGAAACGGCTGCGGTCCAACGCCTTGGTCGGCAGTTCGGTGTCCAGGTGCGCAGGCTCGGTTGCCGGCGCCTGGTAGTCCGGGCCCACCGCGCAGGCCGCCAGGGCCAATGCCAGCAGGCTCGGGGTCAGGGGTTTGAGCAGGTTCATGCATGGCTCTCCAGCGAGTGGATGCGCTCGGCCTTGCGGGCCTGGCGACGTTCGACGAAACGGCGGATCAGGAAGAAGAACACCGGCGTCAGGAACAGACCGAACACGGTCACGCCAATCATCCCCGAGAACACCGCCACACCCATGGCATGGCGCATTTCGGCACCGGCACCGGAGGAGAACACCAGCGGCACCACACCCATGATGAAGGCGATCGAGGTCATCAGGATCGGACGCAGACGCAGGCGGCAAGCCTCCAGCACCGCAGCCAGCGGATCCAGGCCTTCGGCCTGCTTGTCCTTGGCGAACTCGACGATGAGGATGGCGTTCTTGCACGCCAGGCCCACCAGCACGATCAAGCCGATCTGGGTGAAGATGTTGTTGTCACCCCCCGAGATGATCACGCCGGTAATGGCCGATAGCAGGGTCATCGGCACGATCAGGATCACCGCCAACGGCAGGCTCCAGCTCTCGTACTGGGCGGCCAGCACCAGGAAGGCCAGCAACACGCAGAGTGGGAAGACGAACAGCGCGGTGTTGCCCGCCAGGATCTGCTGGTAGGTCAGGTCGGTCCATTCGAAGGTCATGCCGTTGGGCAGTTCTTCCTTGAGCAGTTTCTCCATGGCGGCCTCGGCCTGGCCGGAGCTGTAGCCGGGCGCTGCACCGCCGTTGATCTCGGCGGTGATGAAGCCGTTGTAGTGCATCACCCGGTCAGGTCCCGAGGTATCGCTGACCTTGAGGAAGGTCGCCAGCGGAATCATCTCGCCCAGGTTGTTGCGCACCTTCAGCTGGCCGATCTGTTCTGCGTCGAGACGGAACTGCTGTTCGGCCTGGACGTTGACCTGGTAGGTGCGGCCAAAGCGGTTGAAGTCGTTGGTGTACAGCGAGCCCAGGTAGATCTGCAGCGTCTCGAAGATGTCGTTGATCGCCACGCCATGGGTCTTGGCCTTCTCGCGGTCGATGGCGGCATCGACCTGAGGCACGTTGACCTGATAGCTGGTGAACAGGCCTGCCAGCTCCGGCACGTTATGGCTCTTGGCGATGATGTTCTGGGTTTCCTTGTACAGCGCTTCGTAACCCAGGTTGCCACGGTCCTCGATCTGCAGGCGGAAGCCGCCGATGGTCCCCAGACCCTGCACGGGGGGCGGCGGGAAGATTGCGATGTAGGCGTCCTGGATGTCAGCGAACTTGGCGTTCAGCGCCGCCGCGATGGCGGCCGCCGACTGGCTCGGGTCCTTGCGCTCGTCGAAGGGTTTGAGCGGGGTGAACACGATGCCGCTGTTGGGGCTGTTGGTGAAGCCGTTGATCGACAGGCCAGGGAAGGCCACCGAGTCGGCCACGCCAGGTTGCTCCAGGGCGATCTCGCTCATCTTCTTGATCACCGCCTCGGTGCGGTCGAGGCTGGCCGCGTCCGGCAGTTGGGCGAAGGCCACCAGGTACTGCTTGTCCTGGGCCGGGACGAAACCGGTTGGCGTGGACGAGAAGCCCAGGTAGGTCAGGCCCATCAAGCCTGCATAGACGAACAGGGCGATACCGCTGGAACGAATGACCCGGCGCACACCGCCAACATAACGATGGCTGGCACGGTCGAAGAAGCGGTTGAACGGGGCGAACAGCCAGCTACCCAGCAGTTTTTCCAGGAACCGCGAGAAACGGTCCTTGGGCGCGTGGTGGTCCTTGAGCAGCACCGCGGCCAGGGCCGGCGACAGGGTCAGCGAGTTGAATGCCGAGATCACGGTCGAGATGGCGATGGTCAGGGCGAACTGCTTGTAGAACTGCCCGGTAAGGCCGGAGATGAACGCGGCCGGCACGAACACGGCGCACAGCACCAGCGCGGTGGCGATGATCGGCCCGGTCACTTCGCTCATGGCCTTTTGCGTCGCTTCCATGGGCTTGAGGCCCAGGCCGATGTTGCGCTCGACGTTCTCCACCACGACGATGGCATCGTCCACCACGATCCCGATGGCCAGCACCAGGCCAAACAGCGATAGCGCGTTGAGCGAGAAGCCGAACAGGTGCATCACCGCGAAGGTGCCGATCAGCGATACCGGCACGGCCATCAGCGGGATGATCGAGGCGCGCCAGGTCTGTAGGAACAGGATCACCACCAGCACCACCAGCACCAGGGCCTCGAACAGCGTATGCACCACGGCCTCGATGGAGCCACGGACGAACACGGTCGGGTCATAGACGATGCTGTAGTCCATTCCCTCGGGGAAGTCCTTCTTCAGTTCGGCCATCTTGGCGCGGACTTCGTCCGAGATTTCGATGGCATTGGAACCTGGGCGCTGGAAGATCGGAATCGCCACCGCCGGCTGGTTGTTCAGCAGCGAGCGCAGGGCGTACTGGCTGGAGCCCAGTTCTACCCGGGCGATGTCCTTCAGGCGCGTGATCTCGCCGTTTTCGCCAGCGCGGATGATGATGTTCTCGAACTCTTCCTCGTTGACCAGGCGGCCTTGGGTGTTGATCGACAACTGGAAGCTGGTCGCGCCAGGGGCGGGCGGGGCGCCCAGCTGGCCGGCGGCGACCTGACGGTTCTGTTCGCGGATGGCCGCCACCACGTCGCTGGCGGTCAGGTTGCGCGAGGCGGTCTTGTTCGGATCGAGCCAGACCCGCAGGGAGTAGTCGCCCATGCCGAACAGCTGCACGTCACCCACGCCGCCCAGGCGCGCCAGCTCATCCTTGATGTTGAGGATGGCGTAGTTGGACAGGTACAGCATGTCATAGCGGTTATCCGGCGAGGTCAGGTGCACGACCATGGTCAGGTCGGGCGAGGCCTTGTCGACAGTGATACCGATGCGCGTCACTTCTTCGGGCAGCTTCGGCTGGGTCCGGGTGACACGGTTCTGCACCTGCACCTGGGCGTTGTCCAGGTCGGTGCCCAGGGCGAAGGTGATGGTCAGGGTCAGCTTGCCGTCGGCGGTGGACTGCGAGGACATGTACAGCATGTTCTCGACGCCGGTGATCGCCTGTTCCAGCGGCGCGGCGACGGTTTCGCCGATCACCTTGGGGTTGGCGCCGGGGAAGTTGGCGCGCACCACCACGGTGGGCGGCACCACTTCGGGGTATTCGCTGATCGGCAGCTTGAACAGCGCGATGGAGCCTGCGATCAGCAGCACCAGCGAAAGCACGGCGGCGAAAATCGGCCGGGTGATGAAGAATTTCGAAAAGTTCATCGGTGGGGTCCCTTAACCGCGCGGTGCCTGGGCACTGGCGACGTTTTCACGGGCGCCGGCAACGGCCGGTGCTGCCTTGTTGCTGGCTTCCAGGGCCTGGCGCTGGCGGGCCAGGGTGGCGAGGGTCTCTTCGCTGGCCATCGGCGTTTCCTGTGGCGTGACCGGCGAGCCGGGGCGCACGCGCTGCAGGCCCTTGACCACGATGCGGTCATCCTTGTTCAGGCCGCTGCGCACGATGCGCAGGCCTTCGAGCTTGGGCCCGAGTTCCACGGCGCGGTAGGCGGCCTTGTTGTCCTTGTCCATGACCAATACGAACTTCTTGCCAAGGTCGGTGCCCACGGCCTCGTCGTTGATCAGCACGGCGTCGTACTTGGCGCTGCCGACCAGCTTCAGGCGGGCATACAGGCCGGGGGTGAACTGGCCGTCGCGGTTGTCGAACACCGCGCGGCCACGGATGGTGCCGGTGCGCGGGTTGACCTGGTTGTCGACGAAGTTCATCTGACCCAGGTGCGGATTGCCGGTCTCGTTGGTCAGGCCCAGGTACACCGGGGTGCTCTGGCCACGCTGACCGTCGCGGGCCAGCTGGGTGTACTTGAGGTAGACGCGCTCATCGGCGTCGAAGTAGGCGTAGACCTTGTCGGTGGAAACCACTGAGGTGAGCGGCGTGACGTCTGCAGTGACGATGTTGCCGGCGGTGAACTGGGCGCGGCTGACACGGCCGCTGATCGGCGCAGTCACTCGGGTGAAGCTCAGGTTCAGGCGGGCCAGGTCCAGTTGCGCCTGGATCGCCGCGACGCCGGCGCGGGCCTCGGCGGCGGCGCTGCTGCGCGATTCGGCCAGCTCTGCGGAAATCGCGTTGCTGTCACGCAGGCGTTCACCACGACGGGCTTCGTTCTCGCTGCGCAGCGCCGTGGCGCGGGCTTGTTGCAGTTGCGCCTCCAGACGGCGTACCTCGGCCTGGAACGGACGCGGGTCGATCTGGAACAGCAGGTCGCCTTTTTGCACCTGGGCGCCTTCGGTGAAGGCCACCAGGTCGATCTGGCCGGAGACCCGTGGGCGCACCTCGACGGTTTCCGGCGCTTCCAGGCGACCGGTGAACTCGTCCCATTCGTTGATCGGCTGCTCGATCACCTTGGCCACGCTGACCTTGGGCGCGGCAGGAGCCTGCACAGCCTCCGGAGTACGACCGCACGCGGCGATCACCAGCACTGCCAGGGCAGCGAGGGGAAAGCGCAAGGGTTTGAGTGATTGTTCCATGGAGAACTCCGCCAATGATTGGATAGTGGGCGGATTCTGCGAGTCTTGCGCGCGGGGAACGAATCGAACGGCACGAAGGTTATTATCAAGCGGAATGATATGTGGCCATGCATCATCGATCAGGACACATGAATGCCAGGGGGGCCTGGGCAGGGGCCGCGACGCGGCCCCAGGTCATTAGGCCTGCGCCGCAAATTGCGCCAACCGCTCCCCTTCGAGCCGGTAACGCACCCACTCGTCCTGCGGCTCGGCGCCGAGGGACTTGTAGAAACCGATGGCGGGCTCGTTCCAGTCCAGCACGCTCCACTCCAGACGCCCGCAGCCTTTGGCCACGGCTTCGCGGGCAATGTGCCGCAGCACCTGCCGCCCGGCGCCGTCGCCGCGTTGTTCGGGGGTGATGTACAGGTCTTCCAGGTAGATGCCGTTGCGTCCAAGCCAGGTGGAGTAACTGTAGAAGTACACGGCAAAGCCAATGGCCACGCCGTCGCGCTCACAGATCAGGCTGTGGACGGTACTGCCCTCATCGAACAGGCTGTGTTCGATGTCGGCAACGCTGGCCACCACTTCATGGCGGGCGCGTTCGTATTCGGCAAGCTCAGTGATGAAGGCCAGGATTTGCGCAGCATCGGTACGCACGGCGGGGCGAATGGTCAAGCTCATGTGCAGACGTCCTTGAGGGGGCAGGGCAGGTCGTTTGAAGCCGATACAGTCATGTGTATCGGTGCAATTTATTGCAACTGTACGGGTCACGCAGAAAAGCGCTCGGCTAGTGTGACAACACAACAACCCTTTGTGGAAGCCCGTCATGCTTGGATCAGTCGATCTGCTCACCGCCTTCGTGCTCTTTGCCTTCGTTTCATCGATCACCCCAGGGCCGAACAACACCATGTTGCTGGCGTCGGGGGTGAACTTCGGTGTGCGCCGGTCGATCCCTCATGCCCTGGGGATCAGCATCGGCTTCATGGTGATGGTGCTGGGCGTGGGTTTCGGCTTGGGCCAGTTGTTCACTGCCTGGCCGCCGCTTTACAGCATCCTGCGCTACACGGGCGCCGCGTATCTGCTGTACCTGGCCTGGAAGATCGCCACCTCCGGGCCGATCTCCGGCGATGCCGCACACACACGCAAGCCTCTGGGCTTCTGGGGGGCGGCGGCTTTCCAGTGGGTCAACCCCAAGGCCTGGGTGATGGCGGTGGGGGCGATCACCACCTATACGCCGGCCCAGGGCTATGTGCTCAACGTGATCGTCATCGCAGCCTTGTTCGCCCTGGTCAATCTGCCCAGTGTCGGGATCTGGGTGATGTTCGGCAGTGCTTTGCGCAACTTCTTGCAGAACCCGCGCTGGCTGATGCTGTTCAATGTCCTGATGGCCTTGCTGCTGGTGATTTCGCTGTACCCGCTGCTGTTTGTAGAATCGGCGTTTTCCTGAACCGATGAGTACACAAGGCCGATGCAGTTGATTCCCTGGTCCCACGAAAGCTCCGAAGGTTTCACCTTGCGTGGCTGGCGCTCGCCAGCCAGCGGGCGGCCCTTGTTGCACTTCTTGCACGGCAACGGTTTTTGCTGCCTGGCCTACCAGCCTCTGCTGATGCACTTGAGCGAACACTTCGACCTGTGGCTGAGCGATGTTCAGGGGCATGGCGACAGTGACCATGGCGGGGTGTTTCGTGGCTGGAATCGCAGTGCGGCGCTGGCGGTGGAAGCCTTCGACGCAGGCCGTGGCGAGTATGGCGACGTACCTCGCTTCGCGGTCGGGCACAGCTTTGGCGGGGTGTTGACTGGCCTGATTCTGGCCACTGAGCCTCACTTGTTCGAGCGCGCCGTGCTGCTGGACCCGGTGCTGTTCAGCCGGCGCATGATCGGCGTGATGGGCGCCGCCGCACTGGTCGGGCTGCACCGTCGTCATGCTCTGGCACGCAAGGCTGCGACCCGCCGCAGCCACTGGCCGGATCGGGAGGCGGCGTTGGCCTCGCTGAAAGGGCGGGGCATTTTCAAGGGCTGGACCGATGCCTCGTTGCACGCCTATGTGGAGCATGCCATCGGTGAGTGCGGTGAGGGTGTCGTGCTCAAGTGCCGGCCCAGCCGCGAGGTCGAGATCTTCAGTTCGTTTCCCGAACGGATGTGGACCCATCTGGCGCGGATCCAGACCCCCACTCGTATCCTCTACGGCGAACATACCTATCCTTTCGTACCCCACTCGGTGCAGCGGCTGGCTGCATTGAACCGCCAAGTGAGTGTCCAGCAGGTGCCGGGTGGGCATTGCTTCATGCAGGAAGACCCGGCAGCGGCGGCCGAGCAGGTCGTGAGTTTCTTGCAAACGCGCTGAGCCCTTCGACGGTCTGCCCGCTTTGAGGTGAGCATTTGACTAATCGCGTGCGAAAGTCAGTCGGTGCTGGAGGCCGCGCTGGACCTGGGCTATGAAAGCCCCAGTGCGTTCAGCGCAATGCTCCGCCGAACGCTTGGGGGTTCACCGTCAGCCTACTTCGGGCGTGAAGGCGGGTAGTCAGGCCACATCCACCAGGACGATTTCACTGTCCTCGATCGCACTGACCCGCAGCACTTCTTCCTGCTCGATGGCCACGCCATCACGCGCCTTGGCCCTGAGTCCATTGACCTCGACCAATCCCTTGGCCGGCACCAGATAGCCCCGGCGGCCGGCGTCGAAGCGGTACTCGGCGGTTTCACCGGCACGCAAGGTGGCGGCCACCAGGCGGGCGTCGGTGCGGATGCGCAGGCTGTCTTCATCGCCGTCCCGGCCACTGGCCAGGGTCACGAAACCTTCGCCGCGCTCGCCTTTGGGGAAGGGCCGGGTACCCCAGGACGGCGCTTCGCCGACGCGCTCAGGCATGATCCAGATCTGGAAGATCCGGGTGTCGACCTTTTCCAGGTTGTATTCGCTGTGCACGATCCCGGTGCCTGCGCTCATCACCTGAACATCCCCCGCCTCGGTACGGCCTTTGTTGCCCAGGCTGTCCTGGTGGGTGATGGCGCCTTCACGCACATAGGTGATGATTTCCATGTCGCGGTGCGGGTGGGGCGGGAAGCCGCTGCCCGCGGCGATCAAGTCATCGTTCCAGACCCGCAGGTTGCCCCAGCTCATGCGCGCTGGGTCGTAGTACTCGGCGAACGAGAAATGATGATGGGCATCGAGCCAGCCGTGGTTGGCGTGGCCGAGGCTTTCGAACGGTCGCAGTTGCAGCATGGTCGTGCTCCTTGAATGGGTGGAATGGCGCCATGATGCGCCAAACAAAGATCGAAAATAAGCGTAAATATCGGCTTGTTTTTATCTATTTATTGGATTCTTTTGTGTGCACAAATACATGCGATTCATCGCCTAATACCCTGATCTGAAAGCATTCGCTGGCGATTTTTCACGGATGAGGTGAACATGGCCCGCTGATTCGATCTTCAACGGAGTGACTGTGTCCCACGAGCATCCCCCGGCTCCGGCCGAGCTGACGCCGCCCGCCCAACTGCCTTGGTTTCGCCGCCTGGCCGCCCGCCTGTTGGGGCGCGGCCTGACCCGATTGCAGGCACAGCATCGCGACTCCTGGTTCCTGGGTCATGCCACCGGCCAGCGCAGCGGCCATGCCGATGGCCTGCGTGAAGGCTACGAGCGTGGCCGCGTCGAGGGCTATGAGGCAGGGCGTCAGGTACTGGTGATCCGTGACCTGCGCCCTGACGCGGCGGCCGTTCCGGGCCAGGACTCCAACCTGTTCGACGACTGGCGTCTGCCATTGACCACCGAGCTGAAAAAGCGCTTCAAGGCCGACGTCGCCCAGCGCCTGCCAGCTTCGGCCCAACCCAGCGCCGCCCAGTGGAAGCTGATCTTCAGCGACACCCCCTCCACCTGTGTGGTGGCCGGCGCCGGCGCGGGCAAGTCCACCTCCCTGGTGCTGCGCATCCTGTTGCTGCGTCATTACCTGGGCTATGAGCTGGACGCCATGACCGTGGTGACCTTCACCCGCGAATCGCGCAAGGACTTCATCAAGCGCCTGGTGCAGGTCTTTGCCCTGTGGCAGCTCGACCTGCAGCCAGCCCAGGCCCGGGAGCTGGTGCGCACTTTCCATTCCCGCATCCTGCCGTTGGTGCGAAGCCTGCCGGGCTTTGGCCAGCTGCGGGCCTTCGAGACCCTGGGCCAGGAACTGCCCACAGGCGGCGAGGCCAATGCCGACGGCAACCCGTTCGACCTGCGCCTGAACGATGCCCAGCGCCAGCAGCTCAACCTCTGCTACCGCGATCTGCTGCAAGCCAGCCCCCGCTTTGCCGAGCTCATCGGCACGCTGCGCCGGGAGGCATTGCAGTTAAAACCCCTGGACCCCGACCACCCCGATGTACAGAAGCGCGTGCAAGTGACCCAATTGGCGGCCCAGCGCGACGAAGAACTGTGCGACGTGATCGAAGACCTGTGGTTCGCCGCGGGGGCCTGGCCGATCAAAGGCATCGAGCCCTGCCGCGACACGGTGCAGATCCGTGGCAGTCGTTTTCATGTGCATGGCCGTCTTGAAGGGCTGGACGCTTGGGTGGTACTCGGTTTCGACCCCTGCGAAAGTGCCCAGTACCAGCGCCCCGGCGCCAAACTCGGGGTGCGGGCGGAGTGGGCTGTAAAGCGCACGTTGTTTCAAGCTTTCTGCGATAAGCCATTGATATGGCTTGATAATTACACTGCAGCAAAGCGTTTGGCAGCTTCTTTGGCCGGTGAGGCAGTAGCGGGCCCGGGCTTTGAGTACAAGGTCAAGGGCGAGCTGGCACCGGCGCCGCTTCTGGATGCGTTCGTCGCTGCCGCCAGCTTCATCGAGAACCTGGGGCTGGAAGTGAGCACTGCGGTGGCCGGCATGAGCTTCCCGGCCGATGACAGCGACGCGGCGTTCTTCGAGGCGCTGGCATTGTTCTGGAAAGCCCTGGAGGCGCACCTGCTGGCCCAGTCGCCACCGGTGATGACCTACAACCGCATGTTCGCCCTGTTCGGTGAGAACAATCCGGAGAACCTGCGCCTGTTGCCCGACCCGCTGCTGCGCCCGCTGGCGCACCTGATGATCGACGAGTTCCAGGATGTCTCCCCGCAGATCGTCAGTTGGCTACGGGCGAGCCTGGCCGAGATCCGGCGGCGTGGCCCGGCCATGCACGTCGGGCGCAACGCCGGGCACAGTTCATTGATGTGCGTGGGGGACGACTGGCAGTCGATCTACGGCTGGCGGGGCAGCTCGCCGAAGTACTTCATGGAATTCACCAAGGCGTTTCCGTCACCGGCCAATACCCGGGTGATGCTGGTGGAGAACTACCGCAGCCAGCAGCACATCATCGATGCCGCCGAGCACTTGGTCAAAGGCGCACCGGCCATCGCTGGCAAGAAGGCCAAGGCCAGTGGTCTGGCGGCCGAGCTGCCGTTGTCGCCGGTAAAGGTCTTCGACCGCGATGAGGCGGCCCTGGCCGAGACCTTGATGGAGCACTACGCGCGCGGCGAAACGGTCATGATGTTGTTTCGAAAAAGTTCTGATAAGTCATTGATAGAGCAGCATTTAGTTCCTGTTTATAAAGCTGATTCTAGCTTGCCGCCTGAGCAACGTCGGCTGCGCCAGTTGACTTATCACAGCGCCAAAGGGTTACAGGCCGATGCCGTATTCATGCTCGGTGATTGCCAGTACCTGACGAGCTCGCCGTACAAGAACCAGGCGTACCGCATGGCCGGTCTGGGGCGTGCCGGTGATGCCCAACCCTTCGACACGGCGCAGAAGGAAGAGGTGCAGCGCCTGGCCTATGTCGCGGTGACCCGCGCGGTCAGGCACTGCTATTGGCACGTGGAAGCCGCCAACGGCGAGTCGGTGGGTGCGCCTCGCGCGTCCGGCCAGGTGGCTGGTCGGCACGCGTTTTTCGAAGACCTACGCGGTCAGTGAGCGTTTGGGTCCTGTTGCTTGGTCAGGTCGAGCAGCAGGGCTTCTTCCTCTTTCTGGCGACCTTCGAGCAGCACGTGGGTCGCTTTGAGTTGCCCCCCCTCATTGACCTCTACCCGGCGCAACTGGCCTGTTGCATTCAGCGGCGACTCCGGCAACACGGGCGTGAGCACCTCGATCACGGCCTCGTCCAGGGTTTCGACCGGCTCAGCGTCGGAATCCATGCAGTACTCAAGGTAGTCCAGGCCTGATTGCCAGCGCGCGGTCAGGGCGTCGAAGTCCTGGGCGTAACGCTTTTTGAGAAACCGCTGCCAACTCGGCTGTCGGGCAACCCAAGCCTGTCGCAGCAGGTCGTTTTCCTTGTCTTCCTCGAACCGTTCAACGGCGTGAACGACCTCATCCACGGTGTGATCGGAAATCATCGCGGTCTGACGGTAGAGCATCTCGTGGGTGGGTTCGGGAAAGTCGAGCCGAGAGGCGGCGGCCTGGCGCAACGCCAAGCGGATCTCGATGTCATCGACCAGGCCTTGCCCCAATTGCTCCAGGCTGATGTTGTCCAGCGGGTCGAGTGGGGGCAATGCTGGACGAGGGCCCCTGCGCGCGCTCGGCAGGTTTCTCCATGCCAGATAGCGCGCCTGACGCCGCAGGCGGGTTGTGTAGATACGAAATGCCAGCTCGTTTACCTGCTCGCGCCGGTACAGGCGGCTATATAAAACGAACAAGCGTGGCCCGGCAATCTCTCCATTGGAGCTTTCCTCATAAGCCAGGACTTCGATCTCGAGGGTGCTGAGCCCATCTGTGCCGGCATCGCCGCAGGTGGGCGGGAAGTCACTGGCGATCTGATCCAGGTGAGCGCGCAGGTGTTCATCCTGGCTCGCCGTTTCCAGCAAAGTCCAGATTTGCTGGGCCAGTGCTTGGGGGCTGTTGCGTGCCTGTACCGAGCGCCCGACGCGCTCGATGACCTGATGCAAATAGGGGTAGGTGCCGTCCTTGAACAGGTCGTTCCACAATTGGCGTTGGATGTCGGTGGCCGTAGCCAGCCACTGCACCGGCGCGACTTCAGGGGGCACTGCGGGCAAGCCCGCCTCCGGGGCCTGAGGTAGCAGCTCGCGTGTTTCCAGAATCCTCACGCCTACCCCACGCAAGCGTTCGGCCGTCTGCTGGGGGATACCGTTGTCAAAGAAGGTCCAGATGATCAAGCGTCTGGCGGTGCGCAGCTCGTTGACAAAGGCGCTTTGCAGGATCCGCTCGAGCGCCGGGAACTCGGTGATTTGGTTGGTATTCAATTGCAGGTCGCGCAGTCGGCAATTTTGCCGCTCCATCAACTCGGTGAGTCCGGTGGGCCATTGCGTGAGTTGGCAGCCGTCGAGGTAGAGACCTTCAAGATTGTGCAGCCCAGCCAGCTGTGGGGCGATCCCCAGCGGGTTGTCCGTGAGGCTCAGCTCACGTAACGACGTCAACTGGCTGAAATGCGCCGCCAGCCCTGGGGTGAGTTCAATGGCATTGCTGTCGAGCCGCAGTATCTGCAGCGGCAACCGTTCCAGCACCTGCATGTCGGCCACGTCCAAGGTCAATCCGGCACGAAAGATGTGTAACGTGCGTAGGTGGCGCATGGCGCTGAGGGCTTCGCGAGCGTCAGCGTCGAGCTGGCCAAGTGGTGTACGGCTGATCCCCAGCTCGCGCAGCCCAGGCGCGTTGCGCAGTGCCTGGAACAAGGTGCGTGTGTCCAGTTGGGGGTTGTTGATCAGCTCCAATCGCTGCAAGTTTGGAAAGCTCTGCAGGAAGTCGTGTGGAATCGTCTGCAAATGCAGGCCATCCATGGACAGCTCGGTGATATGGGGAAACGGGACCGGCAATGAGGGCAGGGTATCGAGCACAAGGTAGTCCAGGTGCAGGTGCTGGCCTGCATCGCGGCACCAGGTGCGATTGAGCAGGCGGCTGAGCCTTCGGCGGTTGTCGTATTCATCCTCCGTGCCGGTATCGGTCCAGTTTTGCAGGAATTCGGCCAGGGTCGTGCGTTGCTCGCCAAGCACCCTGATCTGCCCCGCAACATCGCCATGGCGGGCCATGTCTCGGACCAGCGCGCGGATCTGCTCCCGGGTGAGGCCCGGATACAGGCTTTGCAGGTGGGTATGGTTAGCGTCCTGGCCACCTCTGAGCAGGTTCGAAAAACGGAACCTGCCACTGAGCGGATAACCCACCCGCCCGTCGCTCAGGCGCATCGGCGAGCGCCAGCGGGGCTTGATCGGTTGCTGGCCGATCAAGCGGGCGGCCAGGTCCCGGTCTGCCTGCGCCGCTTCAAGACGCTCCGCCGGGCTGGCATCGGGTTGTTCCACCGCCAAGGCGTCGGCCAGTCGCTGGCTGTCGGCGTTGGCCAGGTTTGCCCGATTAAGCCCCAACAGGGCCCGATCCAGCCGGGCACGGGCCTGAAGGCGCCGTGCCTCCTCGGCGATGCGCAACGACACACGGCCCGCTGCCAGGCGCTGTTCTTCGCTGGCGCTGGCGTTGTCGACGATGGCGTCCAGGGCATCGACGGGCAATCCGTCAAACTGCCCGGCCAAGACTTCGGCTGGTGTGCTCAAGGCCGGTTGACGACTTTTGTAGAGGCTTTCGAACATCGACGCGCGCTGGCCCGCCAAATGATCGGCCAGGATATCGTTGAGGGCCGAGGCGCCTTGTTCGTCCGCGCCCTGCGTCGACAGCAGCGTGCTGAGGGCCTGCGGCTTCATCTGCGCGATGACGGTTTGACTGAGTTGGCCCTGTTCCAGTTCGGTGAGCGTGATCTTGACCTGCACTTCGTCAGGGGCCTGTGCCGCGCCATATCGAGTGACGTTGCCTGTCGATTCTGCGCCTTCGAAAGCCAGGATGACATGATCCTCAGGCCAGCCTGGCAATGTGGGCAGGGCCGCAAGCGCGTAGTGCTTGTAGGCGGCAAGCGGTTTGGCATGGCGGACACGGAAAACGACATCGTCAGTCTCCTTGTCGATGTGCAAGCGCTTGAGCGCATCGATGAGCAGCGCCGGCGGCCGTTGTCCGTCGATGTGCACAAGACGCAGCACATCGGCGTCGGTACCAGTGGCAGCCATGGCCATCATCAGGTCGGCATCTTCCAGCCCGTCGGTCACAGGCCCGAGGCGGCGCACCAGTTGAAGATCACTCCAGTCCAGCGGTTGCTCCAGGGCCAGGCGCCAAGCACCGTGGCCGTTATGGCTCAGGCGCGGGCGGTAGGCATCGGTGGTACTGGAGGGAAGCAGGCGCCAATCGCCATGCTGGTCTTGCTCGAGCGGGTAAGTCTGGCCTTCGATGCGGACGTAGTGCTTACCGTCCAACGCATACAGGCCTTGAGCATCGGCAGACAGCTCGGCAGGCAGCTCGACAGAGCTCTGGTAGGCCGCAAGATCAGGGCGCCACAGGCGTTCGCCCCCTTCGTGGCGGATCGATTGCAGGGCATCGACGAAGCCCGATGCCTTCAGGGCCGTGAGTCCGGCACCAAGGGCCGCTGCGCTGGCGATGTTGACCGCGATGGACTCCACCTGGGCCAGCGCCTCGGTGGTATCGGCGTCCTCCCAGGCTTCAATGCCATGGAAAACGCTACCCATGATTTGCGCAGCACCGATGGTCATCATGATCGGGTTGAGCAGCGGAACGAACATCGCCGCGACGTTCAGCACGTCCAGCCCCACCGACAGCCAGTGCTCCAACCGCTCCAGGCGCGACTTGGCATCGGCATCGGCGGTGGGGACCGCAATGCTGGCGGCATCGCTCTTGAGTCGGCGTACGTGGTTGCGGTGCAGGGTGACCCAGGGGGTGTCAGGCAGGGCCACGCGCTCATAGAGGAGCCTGGGCGCCTTTTTGTTCAGCCGGACCTTGCGTCCGAACAAGCGCTTTTCAGCGAACAAGGCCTGACGCAGCTTGGCGTTCAAGTCGGCCTGCAGGGTATGGGGGGCCAAGCCGATCATCAAGCGCAGCAGGTCAGTGTCCTGCATGCGCTTGGCGAGGTCGCTTGCGGCTTGGCTCGCCGACGGGTACTCCTGCAAGGGCGCATCCGGTGCGCCGGGAATGTAGACCATGCACGGGTTGGTCCCATCGTTCTGCTCCGGGCCGATCACCAACACTTCGTTCAGGGGGGTGTTGAACAGGTTGATCCGCCAGCATTTCAGTGCGTGGCCCTGGTAGCTTGGGTTGGCGCCGTTCTCACACCATTGCATCAGCGCAGCATGCCCTGCATCGCTCACCTTTTCGCGCAGTCGGGCAATCCATGCCTGGACCCGCAGCTCGTCCTGGCTGGCCTGGATGGACAGGCGCTGGATCCAGGTCGAGGCAGGGCCGTCATAAAGTGAGTCGAGATGCGTCTGGTACTGCCGACCAAGGTCCAGGTCACGGCAGATCTTGACGAATCCAGCGGCTGTCAGCCCTGCCACGGGACTTGTGACTGGGCTGGTGTCGGTCTTGCTGCGCTGCAAGGTACTGAAGGGGCCGGCTTCGTCCGCGCTTTCGAAATTGTGCAGCGCCGCCTCCAGTAGGCTGAGCCTGCGCGGCTTGCCCTTGGGGTCGCGTTCATAGCGTGCTGTGTCAGTCTGCGCGGCAACGGTGGCAGTCGTTTCCGTCAGCACTTCGAGGACTTGCCTGAACGGCTGGAAGTGGTACTGCGCCTGATCGACGGGGTCATCGATGCCCAGGCGTTGTTCGAGCAATGGCTTGCAGAAGTCAGTGATGCCCTTGAGTGGTTCCAGCGCATCCTGCAGGGCCCTGCGGCTGGAGTCCCGGCGGTCGATGGCAGCGTTCAGAGCCTGTTGATCCTCGGCGCTGGCCTTGGTGTACCAAGCATGGGCGGTGCCATCGGCCTGGAGGTAGTCCTTGCGCAGCCGGCTCAGCAGGTCGGGCACGCGTCGGGCGGGCAGGGCCTTGCACCAGGTTGGCAAGGCGCGAACGATCTGTGCGTGATGGAAGGGGGGCTCGGTGGTCATGGTCAACTCCGTTACAAAGAGCTGCCATTGAGCGGCTTCGGTGCCTGGCGCAGGTGATAACGAGATAACACCCAAGGGGTCGGTGTCGAACACGTTACCGTCGGTCGCGGGCCAGCGAGCCTGGCCTGCCTGGGCCAAGGTAGGTTACCGGCCTGACGCGGGGGTGCCAGGCCATAGCCAAGGGAGAGAGTTCATGCGTTCGCAGTGCAGTCCCAAGGATCACCTGCTAGACCTCGATGGCGTCGAGATCGCCGTGCGTTGCTGGGGACCGGAGGATGGCATCCCTGTGCTTGCCTTGCACGGCTGGTTGGACAATGCCGCTTCGTTCGAGCGGCTGGCACCTTTGCTCGATGGGTGCTTCGTGGTGGCGCCGGACCTGGCCGGCCATGGTCGGTCGGACCATCGGCGCGATGACAGCGGCTATTACTTGTGGGAACACGCCGAGGACATGCTGGCCGTTGTCGACAGCCTGGGCCTTGGGCATTTTCATGTGGTGGCTCACGGCATGGGCACCGGCATCGCTTCGTTGCTGGCGGCGCTCACCAGCAGCATCGCCAGCATGATCTTCCTCGATGGCATGGGCGTGCCGTTTACCGTGGCCGCCGATGACCGCGTCCAGCACCTGGCCCGGGCCTACCGTCTCAAGCGCATGGTCCGGCGCAGCCGGCTGCAGGGGTTCGCCGAGCCTGGTGGCTGTCAGTTCGATGATCTGGAGTCGGCGCTGCTGCAGCGGCGCAACCGTCTGGACAGCACGTTGTCCAGCGAGGCGGCGCGTCTTCTGGCGTTGCGCGATCTGCTGCAAGTGGGCGATGGCTACTGCTGGCGCCACGACCCGCGCCTGGTCTTGCCCGAACCGATGCCGCTGACCGAGCACGAGGCCTGTGACCTGCTGCGCCAGATTGCCTGCCCGCTGTACCTGATGCTGGGGCGCCAGGGGGCGTTCGCCGGCGACGGCTTCGAGCAGCGCCAGGGTGCTTTGCCCGCGCATGCCCGGGTCACCTGGCACCCAGGCGGTCATCATTTCCATCTTGAGGCGCCTGACCGGGCGCTGGTCGACCAGATCCTGCGGGTGCTGGCCAGCCACGACAGCGGCCAGTTGCAGCGTCTGGTCAACGAGTAGGCCAGAGACAGGGGCTGTCGGCGGGCGTTGGGATGGGCTATGTTGCCTGCGTACCTTTTCAGGGTCCGCCACAAGGAGCAGCGGCATGCCACCTTTCGTCATCCAGCACATCGATCATATCGTCCTACGGGTCCAGGATCTGGAGCGCAGCATCGCCTTCTACCGTGATCTGCTCGGCTGCCAGGTGAGCCGAACGCGTGAAGACCTGGGGATGGTCCACCTGGCCGCGGGCACCGCGATGATCGACCTGGTGACCCTCGACGGCCCCCTGGGACGCCCGGGCGGGCCGGCGTCGAACGGGCAGGGCAACAACCTTCATCACTTCTGCCTGCGCATCGCGCCGTTCGACGAGCAGGCTCTGATCACCTACCTGCAAGCGGCGGGCGTGACCGTCGAACCTGCCGAGAAGCGCTACGGCGCCGAGGGCGAAGGCCAGTCGCTGTATTGTTTCGACCCGGACGGCAACCAGGTGGAGCTCAAGGGGCCGCTGGCCTGAACATGGGGCTTTTGCGCAGCCCATCTCAGGCTTCGCCAGCGCCTACAGGAACGGCACAGAATTGTAGGCGCGGGCGAAGGGGCGCTTAGCGGCCCTGCAATATCGGCAAGCACAGCCCGCTCGGGTGCCCTGTGGTCGGTGTCCCATGGCCATACCGGCAAAGCCGTTTATGCTTCAACTGACCTTGCTGCGACCCTGGGCGCTTCGCCTGTCGTGCTTCGCACACTCTGCAAGTCCCTGGGCCTGGGTGTACGGGTGAATGCATGAAAGGCACCTGCGGCCTGCAACCTCGAGACGGAGGCAACCCATGGCGGTCATCGACAGCGCATCCACGGGCAGCAGCGCGCCCCAACGTGGCATCACTCGGGAGGAGCGCAAGGTCATCTTCGCTTCGTCCCTCGGCACAGTGTTCGAGTGGTACGACTTCTACCTCTACGGCTCCCTGGCGGCGATCATCGCCAAGCACTTCTTCGCCGGAGTCAACGAGACCACTTCCTTCATTTTCGCCTTGCTGGCCTTTGCCGCCGGCTTTGCCGTGCGGCCGTTCGGCGCCATCGTGTTCGGCCGCCTGGGCGACATGATTGGGCGCAAGTACACCTTCCTTATCACCATCGTCATCATGGGCCTGTCCACCGCCGTGGTCGGCGTGCTGCCCGGCTATGCGGCCATCGGCGTGGCGGCGCCGATCATCCTGATCACCCTGCGGCTGCTGCAAGGTCTGGCGCTGGGCGGTGAGTACGGCGGAGCGGCCACTTACGTGGCCGAGCATGCACCCAAGGGCAGGCGTGGCTTCTTTACCTCCTGGATCCAGACCACCGCAACCCTGGGGCTGTTCCTCTCGTTGCTGGTGATCCTGGCCTGCCGCACGCTGCTGGGTTCGGAGGCCTTCGAGGACTGGGGCTGGCGCATCCCGTTCGTGCTGTCGATCCTGCTGCTGGCGATCTCGGTGTACATCCGCATGCAGCTCAACGAGTCGCCGGTGTTCATGAAGATGAAAGCCGAAGGCAAGGCCTCCAAGGCGCCGCTGACCGAATCCTTCGCCCGCTGGGACAACCTCAAGGTGGTGATCATGTCGCTGCTCGGCGGCACCGCCGGCCAGGCGGTGGTGTGGTACACCGGGCAGTTCTATGCGCTGTTCTTCCTGCTGCAGATGCTCAAGATCGACCCGCAGACCGCCAACCTGCTGATTGCAGGTTCGCTGTTGATCGGCACGCCGTTCTTCATCCTGTTCGGCAGCCTGTCCGACCGCATCGGCCGCAAGAAAATCGTCATGGCCGGCTGCATCATCGCCGCACTGACCTACTTTCCGATCTTCAAGGCCCTGACCGAGTACGGCAACCCGGACGTGTTCGTCGCCCAGGAGCAGAACCCGGTGGTGGTGATCGCCGACCCGGACCAGTGCGCATTCCAGTTCGACCCGGTGGGCAAGGCCAAATTCACCAGCTCCTGCGACATCGCCAAGAGCTTGCTGGCCAAGCGGGCCATTCCGTACCAGAACGCGCGCGCCGAACCAGGCAGCGTGGCGCAGATCCGCATTGGCGAGCGGGTGATCCCAAGCTTTGACGGCAGTGCGTTGGCTGCGGCGGACTTCAAGGCCCAGAGCGAGAGCTTCACCGCCACCCTCGGCAGCGCGCTCAAGGAAGCGGGATATCCGGAAAAAGCCGACCCCGCCAAGACCCACTATCCGATGGTGCTGTTGCTGCTGACCTTGCTGGTGATCTACGTGACCATGGTCTACGGGCCGATCGCCGCGTGGCTGGTGGAGCTGTTCCCGGCGCGGATCCGCTATACCTCCATGTCGCTGCCGTACCACATCGGGAACGGCTGGTTCGGCGGCTTCCTGCCGACTGTGGCGTTTGCCATGGTGGCTGCGACGGGCGATATCTACTATGGGCTGTGGTACCCGATCGTCATTGCGGTGATGACTGCGATACTGGGGACTTTCTTCCTTCCGGAGACCAAGGACCGGGACATTCATCACGCCTGAGTGGCGCAATCGAAGGGGCGCAATGCGCCCCTTCGCGGGTCAATCGAAACAGCCGCGCAAGGCGAAGCGATAACCGATATCGACCCCAGTGGCGCTGCCGCGACCGGGGGTCTTCTTGAGGACAAACTCGAAGGCTGGCTCGTACAAGCCGTCGCGCAGCACGGCACCTGCCAGCACCTCCACGTGGTACCAGCCGTTGTCCAGCTCGATGATGGGCCGGCCGGGTTGCTGGTAGCGTGCCAGCAAATCGCCCAGGGCCTTGGGCGTGAAGTGCTGCAGAATGCGCCAGGTAAACAGCATCAGCGAGCGGTTCTCCACCTGCAGCACATAGCCCGGCCGACGGTGCTTGAGGCGGCTGCCGGGGGCGAGCAGGGCGGGGGTGTGGTCGTCCAGGCTGAAGATGATCCGGTAGGGCAGGTTCTCGACCCCGGCCAGCGGCAGTACGATGCCCTCGAGCACCGCCTGGTCGCCGCTGTCGCCATGGGTGAAAGCGTGGGCCAGGTCGTCCGGCAGCGCGTGTTCCTCCTTGAAGCGATGGAGCAACTGGATATCGCCAAGGATGAAGTAATCGATCAGATCGTTCAGGACTTCGCTGAATTCGTAGCGCATCGGGTTTTCCTTGTTATGGCTGCGCTGGTGAGGGCCGCTGACTGTAGCGCAAGGCCTTGAGACTGTCTTCAGATTGCGTTCAGATTAGCCGCCGATACTTCCCCCATCGAAACGTCCCCTGGGGGGATTTCCATGACCAACGCACATTGGCGTGCCTTGTTTCCGCTGGCCATCGGTACCCACGCCGAGCGCGGTATGGCGCACCTGACCCTGAGCCTTGCGGGCGAGCCAAGCCGCGACCTGTTCGAACACTTCATCCATCAGCGTTTTGCCTCGATCCACCACGCCGATGTCCATCACTACCTGCCTGAGCTGCTTGGGCTGAGCGACAGCCATGGCCGCCTGATCGCCGCCGCGGGCATGCGCCTGGCCGGGGACGGGCCGCTGTTTCTCGAACGCTACCTGGACGAGCCCGTGGAGCAGGCGGCCTCACGCCTGGCCGGTGCGCAGGTCAACCGCGAACAGGTGGTCGAGGTGGGCAATCTCGCAGCGCTCAGCGCCGGCAGTGCCCGCATCATGATCATCGTCGTGACCTGGCTGCTCGCTGCCCGTGGGCTGGACTGGGTCGCCTTCACCGGCGCCTCGACGCTGGTCAACAGCTTTCACCGCCTGGGTTTGGTGCCGACCTTGCTGGCTGACGCCGACCCGGACCGGCTCAATGGCGAGCGCGGCCATTGGGGCAGCTACTACAACCAGCACCCGCACGTGTTCGCCGGCAATATCGGCCTGGGCCATGACGCCCTGATGCGCGCGGGCGTGTTCCAGCGCCTGGGGTTGCCTGCGGCGTTGCAGGAGTCCGGTCATGCTGCTTGAGTTGCAGGCGTTTCGCGAGGTGCTGAACCTGCATGCCCGTCAGCGCGGATCGCAGATCGCGCTGCAAGGGGCAGCAGCCCGCTACGACTATGGCCAGTTGTTGAGCGAGGTCCAACAGCGCGAGACCTGGTTGCGTGCTCAACCGCCAGGCACCTTCGCCCTGGCCCTGGACAACGGCCCCCAAGCGGTGTTCTGGGACCTGGCGGCACTGCTGGCCGAACGCCCATGCGTGATCGTGCCGCCGTTCTTCACGCCGGCGCAGGTCCGTCACAGCCTCGACGACAGCGGAGTGACCCTGATGCTGGCCGAGCCTGACTTTGCACCGACGCTGCAGGCGGCAGGCTTCAACGAGAAAGAGGGTGTCTGGTCTCGCCAGATGCAGGTGGCCAACGCCCTGCCGGCGGGCACACTCAAGATCACCTACACCTCCGGCAGTACAGGGGCCCCCAAGGGCGTGTGCCTGGGGGCCGACGCGATGCTGCGGGTGGCCCGTGAACTGGAGGCAGCCAGTCGGCCGGCGGCGCCGAGCACGTATCTGGCAGTGCTGCCCTTGGGCGTGTTGCTGGAAAACCTTGGTCTCTACGCAGCCTTGCTGGCCGGTGCCCGTGTGATGGTCTACCCGCAGGCGCAACTGGGCTTGCAGGGCGCAGGCCAGGTCGATTGGAAGCGCTTACTGGGCAGCATCGCCTTGAGCGGTGCCGAAAGCCTGATCCTGGTACCGCAACTGCTGCTGGGCCTGGTGAGTGCCATCGAGCGGGGCTTGACCCGGGTCGGCCCGCTGCGTTTCGTCGCCGTGGGCGGGGCACGCGTGGCGCAAAGTCTGTTGACGCGCGCCGAGGCGATGGGCCTGCCGGTGTTCGAGGGCTATGGGCTGTCCGAATGCGCGTCGGTGGTCTGTCTGAACCGTCCGGGGGCGCAGCGCCCAGGCAGTGTCGGGCAGCCCTTGCCCCATGTGCAGGTGCGCATCGCCGAGGACGGCGAAGTACTGGTGGCCGGCTCGACCCTGCTGGGCTACCTGGGCGAGCCACCCTTCACCGGGCAGTGGTGGCCCACGGGCGATATCGGCCATTTCGACGGCGATGGCTACCTGTACCTCGCAGGACGCAAGAAGAATCAGTTCATCACCAGTTTTGGACGCAACGTCAACCCTGAATGGGTCGAGGCGGAGCTGACCCAGGGCGGGGTGATCCTCCAGGCCTTCGTCCATGGCGAGGGCCTGGCCCGCAACGTGGCGTTGCTCTGGCCACTTGACCCGAGCATCGGGGATCCGCTGATCGAGCAGGCCGTGGCCAAGTGCAATGCCGGCCTGCCGGACTACGCCCGTGTACACACCTGGCGACGCTTGCCCGAACCCTTCAGCGTCGCCAGTGCCACCCTGACCGCCAATGGCCGTCCGCGCCGGGATCAGATCCTGCAGCGCTACCACGGCTTGTTATCCGCGATTGCTGACTCATGAGGCCTGTCATGTCCTTCTTTGAAACCCTTCAAGCACGAACCACCCAGGAACGCGGCGCCCTGTTCAGCGTGCCTGTCATCCGCGATGCACTCGCCGGTACCGTCAGTCTGGAGGGTTACGTGGCTTTCCTGACCCAGGCCTATCACCACGTGCGCCATACCGTGCCGCTGATGATGGCCTGCGGCGCACGACTGCCCGCGCGCCTGGAATGGCTGCGCGGTGCGGTGTGCGAATACATCGACGAAGAGTACGGCCACGAGCGCTGGATCCTCGACGACATCGCGGCCTGCGGCGGTGATCCCGACCGGGTGCGCAACAGCCGCCCGGCGCTGCCGATCGAACTGATGGTGGCGTTTCTCTACGACACCATCGCCCGGGGTAACCCGGTGGGGCTGTTCGGCATGGTCAACGTGCTCGAAGGCACCAGCATTGCCCTGGCCACCCAGGCCGCAGGTACCATCCAGAGCAGCCTTGGTCTGCCGGACAAGGCTTTCAGCTACCTCAGTTCCCACGGCGCGCTGGACCAGGACCACATGGTTACCTACCGCGGCCTGATGGATCGCCTGGACCAACCCGAAGACCAGGAGGCGGTGATCCATGCCGCCCAAGTGGTGTACCGGCTGTACACCGAGATGTTCCAGGGCCTGCCGCGTGCCACCGGGCAAGAGTTGCACCATGCGTCTGTCTGAATGCTCGGCGGTACTGACCGGGGCCAGCGGAGGCATCGGCCTGGAGCTGGCAGGCCAGCTGTGCGCCGCTGGAGCCAGGGTGCTGGCGGTCAGTCGGCACATGGGCCCGCTGGCGGCACTGATGAACCGCTACCCCCAACAGTTGCGCTGGCAATCGGCCGACTTACGCAGCCCTGCCGGGCGCCAAGCCGTGATCGCTGCGGCGCGGACCCTCGGGGGTGCCAACCTGCTGATCAACGCCGCCGGCGTCAATCGTTTCGCGCTGTTCGAACAGCTCGACGAGGCAGCCCTGGATGACCTGATCGACCTCAACATCAAGGCCACCCTGCAGCTGACCTGCGGGTTGCTGCCGTTGCTGCGCGAACAACCCCGGGCACTGGTGGTGAACGTCGGCTCCATCTACGGCTCGATCGGCTACCCCGGCTACGCCACCTACAGTGCCAGCAAGTTCGCCTTGCGCGGGTTCTCCGAAGCCTTGCGGCGCGAGCTTGCCGACACCTCGGTGAACGTGCTGTACGCCGCACCCCGGGCGACCCGCACCAGCATGAACAGCAGCGCCGCCACGGCCTTGAACAAAGCGCTCAAGGTCGGGATGGATGACCCAGGCGACGTCGCCAAGGCCGTGCTCGATGCTGTGCAGGCCGAGCGCAGCGAACTGTACTTGGGCTGGCCGGAAAAACTCTTCGTGCGTCTCAACGGCATGCTGCCCGGCATAGTCGACCGGGCGCTGCGCAAGCAGTTGCCGCTGATCCGCCGCTACAGCGATGCCAACAGCAAGGAGTCGAACAAATGAGATCCCTGATCCTCGCCGGCCTGCTGGTCGCCGCCCCCTTCACCTGGGCCTTGGACCAGGCGGGCACCCAGCGCCTGACGGATGTCCAGCAGCGCTGGGCGCAGATCCAGTACACGCTGCCCTTGGCCCAGCGCGCCGATGCGCTGGAAAAACTCGCCGCCGACAGCGGTGCGTTCGTGCGCCAGTACCCAAGCTCGCCCGAGGCGCTGATCTGGGATGGCATCGTCAACAGCAGTTGGGCCGGCGCCACGGGCGGGCTGGGGGCGCTGGGCAAGGTCAAGGCTGCCCGCGCCAGCCTGGAAAAAGCCATCGCCATGGACCCTGCCGCCCTACAGGGCTCGGCCTATACCAGCCTGGGGGCCTTGTACGACCAAGTGCCGGGATGGCCCATCGGCTTTGGTGACAGCGACAAGGCCGAGGCGATGCTGCGCAAGGCACTGGCGCTCAATCCCGAGGGTATCGACAGCAACTACTTCTGGGCCGATCATCTGGTGCGCGAAGGCCACTATGCCCAGGCCAGAGAGGCCTTGCTCAAGGCACGTCAGGCACCGGCCCGACCCGGACGGGAGCTGGCGGACCAAGGCCGGCGTCAGGAAATCGATGCTTTACTCAAGAGCATCCAAGACAAACAGGACTGAACATGCGGCTGCTGCTGGTGGAGGATGACAGGGCATTGGGGGAGGGGATTTGCGACGGCCTGCGCCAGGAAGGCTATACCCTCGACTGGTTGCAGGACGGCATCAACGCGCTGCACGCCTTGCGCCATGAGCCTTTTGACCTGGTGGTACTGGATCTGGGGCTGCCTCGCCTGGATGGCGTCGAACTGCTGCGGCGTGTGCGCGTGGACGGCAATGCGGTGCCGGTGTTGATCCTCACGGCGCGTGACGCCACCGAGGACCGGATCGCAGGGCTGGACGCCGGGGCTGACGACTACCTGATCAAGCCGTTCGATCTCAACGAGCTCAAGGCCCGCCTGCGCGCCTTGTTGCGCCGCAGTGCCGGCCGGGCCCGGCTGGTGATCGAACATGCCGGGGTCGCGCTGGACCCGGCCACCCAGCAAGTCAGCTACAACGGCCAACCGGTGGTGCTCACGCCCAACGAGTACCGGCTGCTGCACGAGTTGCTGGCCCAACCGGGCAAGGTGTTCACCCGCGAGCGCCTGACCCAGCTGCTGTATGGCTGGGGCGAAGAACCGGAGAGCAATACCCTGGAAGTGCACATCTATCACCTGCGCAAGAAGCTGTTCAACGGGCTGATCCGTACCGTGCGTGGCATCGGCTACCTGGTGGAAGGCAAGCCATGAGTTCGCTGCGTCGGCGCACCTTGTGGCGGGTCATGCTGGTGCTTGTGCTCGGCAGTGCCTTGCTGGCCCTGTACAACTATCACGACAGCCGGCACGAAATTGCCGAGGTCTATGACGCCCATCTGGCGCAGAACGCCCGGCTGCTGCAGGGCGTGTTGAGCCTGCCGCTGCACCAGCAGCACCGCGACGACCTCTACCAGGCCTTGGATGTTGCCTTGGGCAAGGCCAGGCGGCGCGGGGTTGGGCACCCGTACGAGAGCAAGCTTGCGTTTCAGGTCTGGCGCGACGATGGCCCGTTGCTGTTGCGCACACCGAGCGCGCCCGCGTTCGTCACGCCGCCGGCCATGCCAGGGTTTTCCGATGTGGTGGTGGATGGGCGGCAGTGGCGCAGTTTTGTCCTGCCGGTGCCCGACCAGCACTGGATCATCTGGGTGGGGGAGCGTAGCGATGTGCGCGCCGACCTGGTCGGGCGGATCGTGCGCCATACCCTGCTGCCGTTTCTGTTGGGCAGTCTGGCGCTGGCGCTGTTGGTGTGGCTGGCCATTGGTCGCGGCCTGATGCCGCTGCAGAACATGGCCCAGGTGATTCGCGGGCGGCACGCCGAGTCCCTGGCGCCGCTGCAACTGGTGCCGCTGCCGCGCGAACTCGAGCCGATGCAGGCAGCCATCAACCGCTTGCTGGCACAGATCGAGCAACTGCTGTGCCGCGAGCACCGCTTCATCGCTGATGCCGCCCACGAGATGCGCACGCCCTTGGCGATCCTGCGCCTGCATGCGCAGAACGCCCAGACCGCCACCACCGAGGAGGAGCGGCAAAAGGCCTTGGGCTTTCTGATCGCAGGCGTCGACAGGCTTGGCCGGGTGGTCAACCAGTTGCTGACCCTGGCAAGGCTGGAGCCACGCCTGGCGCAGCGCAATCGGGAGGTGGTCGACCTGGAGGTGCTGGTGACCGAGCATCTGGCCGAGCTGACACCATGGATTCTCGAGCAGGGCCAGGAACCTTCGCTGGACATCGCCCCTGGCGACTATCACCTGGCAACCGATGCCAGCGCCCTGGCCATCGCTCTGCAGAACCTGTTGACCAACGCGGTGAACCATTCCCCGCCTGGCGGGCGGATCCGCGTGTCGTTGGCGCAGGTCGAAGGGCAGGTGTTGCTCTGCGTGGAGGATGAAGGGCCCGGCATCGACGAAGCGGACCTCGAGCGGGTGTTCGAACGGTTCTACAGCAAGGATTCCGCCAATGGCGCGGGGTTGGGGTTGTCGATCGTCAGCATGATCGCCAAGCGCCTAGGTGGCAACGTGCAGCTGTGCAACGTCGCCCCCCATGGGCTGCGGGCTACCTTGCGCCTGCGCCTGGAGGCCGACACGTCTCAGTGACGCTGGGCGATCTGGATCAGGTTGCCACAGGTGTCGTCGAATACGGCCACGGTCACCGGGCCCATGGCAGTCGGCGGTTGGGTGAAGCGCACCCCGGCTGCGCACAGACGGGTGTACTCAGCCTGGATATCGCGTACCCCGAAGGACGTGGCCGGGATGCCATCCTGCTTGAGGGCGGTCTTGTAGGCCTTGGCGGCGGGATGGGCATCGGGCTCGAGCAGCAACTCCACACCATTAGGGTCGTTGGGCGAGGTGAGGGTCAGCCAGCGGTGTTGGCCCATGGGAACGTCATGCTTGGGCTCGAACCCCAGCACATAGTGGTAGAAGGCAAGGGCCTTGGCTTGGTCGTCGACCAGGATGCTGGTGATCACGATCTTCATAGGCGTGCGTCCGTTCTGCGGGCAGTTACCTGCAAGTAAAGACGCTCTGGACACGTTCACCACTCCCTATGGGGTGAGTCCAGTATTGCATTCGCGGGTACGCCGGCATCGCAAGCGCGCCGCCGCCTCTGTGGGAGCGGGTTTACCCGCGAAAGCGTCGGTGGGAGCGCCGCTGCAGTCATGGATAGAGTGCACTGGCCAACCGCCATGCCCCCAACGACCTAGACCACCCCCAATGCGATCTCGACGCATTACCCCCGAATCGGGGAATCGGCTGGGGAATCCTCCCCAATCTGCTTTGAATGCCCGTCTAACACGTTGAAAAATCAGTAGAAAAATTATGGCATGCCACTTGCTCCGGCCTAGCGCAGAACTTCTGCGTTCCCCGGAGGTGCAGCATGATGACCCGGTTGAAAGGCTCTGTCCTGACGTCAATCGCTCTGTTTCTGCTGGGCTGGGAAGCCACCAGCGAAGCGGCGGTGCAATGCCAGCGCACGCTGGTGGCCAACGTAGTGGCACTGGATCAGCCGCTGATGTTCAACCGCCTGGGGGCACAGAATGCCAATGGAATGATCTTCGCCCTGCGCCAGGACGTGGTGGACGAGCACCTGGTGCCCCTGAGCAACGGCGGGGCGGCGGTTCCCGGCAAGGTCACCTTGCGGCCGGACAAGCGTCCGCGGCCGATCGTGCTGCGGGTTGCGGCCGGTGACTGCCTGACAGTCAACCTGACCAACCTGTTGGCCTACCAGGCCAACCCCAACAAGCATGGCTTCGACCCCGAAGAGAATGAAGTCGAGGGCGAGGAGGGGCCGGAGCTTGAAGTCGAAGCCGAAAACGAAGGCTTTGTCGCCGACGAGCAGGTCGCAGACCGCTTCGTAGGCTTCCAGGTCAACGGTATGCAGGCGGTCAACGGCATCAGTGACATTGCCGCCAACACCGGTCGCAACGGCAACTTCCTGGTGGCCCCGGGCAACACCCGCAGCTACACCCTCTATGCCGAGCGTGAAGGTGCGTTCGCCGCCACCAGCAAGGGCGCCACTTTCGGCGGCGAAGGCACGGCGGGTAACGTCTCCAACGGCCTGTTCGGCCAGGTGGTGGTGGTCCCCAAGAATGGGCGGACCTACCGCAACACCCTGACTGAAGAGGAAATGCGCCTGGCCACCACCGGTCGTACCGCCACCGGCCAGCCGGTGATCAACTACAACGCCCGCTATCCGCAGGTCGAACCGTGGATCGCCGAGGGCAAGGCGGGCAAGCCGATCATCGCCATGGTCGATGGCAACGAAATCCTCAGCAGCGAAACCGACGCCATCGTCATGGGCCCCAACCAGGACGGTAGTTTCCCGCCGTCGACCTACCCACTGGAGTCTATCGGCAAGCGCAACCCGGCGCTGCCCAACCGGCTGGAAGCCTTCCGCGACTTCGCTTCGCAGTTCGCCGATGAAGTGGCCGGCACCCAGGCCTTCCCCGGTTACTGGGCGGACCCGGTGATGGGGCATGTGCTGGAGCCGACCCGTGATTCGTTCATGATCAACTACGGCTCAGGCGGCATGGGCGCCGAAGTGATCGCCAACCGCCTGGGCGTGGGACCGATGCATGACTGCCTGTCCTGCGCCTACGAGGAGTTCTTCCTCAGTGCCCACACCGTGGGTGACGTCGGCACCCTGGTGGACGTCCCGGCCAACGTCGGCCTGGAGCACATCCGCCCTGGCGAGACGCCGCCGGCCAATGCGGTCGGGGTCAAGGCCACCATGGCCCTGTACCCCTCGGAGCCGGCCAACGTGCACCACAGCTATATCGGTGACTTCACCAAGTTCCGCAATACCCACAATGGCCACGAGCAGCACATCTTCCACCTGCACGGCCACCAATGGCTGTTCAACCCCAACGACGACAACTCCGACTACATCGATGCCCAAGGCATCGGTGCCGGTGGCGGCTATACCTACGAGATCGCCAACGGGGGCTCGGGTAACCGCAACCGGGTGGCGGGCGATGCCATCTACCACTGCCACTTCTACCCGCACTTCGCCCAAGGCATGTGGGCCATGTGGCGGGTGCACGATGTGTTCGAGGAGGGCACCCGCCTGGCCGTGAGCGGTGACGGCGAAAATGGCTTCCACACCGTGCCTTTCGGCCTGCGCAGCGGCAAGCCGGCAGTGGGCGCACGGGCGTTGCCGGATGGCGAGATCATTGCCGGCACACCGATTCCGGCAATCGTGCCGCTGCCCGGCAAGGCCATGGCGCCGATGCCAGGCAAGGTCACCGTGGTGCCGAAGCTGGCCGAGACCCTCGTGGCCGAGCAGGACGACGATGACGCACCTCAAGCAGGTGATGACGATCACCCGCAGGGAGCCACCGCGCCGCGTGCCGTGGGCTCCTTGGCCCTGGTCGATCGCAGCGAGAGCAATCGCAACGCCGATGGCACCCTGAAGAACCCCGGCTATCCGTTCTGGATCGGGGGCATGGAGAGCAGTGTCGGCCAACGTCCGCCGACCCCGCCGCTGGACATGCTCGACCCGGCCCTGGCCCGTCAGCTCAAGGACAGCGGCAAGGCCCTGTGGGCCAACCTCGACCCCAACCAGGTCGACGGCTGGAACGGTGGCCTGGGCCGCCATGCGTTGGACGGCGTTTCCGCCGGCGGCGAAGCCGAGATCACCACCACTAAGCTGGACTTCTCCAAGCTGGTGCAAAAGGCCAAGCCGATCTACCTGCCGGAAGAAGGCACCGAAGTCGAACAGGCCGCCATGCAGTTCCACGCCAAGGCCGAGCATCCCAGCTATGCACTGATGCTCAGCAGCTCGCCGATACCGCGCAACTTCCGCACCAACGGTGCCTTGCCCACGGCCGGCGCGCCGTACTACGAGCCATGCATGGATGACCGCGGCAAGCGCCTGACCCAGTCCTCGGGCGTGGGCGAGTTCGCCAGCGGCGAAAGCCTGAGCGGCATGAACTTCCGTGGCAGTTCCACCTTCACCGCCGACCGTCCGCGCATCTACAAAGGCGCCAACATCCAGTTCGACGCGGTGTACAACAAGGTCGGCTATCACTTCCCGCAGGCGCGCATCATCGCCCTGTGGGAGGACGCGTGGCCGGTGATCACCAAGCAGCGCCCACCGGAGCCGCTGGTGATGCGCATGAATACCTTCGATTGCACCATGTACCAGCACACCAACCTGATCCCGTCGTTCTATGAGATGGACGACTACCAGGTGCGCACTCCGACCGACGTGATCGGTCAGCACATCCATCTGCCCAAGTGGGACCTGACCGCTGCCGACGGCTCGGCCAACGGCTGGAACTATGAAGACGGCATCCTCTCGCCCGGCAGTGTGGTCGAGCGTATACAGGCCATTCGCAGCTTCAACGGGTGCACCGAGGGCGATCCGCGCGACGGCACCGACGCCTGCCCGAAAGCCAAGCAGCACCCGTACTTCGGGCGCTTTGGTCGGGCCGACTGGCTGGGCGCGCGTACCGCCATGCAGCGCTGGTTCGCCGACCCCTTGATCAACGTGCACAACGTCGACCGGGGCCTGGGCACCATCTTCACCCATGACCACCTTGGCCCATCGACCCATCAGCAACTGGGCCTGTACGCCACGGTGCTGGCCGAGCCTGCCGGCTCAACCTGGTACCACGCCGAAACGGGCGAAAAACTGTACAACCCGGCCACACGCCAGGATGGTGGGCCGACCTCGTGGCAAGCGGTGATCCAGACCGGCGATCACGACGGTGACGGCAAGAACGACAGCTATCGCGAGTTCTTCCTGGAATACAGCGACTTCCAGCATGCCTATGAAGCGGGCGTGTATGTGGGGGCGGGCCCGGACGGCAAGCCTGATGGCCAGGCCTATCCGGCCACGGCTGATAGCTTCCGCTACGCCATCAACCCGCCAGTGCGGCAGAAGGCGTCCAACCTGCTCGAAGCAATCGTCGAGTCGCGCGGCGGGCTGGCCCCGGGCTGCCCAAGCCGTCCATGCCCGCAGGCGATCTCGGTGGATGACCCTGGCATGTTCGTCGTCAACTACCGCAACGAACCGCTGGCCTTGCGCGTGTTCGACCCGAACAAGGTCGGCCCGGACGGCAAGCGCGGCATGCAGGCCGACGGCATGGCCGGCGATCTGGCCTACGCCATGCAAAGCCGTACCGACCGCGCCATCCCGGCGATGAACCTGGCGCCCTCGGCGATCACCTCGGCGGTTGGCCCGACCGGCGGCACCACGCTGTTCCCACCGCACATCAACCAGGGCACCGAACCGGGCGACCCGTTCACCCCGATGCTGCGCACTTACTCGGGTGACAACGTGCGGCTGCGCATGCATGCCGGTGGTCACGAGGAGGAGCACAACATCACCCTGCACGGCGTGAAATGGCTGCAGAACGGCTCTGGCTTCGGCAACAGCTCCAACTCGGGCTGGAAGTCGTCGCAGATGATCGGGATTTCTGAGCAACTGGGCTTCATGGCCCCGGTATCGATGATCTCCAGTTCCGCCGCCACCAACGGTGACTACCTGTATTCCCTCGATGCGGCGCTGGAGGGGTACTGGAACGGCATCTGGGGCATCATGCGCAACTACACGGCCCAGCGCGCGGACCTGTTCCCGCTGCCGAACAACCCGCAACCGGTGGCCATGCGCAACACCGTGGCGTTCGACGGCATCTGCCCGAAAACCACGGCCAACGCCAATGGCATCGGCAGCCGGCCAACGGTCAAGCGCAGCTATGAAGTGGTCGCGGCCCTGGCCAACGACATCCTGGAGAACCGCAACGGGGTCAGCATCGCCGACCCGGCCGGCATCGGCCAGCATGTCGGTGGCCCGCTCAAGGCCAACGGCGGCACCCTGGTGTTCAACAGCCGTCGGACCAGCATTCCGCTGGTCAGTGGAGTCGATCCGGAAGATGGGGAGACCTTCACCATCGGTGGCCATGCTGCACCGCTGCATGACCCGACCGCGATCCTGTACGTGCGCAAGGCCGACCTGGACCCGACCACCGGCAAGCTCAAGGCTGGCGTACCGGTGGAGCCGCTGGTGCTGCGTGCCAACTCCGGCGACTGCATCAGCATTACCCTGGAAAACCGCCTGCCGATGGTCATGCCGGATCTGGCCAGCACCGCGGTGATGCATGGTGTGGTCAAGCGCGACCGCAACGACAGCGAAGGCTCCACCGCGTTCAACAACAACCAGATGCGGCCATCGAGCCACGTGGGCCTGCACGCCCAGTTGCTGGCCTACGACATCACCAAGTCCGACGGTACCAACGTTGGCCTGAATCCGGTGCAGACCGTACCGCCACGCGTGGGCACCAGTGGCGCCTACCCCAGCAAGGTGTACCAGTTCTATGCCGGGCACCTGGAGCGCGAAGGTAAGCCGGTGCTGCAGTTGGGGCGCACGGTGGACAACATCAATACCACGGCCATCGAGTTTGGCGGCCTCAACCTGACCCCGGCGGATGTGATCAAGCAGCCGCAGAAAGGTCTGGTCGGTGCCATGAGCATCCTGCCCCAGGGCGCGACCTGGACCGAGGACACAGCCAGCCGTGCCCAGGCCACCGTCAAGGTCAGTGGCCAGCCTGACTACCGCGACTTCGTCACGGTGTGGCAGCGCTCGCTGAATATGCGTTGGGCCGATGGTCGGCCGGTGGAGGGCATCAACACCGAGGGCAACGGCGCTGCGGGCGACCCGCAGGACAACGGCAACATGGCCGTCAACTACAAGACCGAGCCGCTGTGGCTGCGCTTTGGCATGGCGCCCGACTCGCCGTTCGGCCGTGCCGATGGCTTGGGCTTTGGCGATGTACCCAACGCCCATATGGCCTACAGCAACGAACTGGTCGGTGGCGACCCGCAGACCCCGGTGCTCTGGGCCAAGCCCGGCCAGCCGCTGCGCAACCACATCCTCATGCCCAGCGGTGGCAGCCGCGGCATGATCTACCAGCTCGATGGGCACCTGTGGCCACTGCACGCTCACCAGGCGGAGAAGAGCGACGTCAATGGCTACCCCATGGGGCTGCCTGGCATCGGCTCGGTGCGCTTTGGCTACAACCCGATGGCGATGTACATCGGCGCCCAGGAAAGCGTGCTGCCGGCCGCGCACTTCAGCTTCATGCTGCCCAGCGCAGGCGGCGCCAACGGTGTGCCGGGCGACTACCTGTTCCGCGACTACGGGGCCTACGGCAACCTTTCGGGGCTGTGGGGGATTCTGCGGGTCACCAATGAAGCCCCGCCGGCCACCGCCCCGGCACAATGAGAAGAGGGGGAGCGCGCATGAACAAGAAGACTCGTCCCGCCTACCTGGGGTTGATGGTGGGGTTGACGTTGATCGGCCTGGGCCTGGCCTACGACAAGCTGTGGTGCGACCCGCGCGAGCTGCTGCAGGAGCAGGCCGATCCCCAGGGCATGCACCGGCTCAGCCGGGACGGCGTGACCGTGGAGTTCGAGGCGCGGCCCCTCGATGGCGGCGAACTGCGCGAGGGCAACTTCGCCAACATCCGCTTCAAGGTCAGCGACCAGACCAGCGGCCAGCCGCTCTCAGGGATGGCCCCTGGCGCCTGGCTGGACCCGGCCCAGTCGGCGCCGTCCGGCGATCGCGAGAGCAGCTGCAAGGCGCGGGTGGCGTTGTTTCTCAAGAGCAGCATCGGCGCGCGGCCGTTGCTGGATCTGAACAGCTACTTCCTGCTGGTGCTGAACAAGGATGCCAGCCTCACGGTGATCGACCCCACCGTCTCGGTGGGTGGGGTCACCAGCACCCTGGCGCGCATCGACCTGCCAGGCCGGCCGATGGACTGGGTGGCCACAGGCGATGACCGGCAGGTGTTCGTTTCCATGCCCGAGCGCAACCAGGTGGCGGTGATCGACACCGAGACCTTCACCCGCGTGGCCAACCTGGAGGCGGGCGACCAGCCGCTGCGGGTGGCCCTGCAGCCGGACCAACGCCGGCTGTGGGTGGGCAACAACAGCGCCGACCCGGCCAAGGGAGGGGTGACGGTGATCGATGTGCCCAGTCGCACCACGCTCAAGACCTTCGTCACCGGCTCCGGGCATCACGAGATCGCCTTCAGCAGCGACTCACGCTACGCCTTCGTCAGCAACCGCGACGCCGGCACCCTGAGCATCATCGACATCGCCGACATGCGCCTGGCCAAGACCCTGCAGGTGGGCCCCCATCCGCTGTCGGTGGCCTATTCGGCGCTGTCCCAGGCGGTGTACGTGGCCGATGGCAAGGAAGGCACGGTGCGGGTGGTCGACGCCCGCAGCCACCAGCTGCGCAACACAGTCAAGGCTGAGCCGGGCCTGGGGCCGATGCGTTTCAGCGAGGACGGTCGCTACGGCATCGTGCTCAACACCCTGGAAAACCAGGCCCTGGTGATCGACGCGAGCAACGATCAACTGATTCACCGCATCCCGGTCGCGGCCGAGCCGTACCAACTGACCTTCACCAAGGGCTATGCCTACGTGCGCGGTCTGGCCTCACCGAAGGTCAGCATGATCAACCTGGCCAGCCTGGGGGGCGGGCGTGAGCCGATCATCCAGGGCTTCGAGGCCGGTCCCGCCGCGCCGCGCCAGGCAGGTGACCTGCCGTTGGCACAGGGGCTTACCGTGGCCCGCGACGACAACTCGGTGTTCGTGGTCAACCCGGTGGACAACACCACGTACTTCTACGCCGAGGGCATGAACGCCCCGATGTCGGGCTACAACAACCGAGGGCACCAGGCCCGCGCGGCGATCGTGGTCGACCGCAGCCTGCGCGAAATCGCCCCAGGGGTGTACGGCTCGACGGTGAAACTGCCGGCAGCGGGCACCTTCGACGTGGCGTTCCTGCTCAACCAGCCACAGATCATCCACTGCTTCAGCACCCAGGTCTCGGCAGCGCCGGACGCGGTCAAGCGCAAGGGGGTGCATGCCGAGTTCCTGGGTAACGAGCAGCCTGCATTGCAGAACACTGCCTATATCGCCCGCGTGCGCATCCTCGGTGACGACGGTGAGCCACGCCTGGGCCTGCGTGACCTTAGCCTGCGCTACTTCCTGGCGCCTTCGTCGATGCCGCGCAACCTGCCGCTGCAAGAGATGGGGGACGGTGTTTACCAAGGATCGCTGCAACTGGCCGAGACGGGCGCCTGGTACCTGCACGTGCAGTCGCCGACCTTGGGCCGCAAGTTCGCCGAAGAGAACTACACCAGCCTGCGCGTCCTGCCGGCCGCCGCACCTACCGCTTCCCAAGGGGAACCCAGGAGTGTGAGATGAACGCCAAGCTCGCCTGCAATCTGCTTGCCCTGAGCCTGCTGCTCGGTGGCGAGCACGCCCTGGCCCACGCCGGGCATGACCACAGCGGCCACGCCGAGCAACCGCCGGCAGCCCGTCAGGAGAAGGCCAGCGTGCGCTTTGCCGACGTGCCGTTGCTCGACCAGAACGGCATGCCGGTGCGCCTGGAGAAGGACCTGGTGGGCGACCGCCTGGTGGTCATGGGCTTCATCTACACCCGTTGCACCACGGTCTGCCCGGTGGTTTCGTCGATCATGTCCAAGGTCCAGCAGCAGCTGGGTGGACGCGTGGGCGAGGAGATCCAGCTGGTGTCGATCAGCGTTGACCCCCAGCGCGATGATTCCAAGCGCCTGCTTGGCTACGCCAAGGCATTCCAGCATGGCCCGGGATGGAGCTGGTTGACTGGCTCGTCCTACGCCATTACCGAGACGCTCAAGGGCCTGGGCAGCTTCAGTGCCGACCTGAGCCAGCATCCGCCGTTGATCCTGGTCGGTGACGGGCGCAGCGGCCATTGGACCCGTTACTACGGCTTTACCGATCCGGGCGTGCTGATCAGCGAAATCAACCGCCTCAGCGCCCGCCGGGTGCACGCCAAGAGCACCGCCATCGCCGGCGGACCGGACAGCCAGGAGGTGCAGCCATGAGCAGCTCGACGATTCGCCGCGCCGGCATGCGGGGCCTGGATTGGCTGACCCTGGTCGGCTGCCTGTGGATCCTCGCTTCGGTGGCCTTGGCCCATGACGGCGCCCATGACGGGAATGCGCCGAGCGCGCCCCAGCCACAGCCCGCGCCCCAAGCGATGAGCAGCGGTGGCGGCACCCGCGATGCGCAGACCTGGTTCACCGACACCGTGCTCAAGGACCAGAACGGGCGTGAGCTGCGCTTCTACAGCGATGTGCTCAAGGACAAAGTGGTGATGCTCAACGTCATCTTCACCCACTGCAACGACGCCTGCCCGCTGATCACCCGCAAGCTGCGCGAGGTACGCGAAGCCATGGGCCCTGAGCTGGCCGGGCAGGTCACCTTCGTGTCCATCAGCAGCGATCCGCTCAACGACACCCCCGAGGCGCTCAAGGCCTTTGCCCAGAAACAGGGTGCGGATGGACCGAACTGGCTGTTCCTGACCGGGGACAAGGCCAATGTCGACCTGGTGCTGGGGCGTCTCGGGCAGTTCCTGCCCAGCCCCGAGCAGCACTCTACCCAGTTGATCGCCGGCGACGTGGCCGGCAAACGCTGGAGCAAGATCCGCCCTGACGCCCCGCCCGTTGCCATCGCCCAGCGCATGCAACTGCTGGCCCAGCCCCTGGCGGGACGGTGAGCGCCATGCGCCTGCTCCTGCCCCTGACGTTATGGCTCGGCCTGTTCGCGAGCCACGCGGCGCTGGCCTTGGACTTGACCGAGCAGGAGCAGGCGGGCAGGCGCTTGTACCGCGAAGGGGTGTCCAGCAGCGACGCGCAGTTGATGGCCCGGGTGGGCGCCAGCGACATCAGTGTGCCGGCCAGTGTGCTGCCGTGCGCCAGTTGCCATGGCAACGATGGCCGTGGCCGCGCCGAAGGCGGGGTACGCCCGCCGAGCTTGGATTGGCAGCGCCTGGCCTTGGGGCAGGGCGAGCGTGAGGCCAATGGCCGGCGCTACCCGGCCTATGCCGAGGCAAGCCTGGCCCGTGCCATCGGGCAAGGCGTTGACCCGGCTGGCAACCGCCTGGATCCGGCCATGCCACGTTTCGAATTGACCCTGGCCGACCAGCGCAACCTCACCGCCTACCTCAAGCGCCTGGGCCAGGAACGCGACCCCGGCGTGGAGGAACACGTGTTGCGCCTGGGCACCTTGCTGCCGGCCAGCGGGCCGCTGGCCGACGCGGGCAGGGTGGTGCGCGCAGTACTGGAGGACGGCTTGGCGCAACTCAACCAGCAAGGCGGGCTGCATGGCCGGCGGCTGGAGCTGGTGGTGCTAGACCCGGGTCAGACGCCCGCCAGCGCCGAACAGGCCCTCGAGCGTTTGCTCGACGACGCGCAGGTCTTCGCCCTCATCGCGCCGTTGGCGCCGATGCTCGACGCGCGCCTGGGCAGCGTACTCGAACAACGTGGCGTGCCGCTGGTCGGCAGCCCCCCTGGCAGTGGTGCCAGTGCGCAGATCTTCGACCCTTTGCCAGGCCTGCCCGAGCAATTGCTGAGCCTGGCCGGTTTCGCCCGTGATCGCCTGGGCCTGGGGCCTGACGGGCTGCGGGTGGTCTATGCCGGCAGCGAGCAGGCGGCACCTGCCGAGGCGCTGCGCCAGCGACTGCTCGCCGCCGGCTGGACGCCGGGGCCGGTGCAGGCCTTCTCGGGCCAGGCGGTGGAGGGCGAGGGCGTCGTTTTCCTGGGGCGCGCCCAGGTGTTTGGCGAGTTGGCGCAGGTGCAGCAGGCCGCAGGCCGCAAACCCTACCTGTTCGCAGCCTCGAGCCAGGTCGCAGGCGCCCTGGCGGGGTTGCCTGCCGACTGGTCGCAGCGGCTGTTCCTGGCCTATCCCTTCACGCCCCAGGACTGGACCGAGCAAGGGCGGGCCGCGCTCAATGGGCTGCGTCAGCGCCAAGGCCTCGATGGCCGCCAGGCGTCGTTGCAGGTCAGCACCCGCTGCGCGCTGCTGCTGATGACCGAGGCCCTCAGACAGGTAGGGCGGGACGCGAGCCGGGAGCAGTTGGTGCGTGCCCTGGAGGGGTTGCACGACCTGGACACCGGCCTCACGCCGGCGCTGGGATTCGGCCCAGGCCGGCGTCAGGGCCTTGCCGGTGCCCACGTGGTGGCGGTGACGCTGCCTGGCCCGCAGTTCCAGACTGTCGCCGCGTACAAGCCACTGCCCGTCACCCCTTGAAGGAGGTCGTCATGCGCATCGTGTTGCTGTGTCTGCTGCTGGGATTTGCGCCGTTGAGTCAGGCGGACGTCGCCGTGGCGAGGGTCAATGGCGTCGAGATCAGCAGCATGCGCCTGGAGCGCTATTTTGCCGAATACCTGCAGGACCAGGGGCGCCCGGTCGCCAGCATTCGCAGCCCTAGCCTGTACAAGCGCTTGCGCGACCAGGCCCTGGACGAGCTGATCGACAAGGAGCTGCTGTGGCAGGAGGCCCAGCGTCGTGGCGTGGTCGTCAGCGAGGACAGCGTATCGGCCCGTATCGCTGAGCTGGAGCGGGCCTTCGGCAGCCCTGCGGTGTTCGAGCAACGTCTGGCCGAAGCCGGCTTCGATAGGGCCGGGTACGCCGACTACACTCGTCACGAGATGGCCGCGCAGCAACTGTACGCCCAGATGACCGCCATCGATGAGCCCACCCCAGCGCAGGTCGAAGCCTTCTATCAGGCAAACAGGGAAAGATTGCAACGGATGCAGAACCAAAGTACCAATACCTTAGTCGAACGAGAGCAGGGTCTGGCCTTGGCCAGGCTCGCGCTCGTGGACGAGATTCAGGCCCAGGCCCGCCAGTCGGTGCGTAAGCGCTTGCGTGAAGGTGCGAAGGTGGAGCTTGCCGACTGAATGTGAGAGGCCGCTCGCACATTGCGCAGCCACGGGCTTGCCCGGCAGGGGGTTTTCCCCAATGCTGGGGGTAAGCGATCGGGCAAAGTGCCATCAACTTCCCCGCAAGTGGGGGAGTCGGTCCTCGCCTGGATTGGGTGATACCGCAAAATCAACGACTTACAGTGGTGCGACATGACTATTCACGCCTGGCACGAAGGATGCTCAAGCCTATACAAGGCCGAACACCCTAGACCGGGCAACCGGGCAGTTCTTGGGAGTCGACCTTGGTGAACAGAGTATTGGTAGTCGATGACGAACAGACCCTTGCGCAGAACTTGCAGGCTTACCTGCAGACGCAAGGCCTGGAAGTCCATGTCGCCCATGACGGTGCCAGTGGCATTGCCCAGGCTCAGAGCCTGACACCGGATGTGATCGTGCTGGACTACCGCTTGCCCGACATGGAGGGGTTCAAGGTCCTGGAGACCGTGCGCAGGAGCATGCAGTGCCATTTCGTGCTGATCACCGCCCACCCGACCGCCGAGGTCCGTGAGCGGGCCGCGGCACTCGGTGTCACCCATGTCCTGTTCAAGCCGTTCCCATTGGTGGAACTGGCCCGCGCGGTAGCCGACCTGACCGGCCCACAGCGCCAGACCCGGGCAGCGGACACACAGGCCGAGGGGTTCGTCGAACGACGCCAGAACAGGAACCAGACGTTCCCCCTGCAGATGTACGATGGCAGCTGGGTACTGGCCGACCGCCGACGCAACGGCGTGAAGCCTCCCACACCTGACGACGAACTGCTCACCGGGGAATAGCGGCGCCCGCGGCCACCCCGGCAACCCCGAGCCAGCCTGCGACGCGCCCCTGAGCGGAGTCGCAGGCCATGTCAGACGTCGTCGATACAGCCCAAGCACCCCAGCCTGCACAGGGTCCTTCGCGGGTAAACCCGCTCCTACAGGATCTTCATTGCCTTGAGGAACGCGCTGAGCCTGTGGGAGCGGGTTTACCCGCGAACGATGCGCCACGGATTTGTGCCTACCCCCGCGAACTGCTAGCCCAGGCCCGCCTGCAAGCCGGTGACGAACGCCTGCTCAGCTGCCTGGCGCGCCTTGCCTGCGACGACGCCGCCACCTTCACCCAACGCCTGGCCGCCACCCTCCATTACCCCGTCCTCGACAGCCAGGCACTGTTCGCCAGCACGCCGCTGTTCGAGCAGGTCAGCCTGGCACAGTGCCTCAAACGCGAGTTCATCCTGGTCCAGCACCAAGGCCAGGCCGTCGGCGTGTTCGCCGACCCCTTCGACAACACCCGCCTGGCCTGGATCGACGATTGCCTGCAAGGCGCGCCGCTTTACCTGGCCCACGCCGCCGACATCGCCGCCTTCCTGGCCCGCCAGGAGGAGAGTTTCCATGCCGTCGACGCCCTGGAGCACGATGCCGAGCCCGGCACAGAGACCGATCCGCTGCAACGCCTGTCGCTGACCAGCATCAGCGAAGACCAGAGCAAGGTGGTCAAGCTGGTCAACTCGACCCTCTACGACGCCCTCAAGCAGCATGCCAGCGACATCCACCTGGGCATGACCGGCCAGGGGCTGACCATCAAGTACCGCATCGATGGCGTGCTCAACGGTGCTGGCAAGGCCAGCGGCAGCGCCTTCGCCGACCAGGTGATCTCGCGCATCAAGGTCATGGCCGAGCTGGACATCGGCGAGAAGCGCGTGCCCCAGGATGGTCGCTTCAAGGTGGCGGTGGGCGAGCGTCAGATCGACTTCCGCGTCTCGATCATGCCGAGCATCTTCGGCGAAGACGCCGTGCTGCGGGTACTGGACAAACAGGACCTGTCCGACCGGGTCAGCGGTGTGCAGTTGCAGGCCCTGGGCTTTGCCGACCACACCCTGGTGGCCCTGCGCCGCCTGGCCGCCGAGCCCTACGGTATGATCCTGGTCACCGGCCCCACCGGCAGCGGCAAGACCACCACCCTCTACGCGATGATCAGCGAGATCAACCACGGCGTGGACAAGATCATCACCATCGAAGACCCGGTCGAGTACCAACTGCCGGGCGTGCTGCAGATTCCGGTCAACGAGAAGAAGGGGCTGACCTTCGCCCGGGGCCTGCGCTCGATCCTGCGCCATGACCCGGACAAGATCCTGGTCGGCGAGATCCGCGACCCGGACACCGCCCAGATCGCCGTGCAATCGGCGCTGACCGGGCACCTGGTGTTCACCACCATCCACGCCAACAACGTCTTCGATGTGATCGGCCGCTTCAGCCAGATGCAGGTCGACCCCTACAGCTTCGTCTCGGCGCTCAACGCCGTGCTGGCCCAGCGCCTGATTCGCCTGGCCTGCCCGCACTGCGCGGTACACGCCGAGCCGGATGACGAAACCCTGGCCGCCTCGGGGCTGACCCGCGAAGGCGTGGCCGGATGGACCTTCGTTCGTGCCCAGGGCTGCGGCCAGTGCCGTGGCAGTGGCTACCGCGGACGCAGCGCCATCGCCGAATTGCTCCACCTGGATGACGACCTGCGGCAGATGATCGTCGAGCGCCGGCCCCTGTCGCAGATCAAGTCGCTGGCTTGCCAGCGTGGTCTGCGTCTGCTGCGCGCCTCTGCCCTGGACCTGGTCCGCGAGGGCCGTACCACGCTTGAGGAGATCAACCGTGTCACATTTATCGCTTGATCGCTATTGCGCCGTGCTCGGCGCCGAGGGTGTCGGCCTGGGTCGCTGGCACGCCAACCAACACCAGTGGCTGGGCAGCCGCGCCTTCTCCTGCGATCCCGCCCAACCGGCCTGGGCACCGGCACTTGAGGCCCTGGCCGAATTGCTGGCCGAACATGCGCCACGGGGGGCCCAGTTGCGGGTGCTGCTGTCGGCACGCTACAGCCGCTTCTGCCTGGTGCCCTGGAGCGATGCCATCGGCCATCCGCGTGAGCTGGACGCCTACGCCCGGGCCTGCTTCGAAAACCTCTACGGTCAGTCGCTGGACGACTGGCGCATCGTGCTCTCGCCCGAGCCGGCAGGTGCCTCGCGCATCGCCACGGCCTTGCCCGAAGCGCTGCTGCAGGCCCTGCAGGCACTGGGTCGGGAAAGCCGCCTGAGCCTGCGCTCGGTACAGCCCTACCTGATGGCCGCCTACAACCGCTGCTCGGCGCAACTGGAGGAGGGCGATTTTCTCTTCGTGCTCGCCGAGCCACGGCGCAGTGTGTTGCTGCTGGCCGCCGGTGGCGCCTGGCAACAGGTACTGGCCCAGGGCTGCGCCGACAATGACCAGGCGCTGCAGGCGCTGATCGAACGCACCTGTGAGCTGTACGGCGAACACCTGCCCAGGGTCTACCTGCATGCGCCGGGGCGAGGGGATGTGCCTCGTTTGGCCGCCGTGCAACTGTGCCAGCCGGCAGGCGACAGCGATCCGCTGTGCGCCATGTGGCGGGCGGTGGCTTGACATGCGCCGCCTCGATCTGGAATTCCAGCCAGCCCCCAGCAGCCCGATCGCCTGGTCGCTGTTGACCTTGGGGTGCGCCGTACTGGCAGCGATGCTGCTGGTCGAGCAGCACTTGCAGGACGAACAAGCGGACCTTCAGGCCCGGGTCCACCTGCTCGAACAGCAACTGGGGCGCCGCCCGGTCAATGCCGCCCCCCTGAGCAGCGCCGCCAGCCGCGAGCAGGCCGAACAACTGGCGCAGATGCGCAGCGTCTCCCAGCAACTGCAACGGCCCTGGCAGCAACTGTTCGCCATGCTCGAGGGCATGCCCCAGGAAGATGTGGCGCTGCTGAGCCTGACCCCCGATGCGCGCAAAGGCCAGGTCCGTATCGCCGCCGAAGCCCGCAACCTGGAAGCCATGCTGCAGTACCACCAGCGCCTGGAGCGCAGCGAGGAACTGCGCGATGTCTCGCTGCTCAACCACGAGGTAGTGGCAGGCCAGCCCGAGCATCCGGTGCGCTTCAACCTGACCGCTACCTGGGAGACCGGCCATGCGCGTCCCTAGCCTGATTCTCCATGAGCGCCTTGCGCGCCTGGGCCGTGTCGGGTGCGCCGCAGTCGCCGTCGGCACGCTGGCGCTGCTGGTCGGGGTCACCTGGGTGCTGCCGCAATGGCAGGCCGTGCGGGAACTGCGGGCCAGCGAGGCGGATGCGGCGGTGCAGGTGCAACGGGTCAAGCGCGGCGAGCTCAAGGTGGCGGTCCAGCCTGAGCAGCAGGCGCTGGACAGCCTGCGTCAGCAACTGCCTGGCCAACCTCAGGCCAGTGAGCTGATCGAGCGGTTGTATCACCTGGCCAGCGCCGAGCGCATCAGCCTGGCGCGTGGCGAGTACGCCCTGGGCGTCGACCCGAAAACCCAGCTGGCGCGCTACCAGATCGTGCTGCCGGTGCGTGGCAGCTACCCGCAGATCCGCGGTTTTCTCCAGGCACTGCTCGGCCAGGTGCCGACCTTGGTGCTTGAGGACCTGGAGCTGCAGCGCAAACGCATCGGTGAGCGCGAACTCAACGGTCGCCTGCGCATGACCCTTTACCTGTCGAGGTCGTGATGAACACTCAACGCGCGGTGATGTGGGTCGGCTTTCTCGGGCTTTCAGGCGCTCTGGCCTGGGCGCCAGGGCACTGGTTCGGCGAGCAAGACAGTGTCGAGCCCTTCGCGGGTAAGCCCGCGCCTACGGCAACCGGCGCCCGCACATCACCTGTGGCAGCGGATTTGCCCGCGAAAGGAAAAGCAAAGGCCTCAACAGACCTGTTCCCGGCCCAGCAATGGACCGCGCCAAAAACCATGGCCACCGTCACCGAGCAACCCGTTGCCCCGGCGCCGGTGGTGGAGGCCGCACCCACCGCCCCGGTGTTGCCGTTCCAGTTCGTCGGTCGCCTGGGGGATCGCGACGACCTGCAGGTGTTCCTGCAAAACGGCGAGAAACTCTATGTCGTGCGCCAGGGCGATGTCATTGAACACACCTACCGCCTCGACCGGATCTCGGCCACTGAGCTGGACCTGGTCTACCTGCCTTTGCACCAGTCACAGACATTGTCTGTCGGGAGCGCACCATGAAGCCTTCGAAGTTGTGCAAGCCTGCTCCGTTCATGATGCTGGCATTGTGCGTGGCCCTGGCGGGCTGCGGCTCCAGCGGTACGCGCAAGGACAGCGCCGAGCTGATGAAGGAGGGCCAGTACGAGGCGGGCATCGCCATGCTCGAAGACGCGCTGCGTGAAGACCCGCGCGACACCGAGCTGAACATCGCCCTGGCCCATGGCCGCCAGCAGGCTGTCGAAGCGCTGCTGACCCAATCCGACGCAGACCGCATCCGCCATGACTTCGCTAGCGCACGCATGGGCTATGGCCGGGTCCTGACCATCGAGCCGAACAACCGCCGGGCCCAGGAAGGCATTCGCCAGCTGGAGCTGGTGCGCAACCTCGACGAACGTGTTGCCATGGGCCAGGCGGCGCTGCGCCAGGGCGACCTGTTCGGCGCCGAGCGCTACATGCGCGATGTGCTGCGCCTGGATCCGCAGAACCAGAAGGGCATTGCGCTGCGCAGCGACATCGAGAACGTCCAGGCGCGCACCGCGCAGCCGTTCCCACAGCTACGCAGCAAGCTGGAGCGCCCGGTGACCCTGGAGTTCCGCGACGCCAACCTCAAGACCATCTTCGAGGTGCTGTCCCAGGTCGCCGGGATCAACTTCATCTTCGACAAAGACCTGCGCCCGGACATGAAAGCCACCATCTTTGTGCGCGATGTGCGCATCGAGGACGCCGTGGCCCTGCTGCTGGAGCAGAACCAGCTGCACCAGAAGATCGTCAACGATAACACCCTGCTGATCTACCCCGACTCGCCGCAGAAGACCAAGGACTATCAGGAACTGGTCATGCGTACCTTCTACCTGACCAGCATCGACGCCAACACTGCGCTGAACATGGTCAAGACCATGCTCAAGACCCGCGATGTGTTCGTCGATGAACGCCTGAACACCCTGACCATGCGCGATACCCCCGACGCCGTCCGCATGGCCGAGAAGCTCCTGCAGTCCCAGGACCAGTCCAACCCGGAAGTGGTGCTGGAGGTGGAGGTGATGGAGGTGGCCCGGTCGCGCATCCTGGACTTGGGCCTGCAATGGCCCAGCACCTTCGGTGTGCTCAACGACGAGGGCAACCCGGTCAGCGTGCTCGACCAGCTGCGCGGCATCGACTCCAGCCGAATCAGCATTGCCCCGGCGCCCCAGGCGAAGATCAACGCCGCCGACAAGGACATCAATACCCTGGCCAGCCCGGTCATTCGCGTCAGTAACCGTGAGCAGGCGCGCATCCACATCGGCCAGCGGGTGCCGATCATCAGCGCCACGTCGGTGCCGTCGACCCAGGGCCCGGTGATCACCGAAAGCGTTACCTACCTGGACGTGGGTCTGAAACTCGAGGTGCAGCCTACCGTGCACCTGAACAACGAAGTGGCGATCAAGGTGGCCCTGGAAGTGAGTAACGCCACACCGCTGGAGCCGACCCGCCAGGGCACCATCCCGGTCCAGGTCGATACCCGCAACGCCCAGACCAGCCTGCGCCTGCACGATGGCGAGACTCAGGTGCTGGCGGGCCTGGTACGCAACGACCTGACCTCCAGCGGTAACAAGATCCCTGGCTTGGGTGACATCCCGGGCCTGGGCAGGCTGTTCGGCAGCAACCGCGACGACAAAAGCAAATCCGAGCTGGTGCTGGCGATCACCCCGCGCATCGTGCGCAACCTGCCGTACCAGAGCCCGTCGGACATGGAGTTCGCCACGGGCACCGAGTCGAGCCTGCAGGTCCGTCAGCAGATGATGGCCCCGGTGGCGCAGCCTGAGGCCGAGCCGACCCAGGGCGCGGTCGCCACCGTCCCGGCCGCGGTCACCACCCCAGTGGGCCCACGGCCATGAAACGCCAGCAGCGGGGGTTCAGCCTCATCGAAGTGGTGGTGACCCTGGCACTGCTCGGGTTGCTCGCCAGCATGGCCGCGCCCTTGACCGAAACCGTGGTGCGCCGGGGCAAGGAGCAACAGCTGCGCGAAGCGCTGTATCAGATTCGCGATGCCATCGACGCCTACAAACGTGCCTTCGATGCCGGTTACATCGAGAAGCGCCTGGACAGCAGTGGCTACCCGCCGAGTCTGGAGGTGCTGGTGGAAGGGGTGCGCGACGTGCGCAGTGCCAAGGGGGCGAAGTTCTACTTCCTGCGGCGCATCCCCCATGACCCGCTGGTGGCGGTCAAGCGTGAGGACGACGGGGGCTGGGGCCTGCGTGCCTACGACAGCAGCGCCGACAATCCGCGCGATGGCAAGGACGTCTTCGATGTGTACTCCAAGGCCAGCGGCATTGGCCTGAACGGCATCCCCTACGGGCAATGGTGACGGTCATGAAACGCAACCGTGGCTTTACCCTCATCGAACTGCTGGTGGTCCTGGCGATCATCGCCACCCTGATGACCATTGCCTTGCCGCGCTATTTCAACAGCCTGGAGGCCTCCCGCGAGGCCACGCTGCGCCAGAGCCTGGCCGTGCTGCGCGAGGCCCTGGACCATTACTACGGCGATACCGGCCATTACCCCGAGTCCCTGGAGCAACTGGTGGAGCAGCGCTACCTGCGCAACACCCCGGTGGACCCGATCACCGAACGCAGCGACGCCTGGCAACTGGTGCCACCGCCGGAGGGAGTGACCGGTGGGGTGGCCGATATCAAGAGCGGGGCAACGGGGAGGGCGCGTGATGGCAGCCTCTATGCCGAATGGTAAGGCCTGCGCGGGCTTCACCTACCTGGGCGTGCTGTTTCTGATCGCGGTCAGCAGCATGGCCCTGGCCGCCACCGGCACCCTGTGGGCCACGGCCGCCCAGCGCGAGCACGAGCGCCAGCTGCTGTGGATCGGCGGCCAGTACGCCCAGGCGCTGCGCAGCTACTACCGTGCATCGCCAGGCCTGGCCCAGTACCCGCAGGCGCTGGAAGATCTGCTGGAGGACAATCGCTTCCCATCGCCCCAGCGGCACATCCGCCGGTTGTACCCCGACCCGATCACCAGGGGCGAAGCGTGGGGCCTGCTGCGGTCGGAGGACGGGCGGATCACCGGCATTCACAGCCGTTCGGATGCCACGCCACTCAAACGCAGTGGATTCGATGCCCAGTGGTCCGGTTTCGAGGGGCTCGAGCACTACAGCGACTGGCAATTCGTCGCTGAGCAGCCGTTCGCCGAAAGCAGCGGTGCTGCACGCACCCACAGCGGCCCGGGAGATACGCCATGAAACCGTTCGCTGCCCTGTGCTGGCTGTGCCTGCTGCTTGCCTTGCCTGGCACCTCGGCCCATGCCGATGCCGAGGACGAGATGAAGGGGTTCATCGTCGACAACACCATCTCGCACATCGGGCACGACTTCTACAACGACTTCACCGACCGCCTGCGCGCCACGAGCCGCCTGGACTTCAACCTGGTGGTGCGCGAACGCCCTGATGCACGCTGGGGCAGCTTGGTGACGGTGGAGTATGAACGCGAGGTGTTGTATCGGCGCTTTTTGCCGCCCAACACCACGCAACTTAAAGACGAGGCCATCGCGGCAGCGGACCTGGTCAAGCAGCAGATCATCGAGCACAAGCTCCGGCGCCTGCTGCAGGACACCACTGATCTGGAGAGGGACGAGCTATGAGCAACCATATTCCCCGGTGTGTCGCCGTCTGCTTGCTGGCCGGCCTTTGCGTCGGCCATGCCCAGGCCACGGAGCTGGTGTACACCCCGGTCAACCCGGCGTTCGGCGGCAATCCGCTCAATGGCACCTGGCTGCTGAACAACGCCCAGGCCCAGAACGATTACGAGGACCCGGACCTGAAGGATCGCACCTCGGCATTTGGCGGCACCTCGGCCCTGGAGCGCTTCAGCAACCAGCTTGAATCGCGCTTGTTGTCCCAGTTGCTGGACAACATCAGCGACGGCAAGACCGGCAGCATGTCCACGGATTCCTTCCTGATCGATGTGATCGACGATTCCGGCGCCCTGAGCATCAGGGTCACCGATCGTGCGACAGGGGAAGTCTCGCTCATCAAGGTCAGTGGCCTGAACCCGTAAGGGGCAGGGTCGACAGGGGAGAATGACCATGAAACGTTTGCTTAGCACTCTGCTGATCCTCGCCACCTTGCAAGGCTGCGGCCTGCGCGAGCCGATGCCCGCCGAACAGGATACGGATACTCCGACCCTGACCCCACGGGCCTCGACCTACTACGATCTGATCAACATGCCACGGCCCAAGGGCAGGCTGATGGCGGTGGTGTACGGCTTCCGGGACCAGACCGGGCAGTACAAGCCGACGCCGGCAAGTTCCTTCTCCACCAGCGTCACCCAAGGTGCGGCGAGCATGCTGATGGACGCCTTGAGTGCCAGCGGCTGGTTCGTGGTCCTGGAGCGCGAAGGCCTGCAGAACCTGTTGACCGAGCGCAAGATCATCCGCGCTTCGCAGAAGAAACCCGACGCCCCCTTGAACATCCAGGGCGAGTTGCCGCCGCTGCAGGCGGCCAACCTGATGCTCGAAGGCGGCATCATCGCCTACGACACCAACGTGCGCAGCGGCGGGGAGGGTGCTCGCTACCTGGGCATCGACATATCCCGCGAGTACCGCGTCGATCAGGTGACCGTGAACCTGCGGGCGGTGGATGTGCGCAGTGGCCAGGTGCTGGCCAATGTGATGACCAGCAAGACCATCTATTCGGTCGGTCGCAGCGCCGGGGTGTTCAAGTTCATCGAGTTCAAGAAACTGCTCGAAGCCGAGGTGGGCTACACCACCAACGAACCGGCGCAGCTGTGCGTGCTGTCGGCGATCGAGGCGGCAGTGGGGCACCTGTTGGCCCAGGGCATCGAGCGCCGGTTGTGGCAGGTGGCGGATGCGGGGGAGGGCAACGCCCAGGTGGACAAGTTCTTGAGCCAGAACCAGCAGCAGTGATTGGCTGAACTGGCCTCTTCGCGGGTAAATCGGAGCGCCGAACCGCCGCTCCCACAGGTACAGCTTCGCCCCCCGATGCGGTGCGATCCTTGTGGGAGCGGGTTTACCCGCGAACAGGTCAGAGCGCTGTATACCGTCAACGCGCCTTGCGCAGTGTCAGGTTGATCCGCCGTTCACCCATCCTCGGATGCACACCAGGCTTGATCGGCATCACCCCGTGATAGCGCAGTCGATCCTCGCCTCCCCATACCAGTACGTCGCCGTGGCTCAAGGGTATCCGTTGAGTCCGGTCCGAGCGCTGCAGCCCACCGAATAGAAACACCGCTGGCAACCCCAGGGACAGCGACACGATCGGCTGGCCGAAATCGCGCTCGTCACGGTCCTGGTGCAAGGTCAGGCGGGTGCCGGGTACGTAGTGGTTGATCAGGCAGGCGTCCGGGACGAAGCCGTCAAAACCGGCAGCGCAGGCGGCGCGATCGGCAAGGTCGAGCAGGGCTTGGGGCATGGCCGGCCAGGGCAGGCCGGTCTTGGGATCGGTGGGGCTGTAGCGGTAGCCTTGCTCGTCGCTGACCCAGCCCTGGGTGCCGCAGTTGGTCAGGGCCACGGCCATGTGCAGACCGCCTGGGGTACGCATGTGCCGAAAGGGCGCGGCGCGCAGCACCGGGCGCAGGGCATCGAGTACAGCCTCGATTTCGGCCAGGGCGAAGCCTGGCAGCAGCACCGTGTGGCTGGCCAGGCGTTGCGGCTGGTGGCCGAACAGGTCGAGGTCGGATTGGATCATGGGGTTGGCGTCGGTTGGGTCTGCACGCATTGTAATGCTGGCGGCTTGTTCGTGGGCCAGTCGAAGCGACGAACCGCCTGCCTGCGTGGCGTCAGCGCTGCTGCATTTGCGGGTAACCCCGCCCCCGCAGGCTCATCGCACTCCTTGTGGGCGAGGGTTTACCCGCGAAAGGGACAGCGGCGACCTTAAGCCAAACGCTATGGCATGGAAGCGGGATTACCGCCAAAGAAGGGGAGTAAAAAGGAACCGCGGCGCCAGGGAGAGGGAACACCGCGGTCCAAGGGGGGACCCGTTACTGCTGGGTGACGATGGCAGTGTTGGTGCTGCCGTACTGAGTGATGGCGGCGTTCTGGTTCATGTTGCTCTGGGTGACGGTCGCCAGGTTGCCGGTGCCGCCCTGTGTGACATAGGCGACGTTGGCGACATCGCTCTGGGTGATGTTGGCGGTGTTGCCACTGCCATACAGCTGGTAGGTGTAGCTCTGGTTGCCCTGGCCGGATTGGTCGAGGTTGATGACGTTGCCATTACCGGCGCTCAAGCCCTCGGCATAGTTACCGCTGTCGCGTTGCGCGGCGATGAGCAGGTTGTCGCTGCCGTTCTGTTCGAAATACAGCTCGTTGTTGCTGTCGACCTGGTTGGTCTCCATGGTGTTGCGGTTGCCTTTTTGCTCCAGCTTGGCCAACTGATTCATGCCTTCCTGGTTGAAGTTGGCGCTGTTGGCGTTGCCGTTTTGCTTGATCACGGCCTTTTGGTCGGCGCCGAACTGGCCGCCGAACTTCTCGCCCTTCCAGTTGCTGGCCAGGACTTTGTTGCCGTTGCCGGTGGTGTTGATGGTCAGGCTTTGGTTCTCACCGGTCTGGTAGGTGTAGTGCAGGTTGTCCTTGCCGTTCTGGGTGATGTTGACCCCCGAATTGTTGGTCTCGAACTGGTCCGACCAACTGGCGTTGCGCTGGCCGTTCTGGGACACATTGGCGCTGTTGCCCTGGCCGAAGCTCTGGTCGATATAGACCTCGTTGAGCTGGCCTTGCTGATAGACACTGGCCTGGCTGGCGACCTGGGTGTCCTGCCAGACCTCCACGGAATGGCTGCTGCCAACCTGCTGGATGTCGATGGTGCCGCCCAGGCCGTTGCGCTGGTCGCCGTAGGCCCAACTGGCCTGGCCCTTCTGCTGAATGCTGATGTCGCCGTTGTCGTGGAGTATGTGTTCGCTGGCGGCAGTGTTGCCGCTGCCTTCCTGCATGATCAGCGCGCGGTTGTTGGTGCCACCGATCAGTTGCTCGACCACGGCGTCGTTGCCACTGCCTTGCTGGAGTGTGGTGGCCTGGGCGCCGGTCTGGAACTCCTGGAAGACCTTGGACATGTTGCCAGTGCCCTGTTGCACCTGCAGCACTTGGTTGTCCTGGCCGAGCGACTGGCTGGAGAAGTTGTCGTTGAGGGTGCCTCCGGAGCGCTGGATGGTGGTGCTGCCATTTTCCATGATCTGGTCGGCGTAGCCGGCGTTGTACGAACCGGTGGCACTTTGGCTGATGTCGCTGGTGCTGGTGTCCTGCACGGCGAGGTGATTATGGCCCTGCCCGGTCTGGTCCTGGGTGACCGAGGCATAAGGCGCCACGTTTTGCAGGACTTCGGCGATGTTTTCCTTGCCTTGCTGGTTCTGGGTCGAGGTACTGTCATCGGCCATGACCTGGCCGGCAATCGCCAGAACAATGGCGGCGCTTAGGGGAGCGAGCTTGAACATGGTGGTGCCTCCAGGTGTATCAGTATTGGGTGATCTGAACGTGCTGGCCGTTGCCGGCCTGGGTCACGGCGCTGGTGAGCCCCGTGCCGCTCTGCTGGATGTTGGCGGTGTTGTAGTTGCCGAACTGCTCGATCGACGCGGTGTTGTTGCTGCCACTCTGGCGGATCGCCGCGTTGTTACCCTGGCCTTGCTGGACGATCGAGGCCAGCAGGTCGATGCCTTCCTGCAGGATGTACGCCTCCTGCGCGCCGCCACTCTGGACGATCCGGCCCAGCAGGGCCTGACCGTTCTGGTCGAGGGCGGCACGGTTGCCTGAACCTTGCTGCTCGATCATTGCCAGCTGGCCGGCGCCAGCCGGCAGCAGGCGCATGATCACCGGTTCGCCGAGGTCGTTGCCGGCCGCGAGGTCGGCATTGTCCATCAGGTCATCGGCCCAGCCGGGCTGGAGGGCCTGCCCCGCCAGGGCCAGGCAGAGCAGCAGTGGGTTCAGGCGTTTCATGGCGGCCTCCCGGGCTTACTGCAGCCTGACCGGCACGGTGCGAACGGTGCCTTGGCTGGTACGGATGGTTGCTGACGGCGTGGCGGTCGGTACCAGGGTGGTGCTGTTGCTCACGATCACCCTCCAGCGGCCGGTCGCTGGCACCGCCGTACTGCCCAGGGTCACCAGGCCGTTACGGGTGGTCACCTGCACCGTGACGGTGTTGCCGGTGGTCACCGAGGACGTACCGCTGATGTCCCAGTTGTAACGGTTGTTGGAGCGTGCGGTGACCGTCGCCGCGGTGACCGTGAGGTTCTCGGTCGGCGGTTTGGGTGAGACCTGCACGGTGACGGTGCCGTTGCCGGACAGCGCACCGATCGAGTCACGTGCCACGTAGGTGAACGTGGTGGTGAACGGTGCGGTGACCGTGGCCGGTGGTGTGTAGGTGACCGTGGTGCCGTTGTGGCTGACCGTGCCGCGACCGACGGGGGGCTGAGTGACACTGGCTACGGCCAGCGGCAGGTTGCCTTCAGGGTCGGTGTCGTTGGCCAGCACGTTGATGGTCAGCGGTACACCCAGGGTCGCGACACTGTCGGCGACAGCGGTCGGTGCGCGGTTAGGCACGACGTTGACGGTCACTGTGGCTGGCTCGGACTTCAGCCCTTTGGCGTCCTGGGCGCGGTAGCTGAAGATCGCCGGGAAGGCCGTCGTGGCACCGACAGGCGGGGTATAGGTCACCGACGTGGTGCCATTGAGGACCACCGAGCCCAAGCCTGTACCTGGTTGGGTGAGGTCGGTGATGGTCAGCGGCACATCGCCGTCGGGGTCCGTATCGTTGGTCAGCAGGTTGAGGGTGACCGGTACGCCGACACTGGTCCCGGCAACATCGGCCTGGGCCAATGGAGGCTGGTTCGCGGCTGTGATCGGCGCGTTGCCGACCACCGTCACCGGCTCGACGTCGCTGCCGCCACGGGCGGACTTGACCGTAACGGTGGCCGGCGGCTGGGTGAGGTCGCTGACGGTCAAGGTCTGCAGCGTGCCGGACTTGGAAAGACGTCCGTAGCCCTGGGCCACCAAGTCCGGTATCTGCACCTCGTCACTGGAGCTGGCCTCGATCATCAGGCGTTTACTGACCCAGTCGAAGCGGGCAGTGCGAATCTTCACCACGTCGCTGAGCTTGCTGGACAACGCCGTTGGCCGGGTGCCACCTGCGGTGCTGCTGGCGGTGACCACCACCACCGGAGGCGGCGCGGTCTGGTTCAACTGCTGGCTGAAGAACAGCCCGCTGTTGTCGGACAACAAGTTGAACTCGCAGGGCGAGCCCGGGGTGCCGACCAGGGCCAGGCCATAGCGCATGCACAGACTGGCATCGCTCGGTGCCTTGGCGAACACCTCGACGCGGGTGCCGTTGCCGTTGCGCTGGTAGGTGGCGCGCTCCAGGTTCACCGGTGTCTGCGCGCGCGGGTCGAGTACCTTGCCCGAAAGCGTGAACACGTTGGTCTGGATGTGTCCGGCCGGACCGTCGATGGCCACGAAGTTGGTGTTGAACGGGCTGCCGGTCACTGCTTCGGTGATATTGGGGTCGCCGATGAAGGTGTCGGTGGCGCCGGTGTCCGGGTTGAGCTCGGTATAGAAGCCCGTGGCGCTGCGCAGGAACGGCCCGATGTCGCCTTTGAGTGCACCGCTGAAGTCACCTGGGGCGCCGATGCCGATGTCACGGGTGATGTTGATCGCGCGCCGGCCGGGGGTGTTGACGACCACGGTCTCGACGCCATAGGGGTGGGTGATGCGGTAGGTGCCGGCGGTCGGCACCGAGGCGCGGATACGAATGCGGGCGAAACTCTGCTGATCGCCGTCCACCGGGTTTTCAGCGGCGAACGCCGCTTCGACGCCGGCGACGTACACCTCCAGTTCATAGCCACTGTTGCCCACGGCAGGAATCGACGTTTCGGCCAGGAACCAGAACATCTCCGGCGGCCAGTTGTCCGGGAAGACCAGCGGCAGGGTGTCGTCGTAGACGCCTGGCTCCGGCAGCAAGGTGCACATATAGGCAGGTGCACCCGGTGCACCGGGTGCCCGCGAACTGGTCGCGCGCGATTGGCACAGTTCCAGGGACAGTTCACTGGCGTCCTTGTACCACATCGGGTAACCCCCGGTGGCCAGGGTGTAAGGGCCTGGATCGACCTCGGTGAGCGCAGCCGATACCGCGCCGCAAAGAGAGAGGGAGAGCCCGGCGGCGTAAAGCGCCCGGCGTGGCCAAGTGTTCATGCTGCCTCCTTGAAGGCGAAGCCTTTGTCTGTTCATGGCACCAGCACCACGTCTTCGCTGTCGCTACCGCCGCTGTTGCTGGTGACCTGCACCTTCGCGGGCGGAATCGGCGAGAACCCTGTGCTCAATGTCTTCACTGCGCCGTTGCCGGAGAGGCTGCCGATCAGCGTGCCGTTGCCGGTGCGGGCAACCATGGCGGGCGGCGAGGTTTCGTCGCTGCTGGTGGCGACCAGGGTCAGCTGACCGCTGGCCAGGCTGTATTCGGCGCGGGTGATGGTCACCAGGTCGGTCAGCGGCAGGTTGGCGCTGGTGGCGGTGCTGGTGGGGATGGCCAGGCTGTTGTCGGCGCTGAGAGTCAGGGTGGCCGGCAGCGTCGGGTCGAGCGTCGACTGGCCGTACCAGGTGCCGGTCTTGTTGGCTTCGGTCAGCGGCAGGTTGGGGGTCTGGCTGGTCAGGGTCACGGTCGCCGGTGGCGGCGGCGCCAAGGCGAACACATCCTGCTGGGCGCGCAAGTCCCCATTTTCGGTGTGCCGTGAGTAGGTGCTGCGTTGAGGCAGCAACGGGGTCGGCAGGTTGACCGTGGAAAGTTTGCCGGACACGGCGAACAGCTCGGTGCGCAGGTCGATGCCGTTAGGGCCCTCGATGCGTACGAAGTTGGTATTGAACGGGCTGCCGGTCACGGCTTCGTTCAGGTTCGGGTCGCCGATGAACTGCTCGCTGGCCCCGGTGCTGGGATTGGTTTCGGTGTACGGGCCATTGACGCTGCGCAGGAACGGGCCGATGTCACCCTTGAGCGCACCGGTGAAGTTGCCTGGCGAGCCGATGCCGATATCGCGGGTCATGTTGATGGCCCGACGGCCCGGGGTGGCCACGTCGAACACCTCGACGCCGTAGGGGTGGGTGATGATGTAGGTCCCTGCGGTGGGGACATCGACGCGGATGCGCACGCGGGCGAAGCTGATTTGGTCGCCTTCGAGAGGGTCGCCACCGCCGAACGCGGCTTCGATCGCCGAGACATACCCCAGGTTGACCCCGCGGGCGGCATCATTGATGGCGGCATCGGCGGTAAACCAGAATGCCTCGTCCGGGAAGTTGGTGGGGAAAGCGATCGGTTGGGTATCGTCGAACACGCCCGGGGTCGGCAGCAGCGTGCACATGTACGACGGCGCGCCTGGAGCACCTGCCACCCGTGAGCTGACCGCCTTGGTCAGGCACAGGTCCAATACCCGGCCGTGGGTGTCCTGGTACCACGCGGCGAAGCCGCCGTTCTCCGGTGTGTAGGTGCCCTGGTCGACTGCATTGAGTGCAGCCTGGGCCGGAAGCTGGAGCATGCTGGCGAAGATCGCCACTGCCAGCGGGTGGGGTGTCGGTCGGTGCATGAGTCAAACCCTCCTGCAAACGGGCCCATGGGTTGGGGCGTCTGCACAGGGATCGGCAACAGCCGTGCCAGTTTTTTGATATTGCGCTGCAGGCCTTGCAGAACGGGGCTCCTGATGATTTCACAAGGCTCATTGACGGCTCACGGTAGTGGGCTGAGTCCCCCAGCATTGGGGAATTGGGGCGCGCCTGGTGGGGCGTCATTTTCGCGGGTCAACCCGAGCCCAGAGGCGGGTGTGATCCCCGTGTGAGCGGGTTTATCCGCGATAAGGGCGTGAGCGGGGAGTCAGTGCCTTTACGTAAACGTAAGCTTTATGCCAACCTCCACCCCAACCGGATGACGGCCCGGGGATTCTGACGCACACTGCAACAAGTCCCGGAGCCCTTCCCCTGCGGGGGCACAGCTGGAGTAAACGATGGCGCGACAATACCCAATAACAAACGCCTCTGACCCTTTGCAGGAATCCCGCCAGGCCCGGCTGAAGCTGGCCCACGAGGGCGAGCTGCCCTCGGGGATGCTGCGTGAGGAGATCGATGCTTCCTGGCGCCGCAGCCTCGGCCATGGCCTGGACTGCCTGCAGGACGAACAGGTGGGCCTGGGCACCCGGCAGGGGCTCGACCTGCGCTCGCTGCTCGAACACAACCGCCTGCTGATCGACGCGGTCGCCCCAGAGCTCGATTACCTGGTCAAGCGCCAGGGCAAGAGCGGCATCGTCATCCTCGGCGACGCCCAGGCCAACGTCCTGGCCATCGAGGGGCAGACCCACGTGCTTGGCCGTGAAGGCCTGCGTGATCTGCACCCGGGCAGTTGCTGGAGCGAGGCGCTACGCGGCACCAATGCCATCGGCACGGCGGTAGTCGAAGGACGACCGACCCTGATCAACTGCGGCGAACACTACCTGGATCGGCTCAGCCCGTTCTCGTGCACCTCGGTCCCGTTGCGTGACCCGCGTGGCGAGGTGATCGGCGTGCTGGACATCACCCGCGAAGGGGTGATGATGCAACCCCAGGACAACCTCTCCACGCTTATGCTCGCCGCCGGCAACATCGAAAGCCGGCTGTTTGGCCTGTGCCACCCCGAGCATCTGGTGCTGGCATTCCACAGCCGCCCGCAATACCTCACCAGCGCCTGGCAGGGGCTGCTGGCCCTGAGCCTGGACGGCGAAGTGCTGGCGGCCAACGACAACGCCTGCCAACTGTTGCAGGTCTCCCGCCAAGCGCTGATCGGGCGACGCAGCAGCGACCTGCTCGGCGAGCGCTCACCGGCCTTCATCGCCCGCCTGTGGCAGGGCGGTGCGAGCAGTGTGCAGACCGCCAAGGGCGAGTTCTTCTTCCGCGCCCTGCAACTGCCGCGTCACGGCAACCTCAGCGTCAACGTAGCGCCTGGCAAGGCGTCTGTCTCGAACAAATCCCCAGCCCTGCAAGCCCTGGCCGGTGGCGACGCGCGTCTGGCCCGGGGCCTGCGCATGGCGCGTCAGGGCCTGGTCAATGGCCTGCCCGTGCTGCTGCTGGGCGAGACGGGCACCGGCAAGGAGGTGGCCGCCCGCGCCCTGCACCAGGCCAGCCCGCGCGCGGACAAACCCTTCGTTGCCGTCAACTGCGCGGCGATCCCCGAAGGCCTGATCGAGTCCGAACTGTTCGGTTACCGGGAGGGCGCCTTCACCGGTTCGCGCCGGGGCGGCATGGTCGGACGCCTGATGCAGGCCCACGGCGGCACTTTGTTCCTCGACGAGATCGGCGACATGCCCTTGGCGCTGCAGGCTCGTCTGCTGCGGGTGCTGCAGGAACGCCGCGTGGCGCCGTTGGGAGCCGGCGAAGAGCAGGAGATCGACGTGGCGTTGATTTGCGCCACCCACCGCGACCTCAAACGGTTGGTGGCCGAGCAGCATTTTCGCGAGGACCTGTACTACCGGGTCAACGGCGTCTCCCTGCGCCTGCCTGCGCTGCGCGAGCGGGAGGATCTGGCGAGCATCGTCGAAGGCCTGCTGGACAAGTTCGGCGCCAAGGGCGTGACCCTCGACCCGGCCCTGGCCGAGCTGCTGGAGGGCTTCGACTGGCCGGGCAACATCCGCCAGCTGGAAATGGTGCTGCGCACCGCCCTGGCCATGCGCGAAGAAGGTGAGCAGGTGCTGAGCCTTGAGCACCTCACCGACTGCCTGCTGGACGAGCTGGCCAGCGGTGCGGCGCCCTCCGGCAGCTTGCGCGAAAACGAACTGGAACTGATCCGTGGGGCCCTGACCCGGCACCAGGGCAATGTCTCGGCCGCCGCCGAAGCCCTGGGCATCAGCCGGGCCACGCTGTACCGCAAGCTCAAGCAACTGCGCAGTTGACATGGGCGGCCTGTTCGCACGGCTGGTGGAAACCAGCGACCCGCAACTGATGCGCCAGGCCCTGGCCTGGTTGTACAGCTTCGTGCGCCCGCACCGGCGGGCCATCGCCATGCTGCTGGGGTTGTCGTTGTGCGCCTCGCTGTTGGCCCTGGCCCAGCCTTGGCTGGTCAAGACCCTGATCGACGAGGGGCTGTTGGCGCGCGATTACACGACCCTCTGGCACATGGCTGCGGTGATGATCCTGGCCGGCGTGCTCGGCACGCTGCTGGCGGGCGTCAACCGTTACCTGCACACGCGCTTGTCGGGGCGCATCCTGTTTGCCCTGCGCGACGACCTCTATCGGCATTTGCAGCAGCTCTCGCCGACGTTCTACGGGCGACGGCGCACCGGCGACATCCTCTCCCGGCTCGACGGCGATGTCGCCGAGATCCAACGCTTTGCCGTGGACTCGCTGTTCTCGGCGGTGTCCAGCGTGATCGGCTTGCTCGGCGCGCTGGCATTGATGCTGATGCTCTCCTGGCAACTGTCGTTGTTGCTGGCGCTGTTGATCCCCATCGAAGTGCTGTGGTTGCGCTGGATGCGGCGCAAGGTCGAGCGCGAGGTGCGCAGCCTGCGCGAGCGTTCGACGGATGTGTCGTCATTTCTGGTCGAGACCCTGCCGGCCATGAAGTTCATCCAGGCGGCGGGCCAGCAAGCCCGTGAGGCCAGGCGCCTGGAGCAGCTCGGGCAGGGCTACATGGGCCAGTTGCTCAAGGTCCAGGTCATCGAGTTCTTCACCCAGGCGGTGCCCGGCACGCTGACCTCCCTGTGCCGCGCTTGTGCATTTCTGGTCGGCGGCTGGTGGGTGATCCAGGGCACTTGGCAGTTGGGCGCCCTGATCGCCTTTTCCACCTACCTGGGGATGGCGGTGGGGCCGGTGCAGAGCCTGCTGGGCCTGTACGTGGCGGTGCAGCGCATGGCGGTGAGCCTGGGCAGGGTGATGGAACTCAAGCAGGAACCGCTGGCGGTGCACGCGGCCCAGACGCCCAAGCCCATGCCCGATGGCCCGGGTGAGCTGCGTCTGGAGCAGGTGGCCTTCGCCCACGAAGGACGCCCGGGCGCGGTGTTGCAGGATGTGAACCTGTGTATCCCGGGTGGGCTGAAGGTGGCCATCAGCGGCGCCTCAGGGGTGGGCAAATCGACCCTGATCGACCTGCTGCAGCGTTTTTACGACCCCGATGCCGGGCGCATTCTGTTGGACGGCACGGACCTGCGCGAGCTGGATCTGCAGGCGCTACGCCGGCGCATCGCCGTGGTCAGCCAGGACATCGTGTTGTTTCGTGGCACCTTGGCGCAGAACTTGGCCTACAGCACGCCCGAGGCCAGCCTGGCCGATCTTGAACGCGTGGTACGCCTGACCCAGCTCCAGAGCCTGGTGCAAAGCCTGCCACTGGGCCTGGACGGCCTGCTCGGCGAGCGTGGCCAGCAGCTGTCCGGCGGACAGAAGCAACGCATCGCCATTGCCCGCGCGCTGCTGCAGGACCCTGCGATCCTGGTGCTCGACGAGGCCACCTCGGCGGTGGATGAAGCCACCGAGCGTGATGTCATCGCGGCCATCGACCAACTGTTCGCCGGCCGCACCCGCATTTTGATCAGCCACCGTGCCTCGACCCTTGCCGACGCCGACCTGCACCTGCAGTTGCACGATGGCGAGCTGCGGGTCAGGCCCCAGGAGGTCACCGGTCATGACACGTGAGCCGCGTATCGGCGTGATCGACAGCGGCTGCTCGCCCGAGCAGGCCGCGACATTGGTGGCGGCACGGCGCTTTCGGCTCGAAGAAGGTGTGCTGTGCGAAGGAGAGCCGGTGCCCGACCACCTGGGGCATGGCAGTGCGGTGTTGGCCCGCCTGCAATCGGAGGCCGGCCAGTTGCCGATGCTGATGGCCCAGGTCTTCGATCGGCAGTGGAGCACCAGCGCCCTGCAGGTCGCCGGGGCATTGCTCTGGCTGGTGGAAGAGGGCGCCACCTTGGTCAACCTGAGCCTCGGCCTGCATCAGGACCGGCCTGTGCTGCGCCAGGCCTGCGCGGAGGCACAGGCGGCTGGCGTGCTGCTGTGCGCCTCAAGCCCCGCCCGGGGTGGGCCGGTGTATCCGGCCAGCTATCCCGGCGTGCTGCGGATCACCGGCGATGCGCGCTGCGCGCCGGGGCAGTGGTCCTGGCTGGGCAGCGGCCAGGCCGACCTTGGCGGTTATGTCGGCGGGCAGGGCATGGCCGGTGCGAGCCTGGCCTGCGCGGCCTTGAGCGGGCGGATAGCGCGCCTGCTGGAGCAACACCCGGACATGGATCATCCGCGGTTGCTGGCGCACCTGCGCGACACTGCCGCTTTCACCGGCCCTGAGCGCAGAGGCGCCTACAATGGCTGACCCGCGCATCCTCGTACTGGGCGCAGGCCCTGCGGGCGCGGCCACGGCCCTGGGCCTTCGGCGTCTCGGCTACCCCGTCACGGTCGTCTCGGACTGGCGTCGTTTCGCTGCGGTCGAGGGTGTCTCCGAGCGGGTGCTGGAGGGGCTGCGCCATGCCGGTCTGGGCAGGGCGCTGGGCGAGGCGATGAGCCTGGCGAAGCGCCAAGTGCTCTGGAATGGCGAGCATCTGCGACTGAATCAGGAATACCTGCTCGATCGCCCAGCGTTCGACCGTGCCTTGCGTGTCGATCTGCTGCGGGCAGGCGTGACCGTGGTCGAAGGCCGGGTGCGCGACCTCCTGCACGAGGACGGGCACCAGGTGCGGCTGGAGGACGGCCAGGTATTGCAGGCCGATTTTCTGGTGGAGGCCCGTGGCCGCCAGGCACCGCTGGCGGCTGACCGATCACGCGGCCCGGAAACCGTCAGCCTGCTCAACCGCTGGCAGGGGCCGCCTGGGGAGCCGGCATCGGCGGTGCAGAGCCTGGGCGACGGCTGGGCCTGGATGGCGCGCCTGGCCGACGGGCAGTGCTACTGGCAGATCACGCTCGATGCCGGCGCGGCGAGCCTGCCGGGCAAGGCAGCGCTGCCGGCGTACTGTGCCGCACGGCGTCGGCAGTCAGCGCTGGTGGCACAGTTTTTCGATGAGCAGGCGCTGCTGCCCTGCCAGGTGCATGCCCGTAGCAGCACGGCGATCCTGGCGGGCGAGTGCGTGGGCAGTGACTGGATCCGGGTGGGGGATGCGGCCATGGCCGTGGACCCACTGTCGGGCAATGGCATCTTCCAGTCGCTGTCGTCGGCGTTGCAGGCACCGGCGGTGATCAACACCTTGTTGCGCCGGCCCGAGCGCGCCGTCTTGGCGCGGCAGTTCCACCAAGCGCGGGTCGAGCAATTGTTCCTGCGCTTTGCCCGTATCGGGCGGGACTTCTATGCCCAGGAACAGGGCCGGGCCGAGCAGCCGTTCTGGGCCCGCCGCCGCGCGTGGCCAGACGTCCAGCCGATGCACGCTGAGGCGGACTGGCAGGCTGTGCAGGTGGCGCGCCGACCGGTGCTGCGCGACGGTCTGGTGGAGGAGGTCGAGGTGGTCCTGACCCGGGATCAGCCGTTGGGGATCTGGCACGTGCAGGGGGTCGAACTTGCACCGGTGGTGCGGGCCGTGCAGGCGGGCGAGGCGTTGCAGTCGGTCCTGGGCGGGACGGCTATGGAGCAGCAGGGGATGGTGCGGCGGTGGTTGGCCGAGCAGGGGTATCGGTGAGATCGCAGGGGCCGCGTTGAGGCCCATCGCAGGCGTCGCCAGCTCCCACATTCCCAACCGTTGCGCAAACCCGGTGGGAGGTGGCGAAGCCTGCAATGGGCTGCACAGCAGCTCAAAAGGCTAGAAGAAGGTCCCGACCAGCAGTTGCAGGTAGGTTCCGGTATCTCGCCCACCCAGCTGTACACCGCCGTCACTGGCACTGCGCTCAGGTTTGTAGAACCCAACCAGAGGGCTGATCAAGAGGTGGTCATTGACCATCCACTCCACGTACAGGTCCAGTTCGCGACCGCCCAGATTGCCCTGGTCGGTGTCCAGGGTGTCGAAGTCGAAGTACAGCGCGCCCAGGGTCAGGTTGTCCCGTGGCTTGGCCTTGAGCCCCAGGTGATGCACCCGGGTGTTGCTGTTGAACGGCCCGGCATAGTTGGCCGCCACCTCGCCCTGGAACCAGGTGCCATAGCCGCGGCTGGCGCCATAGAACAGTGGGTCGAAGTCCTCGGAGAAGCGGCTGTAGCGGTAGGTGGCCGTTGGGGACCAAGGCACGGCGGAGAAGGTCCAGTTGCCCTCCAGGTACCAGGCGTCCTCGCGCCCGCCGGTGCGGTCCTGGGTGACGTATTCCGCTGCCAGCTCCAGGTCTTTCACACCCAGGCTGCCGCGCCCGCGCAGGCTATAGGTGTCCATGCCGTCGCGGTGCTCCAGGCCCATGATCTGGGCGTAGCGATGGTCGACGTCCAGCCCACGGATCCAGCTCACGCCAAGGGTGCCTGCGTCGGCGACATGCTCCAGGTTGGTCACGGCCAGGGAGGTGTCCGCCTGGTAGTGGTTGTCGGACTTGAGCCACATCAGATCGCCTCGCCAACCCTGGCTGCCGCCCAGGCGCAGCACGGCGGTACGGTCGAAGGCCTTGCGCGCGGCCAGGTAATACGCGCCACCGCGGTCGAAGTTGGCGCCTAGATCGACGTTGCCGAGATTGACCGGGTCGCCCTGGATCAGGAAACCATCGCCCAATTTCACCACCTGGCGTCCGCCGGAGACATCGATGCCATCTTCGCCCAAGACCGGGAACAGGGTGCCCGAGCGCCAGCCCAGGTAGGCGTCTTCGACGGCGGTGCGGCGCTCATCGCCCACGGACAACCCGGCAGCATCGCCATCGCCCCAGGTCGCGGAACTGAGCAGGCTGAAGGCACCATACAGCGTGCCGGTGCCGGCCAGCGCCTGGCTCCCGCTGAGCCCATACTTGACGTAGCCCTCGCGCCAGGCGCTGCTGCCCGGCTGGCGGTTGCCGGCCTGGTTGAAGCTTTCATCACTGTGGAAGATACCGAACAGCGCCTCGAGGTCGGCGTTCAGGACGGTGCCGTCCTGGTTGTAGAGTTCGTGGGCCTGGGTCAGGGGGGCGGCGGCCAGCAGGGCCAATGTGCAGGCGAGTGTGTGCCTCATGGTGTGCTCCATGTTTGTTTTTGTTTTGTGTGTTGTCTGTTGCGGCCTGTTCGCGTGACTCACGCAAACCCTGTGGGAGCGGATTTACCCGCGAACCGGCCGCAACCGCGCGCGGGTCAGAGTTTGATCAGCACCGACTTGAGCTCGGTGTAGTGCTCGATGGCATTGGCTCCCATCTCGCGACCGACCCCGGAGAGCTTGTAGCCGCCGAAGGGCAGGGACGGGTCCAGGGCGCTGTGGCAGTTGACCCACACCGAGCCGGACTTGATGCGCGGAATCATCCGGTGCACCGCGCCCAGGTCGTTGGACCAGATGCTCGCACCCAGCCCGTAGGGGTTGTCGTTGGCCAGGCGCACCACTTCGTCGATGTCGTCGAAGGGCATGGCCACCAGCACGGGCCCGAAGATCTCTTCCTGCACCAGGCGATGGCGTTGGTCGACATCGACGATCACCGTCGGCTTGACGAAGTAGCCCGGCCCGAAGCCCTCGCCGCCGCAGGCGATGGTGGCGCCCAGTTCACGTCCGAGCTCGATGTAGCCGGTGACCCGGTCCTGTTGCTTGGCCGAGATCAGCGGGCCCATCTGCACCGACGGGTCCAGGCCATTGCCCAGTTTCATGCCATTGGCAATGCCGGCGATGTCGGCGACCACATTGTCGAAGTGCTTGCGATGCACATACAGGCGCGAGCCGGCGCAGCACACCTGGCCCTGGTTGAAGAAGATCGCCGTGGCGGCGCCGGCGGCGGCCTCCTGCAGGTTGGCGTCAGGCATGACGATGGTCGGCGATTTGCCGCCTAGCTCCAGGGTGACCCGGGTCATGTTGTCCATGGCCGCCTTGCCGATCTGTTTGCCGACTTCGGTGGAGCCAGTGAAGGTCAGCTTGTCCACCCCGGGGTGGCTGCTGAGGGCGGCGCCAGCGTTAAGGCCGGTGCCGGTGACTACGTTGAAGACCCCGGCCGGATAGCCTGCTTCCTCCACCAGTTCGGCCAGCTTCAGCGCGGTCAGCGGGGTTTCGTCGGCGGGCTTGAGCACCAGGGTGCAACCGGTCGCCAGGGCCGGGCCGAGCTTCCAGCAGGCCAGCAGCAGCGGGAAGTTCCAGGCCACGATGGCGCCGACCACGCCCACCGCCTCGCGGCGGATGAACCCGTGGAACTGCTCGTTCGGCATCAATGGCAGGGACGGCTCGACCGTGCTGCCTTCGATCTTGGTCGCCCAACCGGCCATGTAGCGCAGAAAATCGATGGCCAGTTGCACGTCCATCACCTGGGCCACGGCAGCGCTCTTGCCGTTGTTCAGGCACTCGAGCTCGGCCAGTACCTGGGCGTCACGTTCCATCAGGTCGGCCAGGCGCCACAGCAGGTTCTGCCGCTCGCGTGGGCGCAGGCGGCTCCAGGGCGAGTCGTCGAAGGCCTGGCGCGCGGCGCTGACTGCGCGGTCCACATCCTGCGGGTCGGCCGAGGGCACTTCTCCCAGTACCTCGCCAGTGGCCGGGTTACGAAAACTCATGGTCCGGCCACTGGCGGCGTCCTGCCAATCGGCGCCGATGCGCATCTTCAGCTTGCGCTCGAGAAACGCACGGGTGGCAGGGAGGAGGGGCAGTTCGCAATGCATAGTTCGGTGCCTCTTGTCATTGGAGTGTGCAGGCACCTGCGCAATGGCCGTGCCAAGGCGAGGCGGGTGTGGCAATGGCCTTGAATGACAAGGGTTTGGTGCGCGATCAAGGTTGAGTGCCAGGGACTATGCTGTTGCACATTGAGACGGGGTGAGACGGTGCTGAAACAGTGGGACCGGGGGGGGGGGGGGGGGGGGGGGGGGGGGGGGGGGGGGGGGGGGGGGGGGGGG
>NZ_JBEGDO010000029.1:0-67982 GCF_051913525.1 Pseudomonas sp. PKS | reverse complement strand
GAGTACTCGGCTACGAACCGAGCGGTCGGAGGTTCGAATCCTCCTGAGTCCGCCACTTTTGAGGCGGTTTTGCCAGTCAAGGCAGCTTCAGAAACCAGTGGTAATCTGGTCAAAAAATACCACCCTACGGACTCATAGCTCAGCTGGATAGAGTACTCGGCTACGAACCGAGCGGTCGGAGGTTCGAATCCTCCTGAGTCCGCCACACATCAAGAAGCCCGCTCGATTAGAGCGGGCTTTTTGTTTTTCCGTGTCGCTGAATTGTCAGCAATGTCGAACTAAGCTCATTTCAGGTGCGATGCCCTCAAGAACAGGTGTTGCACAGGTCTGACACATTCTGTCGTATGTGCTTTTTTCTTTTTTGCCGCCGTCGCACTGTTGGTTTCGAGCGTTGTCGTAGCTTTACCGCGCAAACGATTGTTCTGGCCAAAATTTTAAGCGATCTGACAGCTGATGCAGTGTATGATTGCGCCCGTCAGCCCCGCCGGGGCTAGTGGAATACCACCATGGACTTACCCAGTAGTTACTCGATAACACGATTTACCAAGCTAGATCTGACCGATTGATTCTCCCGGCGTGCTCCGCTGCTGGGAGTGGAGTTCGCCTATGACCGAAGTAGAAGTAAAGAAAGCCCAAGAGAGCCTGCAGGATCGCCTGGCCCAGGTGATCGAACTGTTGCAGCGCCAACGGGTGGTCGAGGACCTGACGCACCGTCAGGAAGGTCACCACCACGATCTGGTGGAAAACCTTGTCCACCGTCAGAACCTGGTCGAGCTGCAGCGCAAGCTTGACGATCTGCACCCCGCCGACATCGCCTATATTCTTGAAGCTCTTCCGCTGGAAGACCGTCTGACGGTATGGCAGCTGGTGCGCTCTGAGCGTGACGGCGACATCTTGCTCGAAGTCTCCGACGCCGTACGCCAGACCTTGATCGCCGACATGGACGATCACGAGCTGCTCGCAGCCGCCAAGGAGATGGATGCGGACGAACTGGCCGACCTGGCGCCGGAGTTGCCGCGAGATGTTGTCCACGAGCTGATGGAGAGCCTCGATGCTCAGCAGCGTGAGCGCGTACGCTCGGCCCTGAGCTACGACGAGGAGCAGGTCGGTGCGCTGATGGACTTTGAGATGGTGACCATCCGCGAAGACGTCAGCCTGGAAGTGGTGTTGCGTTATCTGCGCCGGCTCAAGGAGCTGCCTGGCCATACCGACAAACTGTTCGTGGTCGACTACGACGGTATCCTCAAGGGCGTGCTGCCGATCAAGCGCCTGTTGGTCAACGACCCTGAAAAGAAAGTCGCGGAGGTCATGGCCAATGACCCGGTGACCTTCCATCCCGAGGAAGATGCCTATGACGCCGCCCAGGCCTTCGAACGGTACGACTTGATTTCCGCGCCGGTGGTAGACAAAAGTGACCGTTTGATCGGTCGTCTGACCATCGATGAAATGGTCGACCTCATCCGCGAGGAGAGTGAGAGCGAAGTGCTCAACATGGCGGGTCTGCGCGAAGAAGAAGACATCTTCGCCTCGGTCTGGCGTTCGCTGCGCAACCGCTGGGCATGGCTGGCCATTAACCTGATCACCGCCTTCGTGGCTTCGCGGGTTATTGGCCTGTTCGAAGGTTCCATCGAGAAGTTGGTCGCACTTGCCGCCTTGATGCCGATCGTTGCGGGTATCGGTGGCAACTCTGGTAACCAGACGATCACCATGATCGTACGTGCCATGGCACTGGACCAAGTCTCGCCGGGTAACACCGGCCGCCTGATGCGCAAGGAGCTGGCGGTTTCGCTGCTCAATGGCTTGATCTGGGGTGGGGTGATAGGTGCAGTGGCCTTCTGGCTCTATGGCAGTTGGTCGCTGGGGTTGGTGATGACCGGCGCGATGACGCTGAACCTGTTGCTGGCTGCGTTGATGGGGGTGCTGATTCCGATGACCCTGACCCGCCTGGGGCGCGACCCGGCGATGGGGTCGAGCGTCATGATCACTGCCGTGACCGACAGTGGTGGTTTCTTCATCTTCCTGGGGTTGGCCACCTTGTTCCTGCTCTGAGCAGCCGGCTACATCGGGAATAAAAAAGCCAGCGTTGAGCTGGCTTTTTCATGGGTGGTGCAAAAACTCAGGAAGCGTCTGCAGCCATTTCCACATCGTGAGCGATGAGGGCGACCAGCGCGTTCTGCTGGCGGTGGGAGAGTTGGCGGAAGCGTTGCAGCAGCTCTCGCTCATGCAGGCTCAGCTCGGGGCTGTCCAGGCGCATGCTCAGCTCGTCACCCAGCGCACCTTCCTGGATAAGGCTTTGTTCCAGGCGTGCGATGATCTCGGAGTTCATGCTGCGGTGGTGGTTGCGCGCTACCTCGGCAATGCGCTCACGCATTCCGTCTGGCAGGCGGACGACGAACTTGTCAGCGGTGCGGCTTGAATAGATAGCCTGTTTCATTGGGCGCATATACATTGACCGGTTTTTCTAGTTCAGGGGAAGCGGTTCTCAAATTGGCCGCACGGTGGTGGCTACGACCGTGGCGGTGACAAAATGTTCAACCGTGTTCTCAATCTGGGTGCTCATCTTGCCCTATGACCGCCGTTTCATTGGCGTCAATTCTGTGACAAATAGTGATCCGAATAAAGGCTTTTTGCCAGTACCAATTATCAGAAATGAGTACTGGTTTGAAAAGTTTTGCTTTTTTCGACGCGCGCGGCTGTCAGTTTTTTGCCGCCAAAATCTGTCAAAAATCAGCAATGGTCATAGAAAATCCTTAAAATACGCAGGTTCCCTCGTTTGAGCATAGTGGCTATGCGACATGATGCAAGCGGTACATCCCGGCTGGGAGGTCGCCTGATATTTCTGATAGGACCGTCTGGTTCGGGAAAAGATTCCCTTATTGATGCTGCCCGGGCGTTATTACTGGAAAACGGCGTCGAAGTCGCCAGGCGCGTCATCACCCGATCAGCCGAGTCCAGGGGGGAGGCGGCCCATGGCGTCAGCCCCGAGGTGTTCGAGCAGATGCGCGAAGATGGGGCGTTTGCCATGCATTGGCAGGCCAACAGCCTGCAATACGGGATTCCGGTGCAGGTGAATGAATGGCTGTCCAGTGGTCGCCATGTCCTGGTCAATGGATCCCGGGGGTATCTGCCAGAAGCGCGTCGGCGGTATCCACACCTGCTGGCCATTCGCCTGGAAGTGGCGCCCCAGGTGCTGCGTGAGCGTCTGCTGGCCAGAGGGCGGGAGTCAGTTGAACAGGTCGAGCAGCGTCTGGCGCGCAATGCCTTGTTGCAGGCCGGTGATGACCCTGACGTGCACGTGCTGGACAACTCGACGTCCTTGGCCAATACCGTCGAGGCCTTGCTGCGCTTGTTGGTCGATGAGGGCGTGATCGCGCAGCCGGCGCTCTAGCGTGGTCGGCTTGGAGGGGGCGATCCTGAGGGCCTGTCAGCCTTTCGTTGCTGAAAAGGGCTACGGCTAAAAAGCCGATTCAGGCATGACAAACGGTTGAGCGCTGGTTAAGATGCTCGCCGCCTTCGCGCACCAGACTGGCTGCTGCGAAGCGTCTTAAATGGAGCTCCCCCGAGTGGGAGTCCAGCTATCCGTCCTCGTAGTTTAATGGATAGAACGGGGCCCTCCTAAGGCCTTGATGCAGGTTCGATTCCTGCCGGGGACGCCATCTTCCGGTAATGCCCATTACCTTTTCGTCCTCCGTTTCTGATCACCGATCCTCAAGCAATCAGTCCCCCTTGGGATTTTCGATTGACGGAATTCCTTATCCCTGATTTATTGAAACCGTTTTCATGACCCTACCCATAAGTACAGACAAGAAGGTCATAGGGTGAACAAGATGCATGCGCCTGCCCGTGGGCGGGTCACCATCAGCGAGGTAGCCCAGGCTGCCGGCGTTTCCAAGGCCACGGTTTCGCGCTACATCGGCGGCGACCGGCAATTGCTCGCCGATGCCACTGCCCAGCGTATCGAGGCGGTGATCGAGCGGCTCGGTTATCGCCCCAACCGCATGGCCAGTGCGCTCAAGCGGGGCCGTACCGGTCTGATCGGCATGCTGCTGGCCGATATCCGCAACCCTTATTCCGTGGCGGTAATGCATGGCGTCGAACTGGCTTGCCGCCAGCATGGCTACAGCCTGGTGGTGTGCAACACCGACTGCGATGACGAACAGGAGTGCCTGCACTTGCAGGCGCTGCAGTCATATAACGTCGATGGCCTGATCGTGAACACCCTTGGCCACCATGCGGGCGAGTTGGCCAGCTTGGGCCGTGAACTGCCGATGGTATTGGTGGACCGGCAACTGGCCGAGCTGCAGACTGACCTGGTGGGGCTGGACAACGCCGACGCCGTCGAACAAGCGTTGGAGCACCTGCAGCGGCAGGGTTATCGCGACATCATGGCGGTCACCGAACCCCTCGATGGCACCAGTTCGCGCCAGGAGCGGGTGTCTGCCTTCCTGGCGTCCATCGCACGCAGGCCCGGCTTGCGCGGGCAGGTCCTGGAAGTGAGCAGTCGCTTGCCGGAGCAGTTGGCAGGGTTTCTGGCGGGCGCAGGCCATGGCCCACAGGCGCTGTTCAGCTGCAACGGGGTGGCTACCCTTGAAGTCATGCGGCATCTGCACCGACGGGCCGAGCATCCGTTCCACAATCTGGGCCTGGTCGCCCTCGATGATCTGGACTGGTACCCGTTGGTTGGAGGCGGCATCACTGCCCTGGCCCAACCCACCGAGCGTATCGGCGCAGCCGCGTTCCAGTGCCTGCTGGAGCGCATGCAAGGCAGTCGATTACCCGCCCGGCGCCTGGACCTTCGCGCTGAACTCATCGTTCGAGGTTCCAGCCGACCCATTGATTGAAAAACAGCGCGGCCTGCGTGTCGCGCTGTTTTTTACCTGGAAATGAAACCGGTTTCATTCGACAAGAACAAGGACTACAACGATGCACGCGAACCCTGTTTCCATCAGCCTGTCGAGCTTCGGCGCCGATACCGTACGCCACCATGGTCAGCTCGCTTACCTCCCCCTGCTGGCTGCGGCCGGTGCGTGTCGCGTGGAGTGGCGCGAGGAGTTGTTCGAGGCATGGCCTGACGCCGCCGAACTTGCCAGTGCCAGTACGGCGCTGGGCCTGGAAAGCTTGTTCTCCACACCGCTGGAACTGTGGCGCGAGGATGGCAGTTTGGAGCCGCAAGTGGCGGGACGGCTGCAATTGGCCAGCGAGGTTGGCGCTGTAGCCTTGAAGGTCTCTCTCGGCCACTATCGCGAGAGTTGCGACCTCCAGGCCTTGCGTCCATTGCTGGGGCAGGGGACAGCCCTGTACGTGGAGAACGACCAGACCGTTCAAGGCGGGCGTCTGCAACCTTTGCTGGGCTTCTTTCAGCGAGCTGCGAACCTAGGCCTGGCGCCTGGCATGACCTTCGACATTGGTAACTGGTACTGGCAGGACGAGTCCCCTCTGCAGGCGGCGCGGGCCTTGGGGCCCTGGGTGCGTTACGTGCATTGCAAGGCCGTGGAGCGCCGCACCGATGGCCGCAGGGCGGCGATCCCTCCGCAAGCGAGCGATCTGGCCCATTGGCGTGAGCTGATGGCCTGCTTTGCCCCGGGCGTGCCGCGTGCTATCGAGTACCCCCTGGTGAGTGACGATTTGTTGGCGTTCACGCGTGAGCAGGTCGTGCAACTGGCCGGACTCGAGGCGGAGGTGTGCCATGGCTGAGCAAGACGTGCTCTGCTTCGGCGAAACCATGGCCATGTTCGTGGCCGAGCAGTGTGGCGAGCTGGCCCAGGTCGAGGGATTTGCCAAGCGTATCGCCGGGGCTGACAGCAATGTGGCCATCGGCCTGGCCCGCCTGGGTTTGCAGGTGAACTGGCTAAGCCGGGTGGGCGCCGACTCTCTCGGCGCCTTCGTGCTCGCCAGCCTGCGCCGTGAGGGGCTGAGCTGTGACGGCGTCGAAATCGACCCTGAACATCCGACAGGTTTTCAACTCAAGGCCCGCTGCGACGACGGGCGAGATCCGCAGGTGGAGTATTTCCGTCGTGGCTCTGCGGCCAGTCACCTGTCACCCGCTGTGCTACGGCCAAGCCTGCTCAAAGCGCGACACCTCCATGCCACGGGTATCCCACCAGCCTTGTCGGCATCTTGCCGTGAACTTTCCCACAGCTTGCTGGATGCCATGCGTGCCTGTGGGCGGAGTGTGTCCTTCGACCCGAACCTACGCCCGTCGCTGTGGCCGAACCCGCAGACCATGGTGCAGGAGATCAATGCCCTGGCGATCAAGGCCGACTGGGTGCTACCGGGCCTGGAGGAGGGGCGTCTGCTGACCGGCAGGCAATCACCCGAGGCCATCGCCGGTTTCTACTTGGAGCAGGGTGTGCAGCGGGTGGCGATCAAGCTTGGGGCACAAGGCGCGTACTACCGCGATGCCCAGGGCGCCGAGGGCATGGTAGCGCCGCATCCGGTGGCCCAGGTGGTGGATACGGTGGGGGCGGGCGATGCCTTTGCCGTCGGCGTGATCAGCGCCTTGCTCGAAGGCCACGACCTTCGCCACGCCGTGACGCGCGGCAATTGGTGTGGCAGCCGGGCTGTGCAATCGCGCGGGGATATGGAAGGGCTGCCGCAACGCTTCGAGCTGGACCATTTCGAGACGCGCGCGAGCGCATGACGACCGAATCTGCCGGCCTGGCCGGCACCTGTTGCAACAAGAACAAAAAGCTCAGGAGACACACCATGCAGATCGACCGAATTGCTCCACGGCGTTGGTGGTACATCATGCCGATCGTCTTCATCACCTACAGCCTCGCCTACCTCGACCGCGCCAACTACGGTTTCGCGGCGGCCTCAGGCATGGCCGATGACTTGCACATCACCCCGGCCCTGTCGTCGTTGCTGGGGGCGCTGTTCTTCCTCGGTTATTTCTTCTTCCAGGTTCCCGGCGCCATCTATGCCGAAAAGCGCAGCGTGAAGAAACTCATCTTCGTCAGCCTGATCCTCTGGGGTGGGCTGGCGACGCTCACGGGCATGGTTCAGGACGTCTACCTGCTGATCGGCATCCGCTTTCTGTTGGGGGTGGTCGAAGCGGCGGTGATGCCGGCCATGCTGATCTACCTGTGCCACTGGTTCACCCGGGCCGAGCGCTCGCGGGCCAATACCTTCCTGATCCTCGGCAACCCGGTGACCATCCTCTGGATGTCCGTGGTTTCCGGTTACCTGGTCAAGCACTTCGACTGGCGCTGGATGTTCATCATCGAAGGGTTGCCCGCCGTACTCTGGGCCTTCATCTGGTGGCGCTTGGTGGATGACCGCCCAGAACAGGCCAAGTGGCTGGCCGCGCAAGACAAGGCAGCGCTGCGCGAGGCCCTGGCCGCCGAGCAACAGGGCATCAAGCCGGTGAAGAACTACCGCGAAGCCTTCCGTTCTCCCAAGGTGATTATCCTGTCGTTGCAATACTTCTGCTGGAGCATCGGGGTCTATGGCTTCGTGCTCTGGCTGCCGTCGATTCTCAAGCAGGCAGCTGCGCTGGACATCGTCACTGCGGGTTGGCTGTCGGCAGTGCCCTACCTGGGGGCGGTGCTGGCCATGCTGGGCGTGTCCTGGGCCTCGGACCGGATGCAAAAGCGCAAACGCTTCGTCTGGCCGCCATTGCTGATAGCTGCATTGGCGTTCTATGGCTCCTACGTTCTGGGCACTGAGCACTTCTGGTGGTCCTACACGTTGCTGGTGATTGCCGGTGCCTGCATGTACGCCCCCTATGGCCCGTTCTTCGCCATCGTCCCGGAACTGCTGCCGCGCAATGTCGCCGGCGGTGCCATGGCCCTGATCAACAGCATGGGGGCCTTGGGCTCGTTCTCCGGCTCGTGGCTGGTGGGCTACCTCAACGGCGCCACGGGTGGCCCTGGTGCCTCCTACCTGTTCATGTGCGGCGCACTGTTGGTGGCTGTGGCCCTGACCGCCGTTCTCAACCCTTCGCAACAGGTGCAGCGCCCGCACCTGGCGCCCAGTCAATAGGATCAGACCATGAAGAAACGCATCGTCCTCTACAAACGCCTGTCCGACCAGCTCATGCAGCGTCTGCAGGCCCATACCGAGGTGACGCTGGTCGAGGCGCCCGCGGCCGATGGCCTGGCCCGTCTGCGCGCGGCACTGCCAGGCGCCCACGGCTTGCTGGGTGCGAGCCTGCGCCTGGGCGGCGAACTGCTCGACCTGGCACCAGAACTGGAGGTGGTCTCCAGCGTTTCGGTGGGTGTGGACAACTACGACATCGGTGAGCTGGACCGGCGCGGTGTCTTGCTGACCAACACCCCCGACGTGCTCACCGAGACCACCGCCGACACCGGCTTCGCCCTGTTGCTGGCCTGTGCCCGGCGGGTGGTGGAGCTGGACGGCTGGATCCGCGACGGCCACTGGCGCGCCGGGATAGGCCCTGCGCAGTTTGGCTGCGACGTGCATGGCAAGACCCTCGGTATCATCGGCATGGGCCGTATCGGCGAGGCCTTGGCGCGCCGGGCCCATGCCGGTTTTGGCATGCAGGTGCTGTATCACACCCGCCAGCCGCGCCCCGAGGTGGAGGCGCGCTACGAGGCACGTCATCGCAGTCTTCAGGCCTTGTTGGCCGAGTCGGATTTCGTCTGCCTGTGCGTGCCCCTGAGCGCGCAAACCGAGAACCTCATCGGTGCCCCTGAACTGGCCTTGATGAAGCCTTCGGCGATCCTGGTGAACATCTCCCGTGGTCGCGTGCTGGACGAGCCTGCCGTGTTGCAGGCCTTGCGTGAGCGGCGCATTCGCGGTGCCGGGCTGGATGTCTTCGTGCAGGAGCCGTTGCCGGTGAACTCGCCGCTGTTGCAACTGGACAACCTGGTGGTGACCCCGCACATCGGCTCGGCCACCGAAGAGACCCGTGAAGCCATGGCGCGCTGTGCGGTGGACAACCTGCTCGCGGCATTGGCAGGTGAGCGTCCGGCGAACCTGGTCAACCCCCAGGCCTGGGAGCGCCGGGCAGGGTAATCCCGCGGTGCCCCCTCGCAGGCTTGCCTGCGAGGGCGTCGGTACAGCCCCGATGTCTATGCTTTACCCAAAACAACAGCCCCGACCAACGGAGCGTATGCCTTGCACGACCTGATTGACCTATTGAAGAAGAGACCTGAGCCATGTCCAACGACGAACCTGCCTTCGCACAACCGGCGCGGCGCGAGTTCTTGCGAAAATCCCTGACGCTCATCCCGGTGGCGACCTTCGCCAGCACCGGCTTGGGGGGCGTGGTGCTCGCTGAAACCGCCAAACCTGCATCCGATTCCTCACCTGCCGCAGCCCCTGAACAGGGCAGGGCGCGTGCCTATCAGCCGACCTTCTTCACTGCCGAGGAGTGGGCCTTCATCAGCGCCGCCGTGGCCGTGCTGATTCCATCCGACGCACTCGGCCCGGGCGCCGTCGAAGCCGGCGTGCCGGAGTTCATCGACCGTCAGCTCAATACCCGCTATGGCAGCGGTGGCCTTTGGTACATGCAGGGGCCCTTCCGCCCGGATGCCCCGGCCGAACTGGGCTACCAGCTCAAGCTCAGCCCTCAGGAAATCTATCGCCTGGGTATCCAGGAGACCGACGCCTGGTGCCAGGCGCAATGGGGCAAACCGTTCACCGAGCTGGGCCCGGCCCAACAGCAGCAAGCCCTCGAGGCGTTGGACAGCGGCGAGGCAGCCCTTGCGTCGGTACCGGCAGTGACCTTCTTCGCCATGCTCTGGCTCAATACCCGCGAAGGCTTCTTCAGTGACCCACTGCACGGTGGCAACCAAGGGCTGGCCGGCTGGAAGCTGATCGGCTTCCCTGGCGCGCGCGCCGATTTCATGGATTGGGTGGAGCGCGATGAGCGTTACCCCTTCCCACCGGTATCGATCAGTGGCGAGCGAGGTTGAGATGGCCCAAGTGATGAAGAAAGTCGATGCAGTCATCGTCGGGTTCGGCTGGACCGGCGCGATCATGGCCAAGGAGCTGACCGAGGCAGGTCTGCAGGTGGTGGCGCTGGAGCGAGGCCCTGCCCGTGACACCTACCCGGACGGGGTCTATCCGCAGACCATGGACGAGCTGACCTACAACTCGCGCAAGAAACTGTTCATGGACATCTCTCGCGAGACCGTGACCTTGCGCCACAGCGTGAACGACCTTGCCGTGCCGTACCGCCAGTTTGGCGCTTTCCTGCCTGGCACAGGCACTGGTGGGGCAGGGCTGCACTGGTCGGGCGTGCACTTTCGGGTCGACCCGATGGAACTGCGCATGCGCAGCCACTACGAGGAGCGCTATGGTAAGGCCTTCATCCCCGAGGGCATGACCATCCAGGACTTTGGCGTCAGCTACGAAGAGCTCGAGCCGTACTTCGATTTCGCCGAAAAGGTCTTCGGCACTTCCGGCACCGCCTGGTCGATCAAGGGCCAGGTGGTGGGCCGTGACAGAGGCGGCAACCCGTTCGCTGCGGACCGCTCCGATGACTTCCCGCTGCCGGCGCAGAAGAACACCGTGTCGGCGCAACTGTTCGAGAAGGCTGCCCGGGAAGTGGGCTACCACCCTTACAACCTGCCCTCGGCCAACACCTCCGGGCCTTACACCAACCCTTACGGAGCGCAGATGGGGCCGTGCAACTTCTGCGGATTCTGCAGTGGCTACGCCTGCTACATGTACTCCAAGGCATCGCCCAACGTGAACATTCTGCCGGCCCTGCGCCAGGTGCCGAACTTCGAGCTGCGCAACAATGCCCATGTGCTGCGGGTGAATCTCAATGCCGAGAAGAACCTCGCCACCGGCGTGACCTACGTCGATGCCCAGGGCCGTGAAGTGGAGCAACCGGCAGACCTGGTGATCCTCGGTGCGTTCCAGTTCAACAATGTGCGCCTGATGCTGCTCTCGGGCATCGGCAAGCCCTACGATCCGATCCGCAATGAAGGCGTCGTGGGGCGCAACTTCGCCTTCCAGAACCTCTCCACCGTGACGGCGTTCTTCGACAAGAACAGCCACCACACCAACCCATTCATCGGCGCCGGGGGCAATGGCGTGGCGGTGGACGATTTCAATGCCGACAACTTCGACCACGGCCCTGAAGGGTTCGTGGGCGGCTCGCCGTTCTGGGTCAACCAGGCCGGGACCAAACCCATCTCCGGTACCAAGGTGCCGCCGGGCACGCCCAAATGGGGCAGCGCCTGGAAAGCCGCAGTGGCCGATAGCTACAGCCACATGCTGTCGATGGATGCCCATGGTGCGCATCAGTCCTACCGCGACAACTACCTGGATCTGGACCCGGTGTACAAGGACGCCTACGGCCAGCCGCTGTTGCGCATGACCTTCGACTGGAAGGACAACGACGTGAAGATGAACCGCTTCATGGTCGAGCGCATGCGCAAGATCGCCGAGGCCATGGGGCCCAAGGCGATCACTGCGTCGATGAAGGCGTTCGGTCAGCATTTCGACGCCACGGTGTACCAGACCACTCATTTGAATGGCGGGGCGATCATGGGCACCGATCCGAAGACCAGCGCGATCAATCGGTACCTGCAAAGCTGGGATGTCCACAACGTGTTTGTCCCAGGCGCTTCGGCCTTCCCACAAGGGCTGGGCTACAACCCCACCGGGCTGGTAGCGGCGCTGACGTACTGGTCGGCGCGGGCGATTCGCGAGCAGTACCTGAAAAACCCCGGCCCGCTGGTGCAGGCATAGGAGGCCGACCATGAAACGTATTCTGATCGCCGCCCTGAGCCTGGGCGCCAGCACTCTGTTGCACGCCGCCGACATGAGCGACCCGGCCTTGGTCAAGCAGGGCGAATACCTTGCCCGGGCCGGGGATTGCGTGGCCTGCCACACCGCCAAGGGTGGCAAACCCTTCGCCGGTGGGCTGCCCATGCAGACGCCCATCGGCACGATCTATTCGACCAACATCACCCCGGACCCGACCGGCATTGGCGACTACAGCCTCGAGGACTTCGAGCGTGCCGTGCGCCAGGGCATCGGCCTGAACGGCAGCACGTTGTATCCGGCCATGCCCTATCCGTCCTATGCGCGGGTCAGCGACGACGACATCAAGGCCCTGTATGCCTACTTCATGAGCGGCGTGCAGCCAGTGGAGCAGGCAAACAAAGAGAGCGATATTCCCTGGCCGCTGAGCATGCGCTGGCCGCTGGCGTTCTGGCGCGGCGTGTTCGCGCCCGAGGTCAAACCGTTCGACGCAGCAGGGCGTGACCCGGTACTGGCCCGTGGCGCCTACCTGGTCGAAGGCCTGGGCCACTGCGGCGCCTGCCACACCCCCCGGGCTTTGACCATGCAGGAAAAAGCCCTGGATGCCGCCGGTGGGGACGCCTACCTGTCCGGCAGCGCACCGCTGGAAGGCTGGATTGCCAAGAACCTGCGAGGGGATCACAAGGATGGCCTGGGCAGTTGGAGCGAGGCGCAGATTGTCGCCTTCCTCAAGACCGGGCGAAACGAGCGTACCGCGGTGTTCGGTGGCATGAGCGATGTGGTCGAGCACAGCATGCAGTACATGACCGAGGCCGACCTGACGGCCATTGCCCGCTACCTGAAGTCCTTGCCGCCGGTGAATCCGGACGACCAGCCATTCCAGGAGGATCGCCAGGTCGCCGAGGCATTGTGGAAAGGGGACGATACCAAGCCCGGCGCGGCCCTCTACGTGGACAACTGCGCTGCCTGTCATCGCACCGACGGCAAGGGCTACGCGCGGGTGTTCCCGGCGTTGGCTGGCAACCCGGTGCTGCAGAGCGCTGATGCCACCTCGTTGATCCACATCGTGCTCGACGGCTATACCCTGCCGGCCACGGCCACTGCGCCATCGACTTTCACCATGCCGGGCTTCGCCTGGCGTATGAAGGACCAGGAGGTGGCCGATGTGGTCAACTTCATTCGCAGCAGTTGGGGTAACCAGGCGGCGTCGGTGACGGCGAGCCAGGTGGCTGAGGTGCGCACCACGCCACGGCCTGTGCTGAAGGCGGAGTCGCTGGTCGGTGATACGACGGGGATGAAGGAACCGTGAGGTGACAGGGGCCGCGTTGCGGCCCATCGCAGGCGTGGTCAGCTCCCACAAGAGCAGCGCTAGCCTTGTGGGAGGTGGCTGCGCGCTTACAGCTCCACGTCCTGGCGTCCGGCCATCTTCGCCTGGGTCTTGAGCTCCACGTCTTCTTGCATGCGCTGGGCGATCTGCTGGTCGATCTTTTCCTTCTGCTCAGGCGGCAAGGCGTTGTATTCCTCCTCGGTCAGTCCCAGCTCGGCGAGGTACTTTTCCTTGATTTTCTCTTCCGGTGACTTGGCCATGTAGTCGCGGAATGCCTCCAGGGCACCGCTGGTGTCCTGCTCGTTGACGCTGGCTTGCTGGCGCGCGGCGGCGTCGGGGTTCTGCAACATCACCATGAGCTTGGCGAAGGCCTCCTTGCGTCCGTCCTCGGCGTTTTGTCCCGAAGTGCTGCTCTGGCCGTTCTGCTGTGGCGTGGCTGTGGCTGGGGCGACGGGCAGGCGCATCGGCAGCACGGCGGCCAATGGCTGATCGGCGCCGGCGCGGTTGTACTGCTGAACGGCAGTCTGCCAGCCCAGGCCATTAAGAGTGATCATCAGGTTTGCTCCTTGCGAATCAATGACGCCACCGGAGGGGCAAGACCTGTGCCAACGGCCTGAAAAGGCATGAAAACGGCCGTCCTGGCTATCTGGATCCAAGGGGGGTTGCGGCTAAGCTTGCTCTCCAGAGGAACGAGTTTGCCGCTTGGCGGCAATCCACAAGACTGTCAGCAGCCCAGTGCGGCGCAGTTGCTGGACACCAGGAGAGAGCGTCCATGAGTCAGCAGTCCAGGCCGGTGCCTGCCGGCTTCAGTGAGCAGCAACTGCATACCTTGTTCAACCTGATCAGCGACGGTATCTGGGATTGGGATGCCAACTCCGGCTACGTCTACCGCAACCCTGGCTGGTACGCCATGCTCGGGTACGAAAGCCACTCGATGGCCAACACCGTGCTGACCTGGGAGAGCGTGATCCACCCGGAGGACTACCCGCGGGTGATGGCCCACTTCGAGGCATACATCAACCAGCGCAACGAGCGCTATCGCATCGAATACCGCTGTCGCTGCCAGGACGGCAGCTACCTGTGGATCGAGGACAGCGGCCACATAATCGCCCGCAACGAGGATGGGTCGGTGGCGCGCATGCTCGGCGCCCACCGCAACATCGACGCGGGCAAGCGCCTGGTGATCGAGCTGCAGCAGAGGAACCAGTCGCTGGAAACCCAGGTCGCCGAGCGCACCCGCGAGCTGTCCTGGGTCAATCAGCAGCTGCAGCGCCAGCTCGATGAGAATCTCGAGCTGGCTGAGCGCGACGCCCTGACCCGCACCGCCAATCGCTATCGGCTGGAAAAGACCCTACGCCAGGAGTGCGAGCGTGCCCGGCGCTTCCGCCAGCCGTTATCGCTGATCGTCATGGACGTGGACGATTTCAAGCCGATCAACGACCGCTACGGCCATGCCCGAGGCGATGCAGCGCTGGTCGAGGCGGTGGAGCGCGTCCGGGTGTGCCTGCGCAAGCAGGACCTGCTGGCGCGCTGGGGAGGCGATGAGTTTGTCGCAGTCTTACCCCAGACCCCGGTGGAGCAGGCCCTGGAGCTGGCCAGGCAGATCCGCCAAGCGCTGGACGACATGGAGCCGATCGGCGATTGCCGCCTGACCATGAGTTTTGGCGTGGTGCGCTGGCAGGACGATGAAGACCAGCACGGCTTGCTGGCGCGGGCCGACCAGGCGCTGTACCGGGCCAAGGCGGCGGGCAAGAACACCATCTTCGAGTGAGGGGCACCCCTGTTCTTGAGCGTCGTGCGCTCCTACAGGGATCGGCGAAACTCGGGGATTGAGGACAAAAAAAATGCCCGCGGCGCCTGGGGCGCAGCGGGCCAAATCGGCTGTCGCCGCTTCAGTGTCAGATATGCAGTGCGTGGCCCAGGGCCCGCAATGCCGCTTCCTGGACCGTCTCGCCCAGGGTCGGGTGGGCGTGGATGGTGCCGGCGATGTCTTCCAGGCGGGCACCCATTTCCAGGGATTGGGCAAAGGCGGTGGACAGTTCCGAGACCGCCACGCCCACGGCCTGCCAGCCGAGGATCAGGTGGTTGTCACGGCGGGCGACCACGCGCACGAAGCCACTTTTCGATTCCAGGGTCATGGCCCGGCCGTTGGCGGCGAAGGGGAACTGCGCGACGATGCAATCCAGGCCTTGCTGGCTGGCTTGCTCGGGCGTCTTGCCGACCACCACTACTTCCGGGTCGGTGAAGCACACCGCTGCGATGGCGCTAGGCTCGAAGCGCCGCGCCTTGCCCGCGATGATTTCCGCGACCATCTCGCCCTGGGCCATGGCCCGGTGGGCCAGCATTGGTTCGCCCGCCACATCGCCGATGGCCCAGACGTTGCGCATGCTGGTCTGGCAGCGCTCGTCGATGGCCACCGCCGCGCCGTTCATCTTCAGGTCCAGGGACTCGAGGTTGAAGCCTTGGGTGCGTGGGCGCCGTCCTACAGCGACCAGCACCTGGTCGGCTTCCAGGCGTAATTGCCCACCTTGACCGTCCTTGGCCAGCAGGCAGCCGTTTTCGTAACCTTCGACGCTGTGGTCCAGGTACAGGGCGATGCCCAGTTTCTTCACCGAGTCGGCCACCGGCTGGGTCAGTTCGGCGTCATAGGTCGGCAGGATGCGCGCGCGCGCTTCCACCACGCTGACCTGAACGCCCAGTTTGCGGTAAGCAATGCCGAGCTCCAGGCCGATGTAGCCACCACCGACCACCACCAGATGACGGGGCAGGGCTTTGGGGGCCAGGGCCTCGGTGGAGGAAATCACCGCGCCGCCCAGCGGCAGCATGGGTAGTTCCACGCTGGTGGAACCGGTTGCCAGCAGCAGGTGCTCGCATTGGATCTTCTGGCCGTCGACCTCGACGCTCTTGCCGTCGAGGATCTTCGCCCAGCCATGGATCACCTTGACCCCGTTCTTCTTGAGCAAGGCGGCAACGCCGGAGGTCAGGCGATCGACGATGCCGTCCTTCCAGGCGATGCTGCGGGTGATGTCCAGGCGCGGCGAGGACACGCTGATGCCCAGCGCCGATCGTTCATCGTGGTGGCAGGCCTGGTGGAACTGCTCGGCCACATGGATCAGTGCCTTGGATGGAATGCAGCCGATGTTCAGGCAAGTGCCGCCCAGGGCCTGGCCTTCGACCAGCACCGTAGGGATGCCCAGTTGGCCGGCGCGAATAGCGGCGATGTAGCCGCCAGGGCCGCCACCGATGATCAGCAGGGTCGTGTTGAGGATCGGTTGCATGCTTACTCCACGAACAGGCAGGCGGGTTGTTCCAGCAGGCCGCGCACGGCCTGAATGAACAAGGCGGCATCCATGCCATCGACCACCCGGTGGTCGAAGGAGCTGGACAGGTTCATCATCTTGCGCACGACGATCTGGCCATCGACCACGACCGGCCGTTCGACCATGCGGTTGACGCCCACGATGGCCACTTCCGGCGTGTTGACCACCGGCGTGCTGGCGATGCCGCCCAGTGCGCCGAGGCTGGTCAAGGTGATGGTCGAGCCGGAGAGTTCCTCGCGGCTGGCCTTGTTGCTGCGCGCGGCATTGGCCAGACGAGCGATTTCGCTGGCGTTGCTCCACAGGCTGCCGGCTTCGGCATGGCGCAGCACCGGCACCATCAGGCCGTTGTCGCCTTGGGTGGCGATACCCACGTGCACCGCGCCGTGGCGGGTGATGACCTGGGCTTCGTCGTCATAGGTGGCGTTGATCTGCGGGAAGTCGCGCAGGGCCACGACCATGGCGCGCACGATGAACGGCAGCAGGGTCAGCTTGCCGCGGTCTTGGCCGTGCTTGGCGTTCAGTTGCTGGCGCAAGGCCTCGAGGGCCGTGACGTCGATTTCCTCGACATAGCTGAAGTGCGCGACGCGACGCTTGGCGTCCTGCATGCGCTGGGCGATCTTGCGGCGCAGACCGATCACCGGAATCTGCTCGCTGTCGGTGCGCTTGCCGTAGCCACTCGGCGCCTGGCCGGCCGCGCTGTGCGGTTTGCTGATGAAGGCGTCGAGGTCTTCGTGCAGGATGCGCCCGGCCGGGCCGCTGCCATGCACGTAGCGCAGCTCGATACCGGCATCCAGGGCGCGTTTGCGCACCGCCGGGGAGGCCAGGGGCTTGTCGCCCGCCTGGCGTGGCACGATCGGTGCGGCGACGCTGGCGCTGGACACGGGGCTTGCGGCCGGCTGCGGTTCGAGGCGGGGCTCGGCAGCGACCGGGGCGGGTGCGGCTGGCGCGACGGCCTCGACCGGCTTGGCGTGGGGTTCGTCCACGTGGTTGCCGCTGCCTTCGACTTCGATGCGGATCAGCTCGCTGCCGACCGCCATCACCTCACCGGGCTGGCCGCCCAGGGCCAATACCTTGCCGCTGACCGGCGAGGGGATCTCCACGGTGGCCTTGTCGGTCATGACATCGGCCACCACCTGGTCTTCGGCGATCACATCGCCGACCTTGACGAACCACTCCACCAACTCGACCTGTGCGATGCCTTCGCCGATGTCCGGCATCTTGATGACGTGCGTGCCCATTCAGACCTCCATGACCCGTTTCAATGCCGCACCTACCCGCGAAGGACCTGGGAAGTAGGCCCATTCCTGTGCATGGGGATAGGGGGTGTCCCAACCGGTGACGCGCTCGATCGGCGCTTCGAGGTGATGGAAGCAGTGCTCCTGCACCAGCGACACCAGCTCGGCACCGAAGCCGCAGGTACGGGTCGCCTCGTGGACCACCACGCAGCGGCCGGTCTTCTTCACCGATTCGACGATGGTCTCCAGGTCCAGCGGCCACAGGCTGCGCAGGTCGATGACTTCGGCATCGACGCCGGTCTCTTCGGCGGCCACTTGGGACACGTATACCGTGGTGCCATAGGTCAGTACGGTGACATCGTTACCTGGACGGGCGATGGCGGCCTTGTCCAGCGGTACCTGGTAGTAACCATCGGGCACTGCACTTTGCGGATGCTTGGACCACGGCGTCACCGGGCGGTCGTGGTGGCCGTCGAACGGGCCGTTGTACAGGCGCTTGGGCTCGAGGAAGATCACCGGATCGTCGCATTCGATCGAGGCGATCAGCAGGCCTTTGGCGTCATAGGGGTTGGAGGGCATCACGGTGCGCAGGCCGCACACCTGGGTGAACATCGCCTCAGGGCTCTGGCTGTGGGTCTGGCCGCCATAGATGCCACCGCCGCACGGCATACGCAGGGTCAGTGGAGAGATGAACTGGCCGGCCGAGCGATAGCGCAGGCGGGCCATCTCCGAAACGATCTGGTCGGAGGCGGGGTAGAAGTAGTCGGCGAACTGGATCTCCACCACCGGGCGCAGACCGTAGGCGCCCATGCCCACGGCAGTGCCGACGATGCCGCTTTCGGAGATCGGGGCGTCGAACACGCGGGACTTGCCGTATTTGTTCTGCAGGCCTTCGGTGCAACGGAACACGCCGCCGAAGTAACCGACGTCCTGGCCGTAGATCACCACGTTGTCGTCGCGCTCGAGCATGATGTCCATGGCCGAGCGCAGGGCCTGGATCATGGTCATGGTGGTGGTGGACATGGCGGATTCCAGATGGATGCTGTTGTTGTGATCGTTCATCTCAGACCCCCAGTTCCTGGCGCTGGCGGCGCAGGTGGTCGGGCATTTCCTTGTACACGTCCTCGAACATCGAGGCGGCGCTTGGAATGTGGCCATTGCCCAGGGTGCCGTACTGCTCGGCTTCTTTCTGCGCCTTGATGACCTCGGCCTCGAGCTCGGCGGTGACGGCTTGGTGTTCTTCTTCGGACCAGTGGCCGGTAGCGATCAGGTGCTGCTTGAGGCGAGCGATCGGGTCGCCCAGCGGGAAGTGGCTCCAGTCATCGGCCGGGCGGTACTTGGATGGATCGTCCGAGGTGGAGTGTGGACCTGCGCGGTAGGTGACCCATTCGATCAAGGTCGGGCCCATGCCGCGGCGGGCACGTTCGGCGGCCCAGCGCGAGGCGGCGTAGACCGCGATGAAGTCGTTGCCGTCGACCCGCAGGGAGGCGATGCCGCAGCCCACGCCACGGCCTGCGAAGGTGGTGGACTCACCGCCAGCGATGGCCTGGAAGGTCGAGATCGCCCACTGGTTGTTGACCACGTTGAGGATCACCGGGGCACGGTAGACGTGGGCGAAGGTCAGGGCGGTGTGGAAGTCCGACTCGGCCGTGGCGCCGTCGCCGATCCAGGCCGAGGCGATCTTGGTATCGCCCTTGATGGCCGAGGCCATGGCCCAGCCGACGGCCTGGACGAACTGGGTGGCCAGGTTGCCGCTGATGGTGAAGAAACCTGCCTCGCGCACCGAGTACATGATCGGCAGTTGGCGACCCTTGAGCGGATCGCGCTCGTTGGACAGCAACTGGCAGATCATCTCGACCAAGGACACGTCCCGGGCCATCAGGATGCTTTGCTGGCGGTAGGTCGGGAAGCACATGTCGGTGTATTGCAAGGCCAGCGCCTGGGCGCTGCCGATGGCTTCCTCGCCCAGGCTCTGCATGTAGAAGGACATCTTCTTCTGGCGCTGGGCAACGACCATGCGGTTGTCGAAGATCCGCGTCTTGAGCATGGCGCGCATGCCTTGGCGCAGGACCTGCGGGTCGATGTCTTCGGCCCATGGGCCGACGGCATTGCCCTGTTCGTCCAGCACACGGATGAGGCTGTAGGACAGATCCGCAGTGTCGGCGGGCTCTACATCGATCGGGGGTTTACGGACTAGACCGGCGTCGTTCAGACGCAGGTAGGAGAAATCGGTCTGGCAGCCTGGCCGGCCGGTAGGCTCGGGCACATGCAGACGCAGGGGGGCGTACTCGTTCATGCTTTTTACGCTCGCTCGAATGTTGTTTTTGTGAGCTTTGAAGCGGTCGCCGCTGAGTACCGGCTTGTGACTGGTAGGTCAGCGCTAACTACATCATAGGGGGACCGCTGAAGAATTTTTCTCTCAAGTTGATTGCCTTTGCCTGACGGCGCAGATAAACATTCCGCATAAACACAAAAAACCGGTGAATTTGTCTCATGCGCAAACTCGATCGCACCGATATCGGCATTCTCAATAGCCTTCAGGAAAATGCCCGCATCACCAACGCAGAGCTGGCCCGCTCGGTGAACCTGTCGCCTACGCCCTGTTTCAACCGGGTCAAGGCGATGGAAGAGCTGGGCGTCATCCGTCAGCAGGTGACGTTGCTCGCACCCGAGGTGCTGGGGCTGGACGTCAATGTGTTCATCCACGTCAGCCTGGAGAAGCAGGTGGAGCAGGCGTTGCACCGCTTCGAGGAGGAAATCGCCGAGCGGCCTGAGGTGATGGAGTGCTACCTGATGACGGGCGATCCGGACTACCTGCTGCGCGTGCTGTTGCCCAGCATTCAGGCGCTGGAGCGCTTCCTCGACTACCTGACTCGCCTGCCCGGAGTGGCCAACATCCGTTCGAGTTTTGCCCTCAAGCAGGTGCGTTACAAGACCGCGCTGCCGTTGCCGGCCAATGGCATGACCTTGCGTGAATAGGCTGTGTGTGGGCGCTGAGTGCCCCATGAACGCGGGCGGGGCTTTCATCGACGCTTTCGCGGGTGAACCCGCTCCCACAGGCACGGCGTCGGCCCCCAGATGTGCGGGAAATCTGTGGGAGCGGGTTTACCCGCGAAGGCGGTGGCGGGTTCAACGACGCGTTGCGGGTGTTAATAAATTTCCACACTGCTGCCCACTCCGCTTGATATTTTCAACAGCGGACGCCTATGTTGTGCCTATCGCCATTCCCGGCCTGCAAAAACAACAAGAAGGACAGCGTCATGACGACCGAAGCCCCGCGTTCTCTCTGTGAACGTTTGACCGGCATCGACGAGATCGAATGCGTCACCCCCGACCTCAATGGTGTACCCCGCGGCAAGGTGATGACCGCCGAGGGCTTCCTGGAAGGGCGCCGCTTGCAGATGGCTCGGGGGGTGTTGCTGCAATGCATCATGGGCGGTTACCCGCCAGCCCGTTTCTACGGCAGCGATGATGGCGACCTGGCTCTGGTCGCCGAACCTGCCCAGATCCATCGCCTGCCCTGGAGCGACGAGCCGCGGGCGCTGGCCATTTGCGATGCGGTCGAACTCGACGGCGTGGCGTCAGGACTTTCCACCCGGGGCCAGCTCAAGGCCGTGATCGCGCGCTATGCCGCGCTTGGCCTGGCGCCGGTGGTCGCGACGGAGCTGGAGTTCTTCGTCTTCGCGCCGAATACCGATCCGCACCAGCCGTTCCTGCCGCCGGTGGGCAAGGATGGCCGTCGCGAGCTCGGTCACTCGGCGTTCAGCGTCAGCTCCAACAATGGCCTGCGGCCATTTTTCAACGAGGTGTATCAGTGCATGGCCGCCCTAGGCTTGCCCCGTGACACCTTCATGCACGAGATGGGCGTCAGCCAGTTCGAGATCAATTTGCTTCACGGCGATCCGTTGCTGCTGGCCGACCAGACTTTCCTGTTCAAGCACCTGCTCAAGGAAGTCGCACTCAAGCATGGCCTGACCGTGGTATGCATGGCCAAGCCCTTGGCCAGAACACCGGGCAGCTCGATGCACATCCACCAGAGCCTGGTGCGCATCGACAGTGGCCGCAACGTCTTCAGCGACGAGGCTGGGCAGCCGACCGATACCTTCCATCACTTCATCGGCGGCCTGCAGGCCTGCATGGCTGACTTCACCGCGCTGTTCGCGCCTAACGTCAACTCGTACCAACGCCTATGCCATCCGTACGCCTCGCCTAACAATGCCTGCTGGTCCCATGACAACCGTGCCGCTGGCTTGCGCATTCCGGCCAGTTCGCCCGTGGCGCGACGGGTCGAGAACCGTCTACCAGGGGCCGACGCCAACCCGTACCTGGCCATCGCTGCGAGCCTGGCCGCTGGTCTGCACGGCATCGAGCAGCGCCTGCAACCTACGACCGCGATCCAGGGCGAGTTCGAAGTGCCGGAACACCTGAGCCTGCCTTGCACCCTGCATGGCGCATTGGAGCGCCTCAAGCGCAGCGCATTGGCGCGGGAGATGTTCGGGAACGAATTCATCGATGGCTATGTCGCAACCAAGACCTTGGAGCTGACGGATTTCCTCGACGAAATCACGCCCTGGGAGCGACGGGTGCTGGCCGCACAGGCCTGATCGCGACACAACCGACACTGGACACGCCCCCTGGCCGGCTATTTAGCCAATGGGGGCCTGCGCTGCGGCGAATTTGCTTTTATGCTTGCCTGCAAGCCAACGCCACCTGACCAGGGAGCCCGACGGGACGTATGCGAAACATCTGGAAGCCGTTTCAGTCGCTGTATTTCGCTGCCTTGATGATGCTGATCGGCTCGGGCCTGCTCAGCACCTATCTGGCCTTGCGCCTGGCCGCCGATCATGTGGACAGCCTTTGGGTCGGTGCCTTGATGGCAGCCAACTATTTTGGCCTGGCCGTGGGCGGCAAGGTCGGCCACCGGCTGATCGGCCGGGTCGGGCACATCCGCGCCTACGCCACGTGCGCGGGCATCGTCTGCGCGGCGGTGCTCGGCCACGGCATGACCAGCTGGCTCCCAGTGTGGGTAGGGCTGCGGATGATCGTGGGTCTCGGGATGATGTGCCAGTACATGGTCATTGAAAGCTGGCTCAACGAGCAGGCCGATGTGAAGCACCGCGGGGCAGTGTTCAGCGGATACATGATCGCCTCGTACCTGGGCCTGGTGCTTGGCCAGTTGATCCTGGTGGTGCATCCAGAGCTCGGCCCTGAACTGCTGATGCTGGTTGCCATGTGCTTTGCCCTGTGCCTGGTGCCGGTGGCAATGACCCGGCGCATCCACCCGGCACCGTTACGCCCGGCGCCGATGGAGCCGAAGTTCTTCCTCAAACGGGTACCACAGTCGTTGTCCACGGTTCTGGGCTCGGGCCTGATCGTAGGCTCCTTCTATGGTCTGGCGCCGCTGTATGCGGCCAACCAGGGGCTTACCACCGAGCAGATCGGTCTGTTCATGGGTAGCTGCATCTTTGCGGGGTTGGTGGTGCAGTGGCCGCTGGGTTGGCTGTCGGACCGCTACGATCGTGCGGTGCTGATCCGTAGCGTCTCGATCGGTCTGGCGCTGGCTGCATTGCCGCTGGCGGTGCTGCCCAGCGTGCCGCTGGAGTTGCTGTTCGCCATCGGCTTTGTGATTTCGCTGCTGCAGTTCTGCCTGTACCCGCTGGCGGTCGCGTTTTCCAACGACCATGTCGAAAGCGAGCGACGTGTCTCGCTGACGGCCATGTTGCTGGTGACCTACGGCGTGGGGGCCTGTATCGGTCCGCTGGCGGCGGGTGTGCTGATGAAGGTTCTGGGGCCGCAAATGCTCTATGCCTTCTTCCTGTTCTTCGCCTTGGTGCTGGTGTGGCGGATCCGGCCGAAGGCGGTCACCGGCCTGCATCAAGTGCAGGACGCGCCGCTGGGCCACGTGGCCATGCCAGCGGCGGGCTCGCCCTTGTCGGCAGCGCTGGACCCTCGGGTCGATGAGCAGACCGTGCAGGATATGATGCAAGCGCCGGTGGCGGCCGAAGACACCGAAGCCGAGGAGCAAAAGCCCCGGGAAGATACGGGAGTGCCCCACGCCGAGGTCGACAAGTCGGTGTGAGCACTGGTCTTCAAGCAGGCTGCAATGCAATGAAAAACGCCACCCGATAGGTGGCGTTTCTCATGGGGCGTTCGACACTCAATAGTCGTCTTTGTCGAAGCGTCGTGCCTCGCGCTGCAATTGGTAGACGAAGCTCTCGATCTTGCGCTGCATCTGGCCATTGAGGTTGTGGAAGCGCACGCCAGCGAAGGTGGTGTTCAGGCGCTCTTCGAAGTGCAGGTGACGCAGTTCTACCATCGCCTGCGACATGCCCAGCGGATTGCTGGCGGCGAAGCGCTCGTACACCTCACCCAGTTGCAGGCGCTCTTCGATGTTGCCTTCAAAACGCAGCTTGCAGCCTGTGGCGGAGATGTCCAGCAATTTGCCGCGCAGGGCGCCCTTGCCCTTGAGTCGTTCACCGTCGAGCACGATATCGACCAGTTGCGACAGCTTGAGCGCGGCCCGGAAGGCGTTGCGGCGCTGGTGGTAGGTCATCTCGGTTGGCAGGGGAGCACGGTAGCAGCGATGGCCATCGATCTCGGTGATGGTGGTCGCGGTGTTGCATTCCCAGGCGATGCGCACGCCATCATGGAAACCTTCGATGCGGAAGGGTTCGCCATTCTCGATGTACTTTTCACCGTCGCGAGGGATCATTTCGTCCAGCGCCACGGTGTTGGCGTCACGGTCCACATGCACGACGTAGCTCTGGAACCGCTGGCTGCGCTCAGGGAAGGTAATGATCAGCGGATCGTGGCTATCCAGCAATTGGCGCAGATTGGCTGCGATTTCCAAAGGCGTGGTGAGCACCTTGGGTGGCTGGGGAGCATCGGATGCATTGAACACGGGTAATCAATCTCCAGGCAAAAACGACACACGCAAGTAACGGCATTTTGCCAGTATGTACCGTGCCTTGATAGAAATAATCACACTTGGCTGATGGCGCGGGCCTTGGCCATAGGCGAGGTGGCGCCACGGCTGTCATAGAGCGACGGAGAATCGCCACCCATGAGGATTCTGATCTGATTGGCCGTGGCGTGTTGTTGCAACTGGATGATCCGGCCGTTGGTCTCGTTGACCTTCTGGCAGGCGTCCATCAACTGGGTGAGTACTTCGAGTTGTTGCAGCATGACCTCGCCCAGGGAGGATTGCGCGGCCAGGGCCTGCACGCCGGCCCGGTCGGCAGAGAAGCCCAGGCCGACCAGCAGTTGGTTGCGCCGCATACCTTGCTGCTCGAGCAGGACGATCAGGGACTGCTTGCGTGCCAGGATGTTCTCCAGCACCTGCATGTCCCGGCCATGCAGGGCGACGGCTTCTTTCTGAAGCAGTTCGAGCAGTTCCTGCGTGGGCGCGATGTCGTCTTCGATCAGTTGCAGCAAAGTGGTGTCGTGCATGGCTGGCTCTTGGCTCTTGCGTCCTTGAAGTCAGCGCCCCGGAGGGTTAGCGCTGGGCTTCGAAATCAAGCAGTTTGCTGGCGACCCGGCCGGCATCGACCTGATAGCTGCCGTCGGCGATCGCCTGTTTCAACTGGGCCACGCGGGCGCTGTTGACTTCCGGCTGGTCGCGCAGCTTATCGCTGATCTTCTGCAACTGCTGGGCCTCTTGGCTGAGGTGTACCGCTTCTCCGCTGGCAGGCTGTGGCGCTTCGTTGGTTTCGCCGGCTTTCGGGGCGTTACCGGTCGCGGTATTGCTGCGAACGCCGCCCGTGACGGACGGAGAATTATTCAAACGACTGAAGTCGATGACCATGATCAGAAACCTCTGGGAATTTGGACGCTTGCCCTGTTTTCGGCCAACCCGAAAAAAACTTTAGGCACGAATGTATCGCCACCTGTCGGCAAGCGCGCATGACCCGTTTTCTGACACAGTTTAGGAAAACCCGTTCCCCGTCGCTAGTTTTTATCCTGTCCTGCTTGGCAGGGCGCCGCAAATGCCTTACATGGCCACCTCTACCTGTCCAGGCCCAATCACCCGTGCCTTGACCACGCGCTTGGAGTTCAGGTTGCGCACGCGAATCTGCTCGGAGAGCCCGCCTTTGCTCAAGGCCTCGCCAGGCATGCGCACGCTCAGGCTGCCGCTGCGGGCCGTGATCACCACATGATCGCCCTTGCGTACCACCTCGGCCTGCTCCAGATGCTGGGGCGTCAGGACCTGGTCGAGCACCGTCGGGCGCAGCAGCTTCATGCCCACGGCCTGTTCCAGGCTTGTGAGAAAGCCCTGGTTGAGCGTGCCTACGTCGCGCTCGCGCAGGTTGACATCGCCTTCGCCGATCACGCTCTCGCGCCTGAGCGGGCGGGTCATCACCACCACCTCGCGAAACAGCTTTACCTGAGCCGGGACGAACACGGTCCAGGGCGCGCTGCCGTTGCAGCGTACCCGCACCGTGACCCTGCCCAGGGGCTGTGCCGGACTTTCAAGCGAAGCGTCCAGTTGCTGACTGCACAGCGGCATGCGCAGGCGCGGGTCGAGCGGGTTGACCTGGATCTCGTAGCGACCAGTAGTCTGGCTGGTGGCCAGATAATCCTCCACGGTGAATTCAAGAAACCCCTGGGTGACGCCGATAAGTTGTTCAGGCAAGGTAACCGCATCGGCCAGCACGCGTGTGCCGGAGGTCAGCAGGCATAGCGCCATCAGCGAGCCGGTCATCAGGCGCGTCAGGCGTCGGTAAACTGTCGTTTTCGTGTACATGGCGCTCAAAAAAGCAAAGCCCGTGCCGACTCGGTTCACGGGCGAAAACTAGAGGAGTCTGGCATGGCTGGAGTCATGGATTCGGTCAACCAGCGCACGCAACTGGTGGGGCAGAATCGTCTGGAGCTGTTGCTGTTCCGCCTCAATGGCGAGCAGCTCTATGGCATTAACGTGTTCAAGGTTCGGGAAGTATTGCAGTGCCCGGAGCTGACGTTGTTGCCCAAGTCCCACCCGGTGGTGCGTGGGGTGGCCAACATTCGCGGTGCGACCATCCCCATCCTCGACCTGTCGATGGCGACCGGCTTGCCGGGTCTGCAGGAAGAGACGCGCAACAGTTTCGTGATCATCACCGAGTACAACACCAAGACCCAAGGCTTCCTGGTGCATTCGGTCGAGCGCATCGTCAACATGAACTGGGAGGAGATTCATCCGCCACCCAAGGGGACCGGTCGTGATCACTACCTGACCGCTGTCACCCGTGTGGACGGGCGGATGGTGGAGGTCATCGACGTAGAGAAAGTCCTTGCCGAAGTGTCGCCATCGTCAGAGGAAGTGTCCGTGGGTGTGGTCGATGCCGAGGTGCAGGACAAGGCGATGATGCTGCGAGTGCTGACCGTCGATGATTCATCGGTGGCGCGCAAGCAGGTCAGTCGTTGCCTGCAGTCGGTGGGGGTGGAGGTAGTGGCCCTCAACGATGGTCGCCAGGCCTTGGACTACCTGAACAAACTGGTGGAAGAGGGCAAGCGTCCGGAAGAGGAGTTCCTGATGATGATCTCCGACATCGAAATGCCGGAGATGGATGGCTATACCCTGACCGCGGAGATTCGCAGCGATCCTCGCATGCAAAAGTTGCACATCCTCCTGCATACTTCGCTGTCCGGGGTCTTCAACCAGGCCATGGTCAAGAAGGTCGGCGCCGACGACTTCCTGGCCAAGTTCAAGCCGGACGACCTGGCTCAGCGGGTGGTCGATCGGATCAAGGCAACGCATTGAAACGGCCGGGGGGCAACCCCTGGCACCAGGGATTTGAAAGAGGCGGCAGCATTGTCTACGGGTAATTTGGATTTTGAACAGTTCCGGGTCTTCCTGGAGAAAGCCTGTGGCATCTTGCTGGGCGAGAATAAGCAATACCTGGTCTCCAGCCGTCTCAACAAGCTGATGGAGCAGCAGGGCATCAAGTCGCTCGGTGAGCTGGTGCAGCGAATTCAGAGCCAGCCGCGCAGCGGGTTGCGTGAGCAGGTGGTCGATGCGATGACGACCAACGAAACCCTGTGGTTCCGCGACACCTATCCGTTCGAGGTGCTCAAGAACAAGGTGATTCCGGAGTTCATCAAGAACAACCCGGGTCAGCGTCTGCGGATCTGGTCAGCGGCATGCTCCTCGGGGCAAGAGCCGTATTCGATCTCCATGGCCATCGACGAGTTCGAGCGTAGCAACCTGGGGCAGTTGAAGATGGGCGCGCAGATCGTTGCCACCGACTTGTCCGGGTCGATGCTGACCAACTGCAAGACCGGCGAATACGACAGCCTGGCCATTGGTCGTGGCTTGTCCCAGGAGCGCCTGCAGCGCTACTTCGACACCAAGGGGCCGGGCCGTTGGGCGGTCAAGGCGCCGATCCGCAGTCGGGTCGAGTTCCGATCCTTCAACCTGCTCGACAGCTACGCGGCGCTGGGCAAGTTCGACATCGTGTTCTGCCGCAACGTGCTGATCTACTTCTCGGCCCAGGTCAAGAAAGACATCCTCATGCGCATCCACAGCACGCTCAAGCCGGGCGGGTACCTGTTCCTTGGGGCTTCCGAGGCGCTCAACGGGTTGCCGGACCACTACCAGATGGTCCAGTGCAGCCCGGGGATCATCTACCAGGCTAAATAAACCCAGACAGGGGCCGCATCGCGGCCCCTTTTTTTGCCGGTACCCATTGCCGCTTTGCTGACGCCAAGCGGTAAACCATTGCCGCTTTTCTGGCATTGCCGCCGGCAAGCAGGGCCTCAATGCCCGGTTTTACTGGGGCTTTATCGCTTGGCACAAACCTTGCTCTAGCTTGCTCACGATTCTTCCGGTCAACCTTCGAAGGTTTCCCAGACATGAGCATCAGCTTCGACAAGGCGCTCGGCATCCATGAGCAGGCATTGAGCTTCCGCGCCCAGCGCGCCGAGGTTCTGGCCAACAACATCGCCAACGCCGACACGCCTAACTACAAGGCGCGTGACATGGATTTCTCGGCGGTGCTCGCCGCCGAAGCCGACAAGCAGCAGAAGGGGCGCATTGCCCTGGATCGCACCAATAGCCGCCACATCGAGGCCGAAGGCCTGGCCATGGGCGACGATACCCTCAAGTACCGCACGCCGATGCAGCCGTCGATCGACCAGAACACCGTGGACGCCCAGATCGAGCAGTCCAACTACGCAGAGAACGCCATCGGCTTCCAGGCCAGCTTCACCCTGCTCAACAGCAAATTCAAAGGGCTGGTTTCGGCCCTGCGTGGAGAGTGACCATGTCCCTTGCCAGTGTCTTCAATATCGCCGGTAGCGGCATGAGCGCGCAGAACACTCGCCTCAATACCGTCGCTTCCAACATCGCCAACGCCGAGACCGTTTCCTCGAGCATCGACCAGACCTATCGCGCGCGCCATCCGGTATTCGCCACCACATTCCAGCAGGCCCAGAACGGCGCTGGCCAGTCGCTGTTCCAGGATCAGGGCGAAGCGGGGCAGGGTGTGCAGGTGATGGGCATCGTCGAGGACCAGAGCAACCTTGAGGCGCGCTACGAGCCCAATCATCCGGCGGCGAACAAGGACGGCTACGTCTACTACCCCAATGTCAATGTGGTGGAGGAGATGGCTGACATGATCTCCGCCAGCCGTGCGTTCCAGACCAACGCCGAGCTGATGAACACCGCCAAGACCATGATGCAGAAGGTGCTGACCCTCGGTCAGTGATAAGGAGTCAGGATCATGGCAGTCAACAGCACCGGCGGTGTGAACCTCAACGACGTTCTGTCGGCGTCGGGTGTCAGCACAGGCACCACCAAGAAGCCTACGACCGAGAACACCGACAAGAACGCCCTGGGCAAGGATGCGTTCCTGCAGTTGCTGGTCACCCAGATGCAGCACCAGAACCCGCTCGATCCTCAGGACAACAGCGAGTTCGTCGCCCAGTTGGCGCAGTTCAGCAGCCTGGAAGGCATCACCACGCTCAACAGCACGGTCAATTCCATTGCCGGTGCCATGGGGTCGTCCCAGGCCCTGCAGGCCTCGTCGTTGGTGGGGCGTTCGGTGATCGTGCAGAACGACAAGGCGGTGGTCGACACCACCCAGAGCTTCAATGGCCAGTTCATCGTCCCGCAGGGTATCAGCGAGGCGAAGATCACCATCAAGGATAAAGACGGCAACACCATCAAGACCATCGAGTTGGGCCAGCAGAAAGCCGGTTACGCCGACTTCATCTGGGATGGCACCAACGACAAGGGTGAAAAGGTCGACCCGGGCACCTACAGCTTCTCGGCGACCACCATGGTCGATGGCAAGTCGACGCAGATGTACACCCTGCTGCCGGCCAAGGTCACCAGCGTCAGCATCAACCCCAATGGCGAGATGATGCTCAACCTTGCAGGGCTCGGGAAAGTTTCTCTGTCCAGCGTGCAAACCATTGGTATCTAAGGCCGGCTAGAGCGGCACAAGGAGCGAATTCATGTCTTTCAACATCGGTCTTAGTGGTCTGTACGCTGCCAACAAGCAGCTGGATGTCACCGGTAACAACATCGCCAACGTCAACACCGTTGGCTTCAAGTCGTCGCGCGCCGAGTTCGCGGACGTCTATGCAGGTGCCAACCGCCTGGGTGTCGGCAAGAACCAAGTGGGCAACGGTGTGCGTCTGGCTGCCGTCTCCCAGCAATTCAGCCAGGGTGACATCAACAACACCGGCAACGTACTGGACATGGGTATCCAGGGGCAGGGCTTCTTTGTGCTGTCCGATAACGGCTCGATGGTCTACACCCGTGCCGGTGCCTTCCAGACCAACAAGGACAACTATGTGGTCACCTCGGACGGCCTGCGCCTGCAAGGCTATGCCGCTGACTCGACCGGCAAGATCCAGAAGGGCGTGCTGACCGACCTGAAGATCGACACCTCCGCTCTGGCGCCTAAGGCTACTTCCCTGATCGACCAGGGCATCAACCTGAATTCCTCGGCCACCGACATTCCGCTGATGGTCGACGACGGTACCGGTACCATGGTGCCGAACAAGCCGTTCGACCCTGCTGACGAAACCACCTACACCAAGTCGTTCCCGACCAAGGTGTACGACAGTCAGGGCAACGAACACACCATGGAGCAGTTCTATCGCAAGACCGGCACCAACCAGTGGACCATGTACACCTTGGTCGATGGTCGCAACCCGTTCAATCCGGCCAGCACCACGCCGCTGAGCGGCACCATCTCGTTCAACAGTGATGGTTCGGTCAATGCGATGACGGCCAACAACACCGGTCTGCCGGCCGGCTCCTCGTTCACCGTCAGCAACAATACCTTCACTATGACCGGCTGGATTCCGGCGGCGAAGAATGCGGCCGGTAACTGGGCGGCCAATGGCGCGGCGGGCAACCCTGGTGGCATGCGTCTGGCGATGAACAGCACTACCTCCTACAACACCGAGACCGCGCGTATGTCGCAGTCCCAGGACGGTTATGCCACCGGCATCCTGTCGAGCCTGAGCATCGACTCCACTGGTGTGATGTTCGCCAGCTTCAGCAACCAGCAGTCCCGCGCCATCGGCCAGGTGGCCATTGCCAGCTTCGCCAACGAGCAGGGTCTGCAACAGGTCGGCGGCACTCGCTGGACCGAAACCTTCTCCTCCGGCATTCCGGGCATCGACGCACCCAAGACCGGTACCCTGGGTAGCGTGGAGTCCAACTCGCTGGAAGCTTCCAACGTCAACCTGACCCAGGAGTTGGTCGAGCTGATCAAGGCGCAGAGCAACTACCAGGCCAACGCCAAGACCATCTCCACCGAAAGCACCATCATGCAGACCATCATCCAGATGACCTGATGGTCGCTGGCCGGTCGAGTGCGTGCGAACCCCTTTCCTGGTAAAGGGGTTCGTCGTTTTCGAGGTAAGGCTCATGAAGAAATGGATCGTCACGCTCGCCGCAGCGCTGTGCCTGCTCCAGGCCCAGGCGGCTACGGCGCCCTGGTGGCGCTGGGAGAGCCAGGCCGACGGGCGCCTGGTGTGTTCGCAGTGGTCGCCGGGGGAGGGGTGGAAGCGCTTCGCCGGGCCCTACTACAACGCCGGTTGCCGCGAGCCATAGCTAATTGCCGTCAGCGGCAAGATGGCGCCGGATATCCGGCGTTGCCCAATCCAAAGGCTTCCCTCAAAGCCCGTATTCACGGGCTTTTTCATACTTTTCAAAAGTTGGTTCGGAACTTGCTTTAGTGCCTGCACAGCAACGTCGGCGGCAATCGCTCGTCAGTGCAGTGGAGAATGACTGTGGACAAAATGCTTTACGTGGCCATGACCGGTGCCAGCCAGAATGCGCTGGCCCAGCGGGCCCATGCCAACAACCTGGCGAACGTTTCCACCAACGGTTTTCAGCGCGATCTGGAGCAGGCGCGCTCGATGCCGGTGTTCGGTGACAGCTTTCCGGCGCGCGCCTTCGCCATGAGCGAACGCCCGGCCACCGATTTCACTGCTGGCGCGATGATCGAAACCGGTCGCGAACTGGACGTGGCGGTCACTGGTGATGGCTTTATCGCCGTGCAGGCGCCGGACGGCAGAGAAGCCTATGTGCGCACCGGTAGTCTCAATATCGATGCCTTGGGCGTACTGCGTGCCGGCAACGGAATGCCGGTGATGGGCAACGGTGGCCCGATCGCGATTCCACCGGAGCAGAAGGTGGAGATCGGCGAAGACGGCACCATCAGTATTCGTGCCATGGGCGAGGACCCGCGGGTCATGGCCGAGGTCGACCGTATCAAGTTGGTCAATCCGGACACCAAGAACCTGACCAAGGGCCTGGACGGCATGATCCACACCAAGAACGGCCAGCCCGCCGATGCCGACGTCAACGTGCGGGTGGCGTCGGGCTTTTTGGAGTCGAGCAACGTCAATGCCGTCGAGGAAATGACCTCGGTGCTGGCGCTGTCCCGTCAATTCGAACTGCACGTCAAGATGATGACCGCGGCCAAGGAAGGCGATGAAGCCATGGCGCGTGTTTTGCAAATCGGCTAATCACTTTTGAACGGGTGCCGTAAAACAGGCGCACGAGGAGAACACTGAATGCTTCCGGCTCTTTGGGTCGCTAAGACCGGCCTGTCCGCCCAGGACACCAACCTGACCGTCATCTCCAACAACCTGGCGAACGTCTCGACCACCGGCTTCAAGCGTGATCGCGCCGAGTTCCAGGACCTTTTGTATCAGATCAAGCGTCAGCCGGGTGCCCAGTCGACCCAGGACAGCGAGCTGCCTTCGGGCCTTCAGGTCGGTACCGGTGTGCGCATTGTCGGTACCCAGAAGAACTTCCAGACCGGCAGCCTGCAGACCACTGAGAACCCGCTGGACATGGCCGTCAACGGTCGCGGTTTCTTCCAGGTGCTGCAGCCTGATGGCACTGTTTCCTACACCCGTGACGGCACCTTCCACCTGAACTCCGACGGCCAGATCGTCACTGCCAACGGCTTCGCCCTGGAGCCTGCGATCGTCGTGCCGCCGGATGCCCAGACCTTCACTGTTGGCCAGGACGGCACCGTGTCGATCACCACCGCCGGCAACCCGGCCGCGCAGATCATCGGCAACATCCAGACCGCCGACTTCATCAACCCGGCAGGCCTGCAAGCCGTCGGCAATAACCTGTTCCTCGAGACTGCAGCCAGCGGTGCGCCACAGATCGGCACCCCGGGCCTGAACGGCTTCGGCACCACCCTGCAGCAGACTCTGGAAAACTCCAACGTCAGCACCGTGGAAGAGTTGGTGAACATGATCACCACCCAGCGCGCCTACGAGATGAACTCCAAGGTCATCTCCACCGCCGACCAGATGCTGTCGTTCGTCACCCAGCAGCTGTAAGACCCAAGCCCGTTACACGTGAGGTAAGCGTCATGAATCGTCTGTTGTCCGTCTTCGCCCTGGGGGGCGCGGTGTTGTTGGCCGGTTGCGTCGGGCCGACGCCAAAGCCAAACGACCCGTACTATGCGCCGGTCGTGCCGCGTACCCCGCTGCCGGCGTCGGCGGCCAATGGCTCGATCTATCAGGCTGGCTTCGAGCAGAACCTGTACACCGATCGCAAAGCGTTCCGCGTGGGTGACATCATCACCATCACCCTCAACGAGCGCACCTCAGCGAGCAAGAACGCAGGTTCCCAGATCCAGAAGAACAGCAAAGCCAACATCGGCCTGAGTTCACTGTTCGGTACGGTGCCGAACACCAACAACCCGTTCGGCAGTGGCGACCTCACGCTGGAGGCGGGGTACAGCGGCGATCGCGCCACCAAGGGCGACAGCAAGGCTACCCAGGGCAACACCCTGACAGGTTCGATCACCGTCACCGTAGCTGAAGTGTTGCCAAACGGCATCATCGCCGTGCGCGGTGAAAAGTGGATGACCCTGAACACCGGCGAAGAGCTGGTGCGCATCGCAGGTCTTGTCCGTGCCGATGACATCGCTACCGACAACACCGTGCCATCCACCCGCGTGGCTGATGCACGTATTACCTATTCGGGCACAGGTTCCTTCGCCGATGCCAGCCAGCCTGGTTGGCTGGACCGCTTCTTCACGAGCCCGCTTTGGCCCTTCTGAGTCGGATGACCATGTTCAACGTAAGGCAGCTGATTGCCGCGACCCTGCTCCTGTCCTGCGCGTTCGGTGCTCACGCCGAACGCCTGAAGGACATCGCCAGCATTTCTGGCGTGCGTACCAACCAGTTGATCGGCTATGGCCTGGTGGTGGGGTTGAACGGTACGGGTGACCAGACCACCCAAACCCCGTTCACCCTGCAGACCTTCAACAACATGCTGTCCCAGTTCGGCATCAAGGTGCCGCCGGGGTCGGGCAACGTGCAGCTCAAGAACGTCGCCGCGGTATCGGTGCACGCTGATCTGCCGGCCTTCGCCAAGCCCGGCCAAGTGGTGGACATCACCGTTTCGTCGATCGGCAACTCCAAGAGCCTGCGCGGCGGCAGCCTGCTGATGACCCCGCTCAAGGGGATTGATGGCAACGTCTATGCCATCGCCCAGGGCAACCTGGTAGTGGGTGGCTTTGACGCAGAGGGGCGAGACGGCTCCAAGATCACCGTCAACGTTCCGTCGGCTGGTCGTATCCCAGGTGGGGCCACCGTCGAGCGCGCCGTGCCGAGCGGCTTCAACCAGGGCAACAGCCTGACGCTGAACCTCAATCGCCCGGATTTCACCACCGCCAAGCACATTGTCGACAAGATCAACGACATGCTCGGCCCAGGTGTGGCCCAGGCCGTCGATGGCGGCTCGGTGCGTGTCACTGCGCCCATGGACCCGAGCCAGCGTGTGGACTACCTGTCGATCCTCGAGAACCTGGAGATCGACCCAGGCCAGGCCGTGGCCAAGGTCATCATCAACTCGCGCACCGGCACCATCGTCATTGGCCAGAACGTCAAGGTCTCGCCGGCGGCAGTCACCCATGGCAGCCTGACCGTGACCATCACCGAAGACCCGATCGTCAGCCAGCCTGGACCGTTCTCCAATGGCCAGACCGCTGTAGTGCCGCGCTCGAAGGTCAATGCCCAGCAGGAAGCCAAGCCAATGTTCAAGTTCGGCCCGGGCACCACCCTGGACGAGATCGTGCGTGCGGTGAACCAGGTGGGCGCGGCGCCCAGCGACCTGATGGCGATCCTCGAAGCCCTGAAGCAGGCCGGCGCCTTGCAAGCCGACCTGATCGTGATCTGAGGACGCCAGCCCATGAATTCCAAGAGCCTGGTTTCCGGACACGCCGACAGCGGTGCCTACACCGACCTCAACCGCTTAAGCTCGCTCAAGCACGGTGATCGCGACAGCGATGCCAACGTGCGCAAGGTGGCCCAGGAGTTCGAGTCGTTGTTCATCAGCGAGATGCTCAAGGCCTCGCGCAAGGCCAGTGACGTGCTGGCCGACGACAACCCGATGAACAGCGAGACGGTCAAGCAGTACCGCGACATGTACGACCAGCAGTTGGCCGTGAGTATGTCCCGCGAAGGCGGCGGTATCGGCCTGCAGGATGTGCTGGTGCGTCAGCTGTCCAAGAACAAGCCTGCGCCGGTCAACACCAGCCCGTTCCCGCGTGTCGAAGGGCATGCCCCGGCGCTGTGGGGCAGCAAAGTGGCCGAACCCATGCATTTCAGTGAAACGGCCGGCACCCGCAACGACGTGGCTGCGCTCAACTCGCGGCGCCTGGCCCTGCCGGGCAAGCTGACGGATCGTTTGCTGGCCGGCATCGTGCCGTCGGCGAGCACCACCAATACCGCTGCCGTGCCGGCCCGCGAAGGACAGCAGGTGGCCAGCGCCGCCCGCGCCTTCGCTGCGCCGGATGGGACGCGCATTCTTGGCCGCGCCGTGGCTCAGCCACCGCTGGCGCCGAAGAAGGCCTTCACCGACAGCGACCAGTTCGTCGCCACCATGCTGCCGATGGCCGAGCAGGCCGCCAAGCGTATCGGTATCGACCCCCGTTACCTGGTAGCCCAGGCTGCCCTGGAAACCGGTTGGGGCAAGTCGGTCATGCGCAATGCCGATGGCAGCAGCAGCCACAACCTGTTCGGCATCAAGGCCACCGGTAACTGGCAAGGTGGGCAGGCGAGGGCGATCACCAGTGAGTTTCGTGGCGGGCAGTTCGTCAAGGAGACTGCGGCGTTCCGTTCCTACGATTCCTACCAGGACAGCTTCCATGACCTGGTCAGCCTGTTGCAGAACAACGCGCGCTATCAAGATGCGGTGAAGTCGGCCGATAACCCGGAACAGTTCGTGCGAGAGCTGCAGAAGGCCGGGTACGCCACCGACCCGAACTACGCCAGCAAGATCTCGCAGATCGCAAGACAGATGAAGTCGTACGAGAGCTACGCGATGCTCGGTACCACAACGAAACTTTAAGGGTTTGGAACCATGGCGAGTTTGATCAATATTGGCATGTCGGGGCTGGGCGCCGCGCAGTCGGGGATGTACACCCTGGGTAACAACATCGCCAACGCCGATGTCGACAGTTATTCTCGCCAGCAGATCGTGCAGAAGACCAAGGGCTCGCAGCAGTATGGCCAGGTCTTCATCGGCAGTGGTACCACCCTGGCCGATGTGCGTCGGGTGTACAACGCCTTCCTGGAAAACCAGCTGCGCACCACCACGTCGCTGTCCAGCGACGCCACTTCCTACCTGAACCAGATCACCCCGCTGGACACCGCCCTGTCGAGCGCCGATACCGGCATCACCGCTGCGCTCAAGAGCTTCTTCGGCGCCATGCAGGACGCCTCGGCCAAGCCCAACGAGGACGCCTCACGCCAGTTGTTGCTGACCAGCGCCCAGACCTTGGCCAAGCGCTTCAACACCCTGTCGGCGCAGTTGAACCAGCAGAACACCAACATCAACACCAACATGGCCTCGATCGCCGACCAGGTGAACAAGCTCACCTCGACGATCGCCGAGTACAACGACCAGATCTCACGGATCTCGGCGGTACAGGGCCAGCCCAACGACCTGCTCGACCAGCGCGATGGCGCCGTGCGCGAGCTGACCGCGTTGATCGGTGCCGAGGTGGTGGAGCGCGAAGGCAACTACGACATCTACCTGAAGAACGGCCAGGCCCTGGTGTTGGGCAAGACCACCCAGACCCTGGGTGTCGAGCCGAGCCAGACCGACCCGACCCGCATGAACCTGGTGCTCAATCGCGGCACCACCAAGATGGACATCACCAACAGCACCACCGGCGGTGAGCTCGGTGGCCTGCTGCGTTACCGCCGCGAGACCCTCGACCCTGCGCTCAACGAGCTGGGCCGTGTGGCGCTGGTGGTGGCCGATGCCATCAACAGCCAGCTGGCCCAGGGCATCGACAAGAACGGCGAATTCGGCGCGATCCTGTTCGGTGACATCAACAGCGCCAAGGCCATGAGCGAGCGCAGCGTGCCCAAGCTGGGCAACAGTGCTGGCTCCGGCAACCTCGATGTGAACATCAAGGACACTGGCAAGCTGAGCACCAGCGACTACCAGGTGACCTTCACCAGCGCCACCGCCTACACCGTGCGCAAGCTGCCCGAAGGCACCGAGATGGGCTCGTACGACCTTGCTGACGATCCAGCCCCGGTAATCGATGGCTTCACCCTGTCGCTCAAGGGCGGTGCGGTGAGCGCCGGTGACAGCTTCAAGATCACCCCCACCCGTAATGCTGCCGCGGGCATGGAATCGGTGCTGACCGACCCCAACCGCCTGGCCATGGCTGCCCCGCTGACCAGCACCAACGGTGCCGGCAACAAGGGCACAGGCGCGGTCACCCCGCCGACCCTGACCTCCGAGCTGGACATCTACGATGCAGCCCAGCGCGCCGACCTGCAGACGGGCCTTAAGTACTCCACCCCGGTCAAACTGGTGTTCGGCGACGACAGCACCTCGCCCCAGGCCTACACGATGTACGACGCCAAAGGCAACAACATCGGTAGCGGCACCATCATTCCGGGCCAGGAAAACAAGCTGCAGCTGTCGGTGCCGATGGTCGATGGCAGCGGCAACCCGATCATGGACGGCGCCACTCAGAAGACCTTCACTTTCGAGATGAGCGTTTCCGGTGCGCCGAAAAGCGGTGACAACTTCACCGTGTCGCTGACCGGCGCGGGCTCTGCCGATAACCGCAATGCCCAGTCGGTGCTCGGCCTGCAGACCAAGGGCACCGTGGGTGTTGGTGCCGACGGCAAGGGCATCAGCTTCACCGACGCTTATGCCAAGCTGGTGTCCAACGTCGGCGGCAAGACCGCCCAGGCCACCATGGACGGCAATGCCACCAACGCCCTGCAGCAGTCCGCGTTGGACGGCCGCAACTCGGTGTCGGGCGTGTCGGTCGACGAAGAGGTCGGCAACCTGGTCAAGTTCCAGCAGTACTACACCGCGTCGTCGCAGATCATCAAGGCGGCCCAGGAAACCTTCGCCACCTTGATCAACAGTCTTTAAGGAGCCGTAGACCGTGCGCATCTCCACTTCGCAGTTCTACAACACCAGCAGCGCCAACTACCAGCGCACCTTCTCCAACGTCAACAAGACGAGCCAGGAGGCCAGCGACTTCCTGCGCATCCGCACCGCCGCCGACGATCCGGTGGGTGCTGCACGCCTGCTGCAGTTGGAGCAGCAGCAGAACATGCTGGAGCAGTACAGCGACAACATCGTCAACGTGCGCAATGCGTTGGGGACTGCTGAGAGCACGCTCAACGCCATTGGTACCATCCTGCAGCGCGTCAACGAGCTGGCGGTGAGCTCCGGTAACGGTGGTTTCACAGATGCTGACCGCAAAGCAAACGCCGATGAACTGGCGTCGCTTGAGGAGCAACTGTTCTCGCTGATGAACAGCAAGGATGAGAACGGCAAGTACCTGTTCTCCGGCTCCAAGGGCGACACCCCGCCCTATGTGCGCAATTCTGACGGCACCTACACCTACCAGGGCGACCAGGGCAAATTGAATCTGCAAGTGGGCGACATGCTCAGCCTGGCGGCCAACGAGACCGGCTACGACGCGTTCGAGCAGGCGCTGAACACCAGCCGTAGCGAGACCCACTTGACAGTTCCTGCGATCGACGATGGCCGTATCAGCCTGTCCAATGGTCAAGTCTCCGGTAGCGCGACCTACAACGACCGTTTCCGCAGTGGCGAGCCGTACAGCATCGAGTTCACCAGCAGCACTCAGTTCAAGATTCTCGATGCCAATGGCACCGATGTGACCCTGGAGGCCAGCCAGGGTGGAACCTTCAACCCTAATGGCGATAACAGCAGCATCAGCTTCCGTGGTGTCGACCTGCGCTTGAAGGTCACCTTCCAGCCAGGTGATGAGGCGAACCCGGATGCTGCCTTGGCCGGTCATACGTTCAGCCTGAGTTCCAAGGCTGACTCCATTGCCGGCACCCGTAGCCCGGGTAATACCTCTACTGCACAGATCACCGGCGCCAGCGTCAGCAATGACACTGCCTACAAAGCGGCGTTCCCGGGTGGTGGTGCAGTGCTCAAATTCACCAGCGCCACGGACTTCGAACTTTATGCGGCGCCTGTTACAGCCGATAGCCGACCAATCTCCAACGGCACGCTGAGCGGCACCACCGCGACAGCTGCCGGGGTGGACTTCGAACTCTCCGGCACGCCGAATGCCGGTGATTCGTTCGCAGTGAAGGTTGATACCCACCAGACCCAGAACGTGCTCGAGACCATCGGGCAACTGCGCAAGGCATTGTCCACGCCGCAGGATGGCGATCCGGTGGCGCGGCAGAATTTCCTCGCCTCGCTGGATTCGGCGATCGGCAACATTGCCAGTGCGACCAATCAGGTGTCCTCGTCGATTTCCTCGATCGGTGGACGCGGGCAAGCGCTCGATGTCCAGGCTGAGACCAACGAGGCGCTCGGTACCGAGAACAAGAAAACCCAGAGCTCGATTCGCGAAAGCGATCCGGGTGAAGTGATGCTTCGGTTGGAGATGCAGAAGAACATGCTGCAGGCTTCGATGCAGTCGTATGCCAAGATCGCTGGGTTGTCGCTGGTCAATTACATCTGATCGGTACTCAATAACATGCAAGGCGGTCCATGTATGCGCACCGCCTTGTCATCCAGGGCGGCGCAGGAGGCACCTGTGTCGTACGCCAGGTTCGTGACGCTGGACTTGTGACGGGGGCACCCCCTGCTATAGGGTTCGGGCGCGCATGAATAGAACGCCTCTTCGTGTAAGTGAGCATCCGTGAGTACACCACCCCTCGTCAGTATCGCTATTCCTGCGTTCAACCCGGACTTTTTCCGTCGTACGTTGGCCAGTGCGCTAATGCAGGATTATCCGAACCTGGAGGTTGTCATCTGTGATGACAGTGCCACTGGCGAGATTGAGGCGATCTGTGAAGAACTGCGCAGTACCACCCTTCATAACCTTCGATACCTGCGTAATCCCCAGCGATTGGGTTTTGCCCGCAACTTGATGGCATGCCTCACTCACTCCTCGGGTGCGCTGATCAAATTCTTGTGTGATGACGATACGCTGCTTGGCCACTGTGTCGGTCTTCAAGCCAAGATCCTGAACGAGTGGCCGCAGGTCAGCATGGTTATTAACCAGCGTCTGGTTTGCGCCGCCGATGACGTGCTGCTGCCGTCACGGCCATTGAATTTTGTGATCTCTCCCGGAAGTGCAGTGCTCAAGGGCACGGACCTGCTCGACAGCATCGCAGACAACGCGCCGAACTTGTTCGGTGGCATCAGTCATGCCTTGTTCCGTCGAGCCCAGGTTGAGGAGTACCTCAGCTCACTGGTACAGGACGGTCACGGTTTTGTTGCGCGCCTGGACCTGGCGTTGTACGCATGCTTGCTGCGCCGAGGTGACTTGTGCAGCCTGCAAGAAGTTCTGAGTCTGGAGCGCGTGTATCCGGGAAGGCTAAGCCATCAGTCCTTTATGACCGAAGCGTTCAAGATCGAGACCGAGTGGCTGCTGCAAATGCTGGCAGCACGCACGGGGGAGGCAGCGCCCTCGGCTGGCTGGGTGCGTTATCTGCCCCTGTCAGAATATTTCGGCGGGGAAGGGCAAGTCTGGGAAGAGATGGACATGCGCTCCGCGTTCTCCAAACAGATTGCCAATTTCTACCAACAAGTAGGCACACACAGCCTCGATTTCGCAGAGTTGTATGCCCAGTGGCTGGATTGCCGGGAGCTAGCACCTGGTCAGTTGCGTCTATTGCCCAAGCGTATCGAGCAATGGCCACGTTTGCCGCGCATCGTGCCGGCGATCGTCTGTGACGAAGGCGATGAGCGAGCCTTGCGTGTCACATTGGACAGTTTGGCCGTGCAGTCCTATGCGGCCAGCCAAGTCTTGATCGTGGGGCCGGCTTCTCTACGCAGTTGCGCGAGAGAATCGCAGTTCATCCTTCGTGATGAAGATGAGTTCACTACGCTCAATCATTGGCTGAGCAACGATGAGCAGGCCGATTGGGTGTTCCTGCTGCGTGCCGGTGATCGCTTGCATGCGCATGCACTGGTGATCATGGCCGAGCGCATGGCGTTGCGCGACGATTGCATGTGTCTTTACAGCGATGAAGGCACCCACGATACCCTGGCGCCGTCTCGTCCGATCTTCAAGCCAGATTTCAATCTGGATCTGATGCGCAGCATGCCCTATGTGGGCCGCCTGCTCGTATTCCGGAGGGATGCGCTACATAGTCTGGGCGGTTTCGATACGACGTTCGGAATGCTGGCTCCGCACGATGCGCTCTGGCGGTTGGTCGAGGCTTGTGGATTGCAGGCGGTGGAGCATATTGCCGAAGTATTGGTGCATTGCGAGCAGACCTATGCCGATTGGCAGGAGGATCCACGGGGTCATGTCCAGGCCGCACGTGTGGTGCAGGCTCACCTCCGGCGCTTGGGCGTGGATGCTCAGGTAGAGGGGCTGCAGGGTAGTCAGGTGTCCCGCATCACCTACTTGCATGAACGTGCTGCAAGTGTCTCGATTTTGATTCATGTCGGGACGCAGTTGAATGCGTTGATGCGTTGTGTCCAATCGCTGTTGGCCAATACGTCCTATAACGATTTTGAGGTTTTATTGGTCGCCGATGAGGATACGCCCACGCAAATCCTGAATTGGCTGGCGGCAATGGCCGATGTAGGAGGCGAGCGGTTGCGCAGCGTGCAGGTTCCCGCCCAAGGGCCTGCAGCCAGTCTGAACCAGGCCAGTCTTCATGCGCGTGGCGAGTATCTGCTCGTACTCAATAGCAGATGTGTGTTGTTCGACAACCAATGGCTGTGGGAGCTGATGCAGCATGCCCAGCGTCCTGAGGTCGGGTTGGTAGGCCCAAAGCTTTTCTCCAATGATGGACGAGTCGTTTCCGCGGGAATGGTGCTCGGGCTCAACGGTGGTGTCGGAAGCCCATTACTCGGTTGTGCGGTGAATGCCGACAGTTACATGAATCGGCTGCGCCTGGTGCAGGACTGGACCGCGCTGAGCCTGGATTGTCTGGTGATACGTCGTCAGTTGTTCACCGAACTGGAGGGGTTGGATACCACCCACCTGAAACAGACGTTTTTCGAAGCTGATCTGTGTTTGCGTGCGCGTGAGCAGGGTTTCCTCTCAGTGTGGACGCCGTTTTCGAAGGTTGTGATCTTCCCGGCTGAAGATGCTCAGGCATTGACTGGAAACGTGGAAATGGCTGATCGCGAAGTGTTTTTCGAGCGGTGGCTGCCTTTGATCGCCAGAGATCCAGCATACAATCCTAATCTCAGTCTTAAACTGGCGAACTTCAATTTCGAGCCTGGTCTGCGCAGCGGCTGGGACCCCTTTATTGCGCGTGCGATGCCTTCGGTGCTGGCGTTACCCAGCAACACTACGGCCATTGGACACTATCGAGTTGTGCAGCCATTCAATGAGCTTGAGCGCGCAGGCTGGATTCAGGGTCGTATCAACTACAGCACGCCTGAAGTGATTGAGCTGGAGCGGGAAAGACCTGACGTTGTCATCCTGCAGTGCCGCTACATGCCGTTCAATCTCAAGGAAATCAGCCAGTTCAAGCGTTTCTCCAATGCCAGGCGGATCTATGAACTCGATGATTATGTCATTGAGCCTTCGAAGAAAAATGACCATGTCCGTAATTTGCCAAGCAATATTCGCGAAGTGGTAAGGGAGGGGATTGGCCTGTGTGATCGTGTGGTGGTTTCGACTGAGCCATTGGCAGATGCGTTGGCAGACATGCATCACGACATTCGCGTCGTCCCGAACATGCTCTCGGCCCCTTTATGGACGGGGCTTGGTAGCCAGCGCCAGACCAGTGCCAAGCCGCGCGTGGGATGGGCAGGTGGAACCAGCCATCGCGGTGATCTGGAGTTGTTGCTGGAGGTGATCAAGACGTTGGCCGATGAGGTCGATTGGGTCTTCTTCGGCATGTGTCCAGAAATGCTCCGGCCGTATGTGAAGGAATATCACACGGGTATCTCGTTCGCTGGTTATCCGCGCAAGCTGGCCAGCCTCAACCTCGATCTGGCGCTGGCGCCGCTCGAGCAGAACCTGTTCAACGACTGCAAGAGCAATTTGCGGCTATTGGAATACGGGGCGTGTGGGTATCCGGTGATCTGCACGGATACGAAGGCCTACGCCGGCTACTTGCCTTGCACAAGAGTCAAAGAAAACACGACGCAGCAGTGGCTCGAAGCGATCCGTATGCACCTTGCCGACCCGCAGGCCAGCTACCGCCAGGGTGACGCTCTGCGAGAGATGGTCCTGCGTGACTACGTTTTGACATCACATCATCTACAGCATTGGGCCAATGCCTGGCTGGCGGACTGAATCTCACCACCCGGCAGTGCTGGGTGGCGAATCGACATTTTACAGAGGGCTCTATGGTCGATATCGCGACTACACCGTGCAATGAAGTGACTGTCGTTCTGCTAGGGCAGGGAGAGATCGGGCATCGTGCCCGTGCACAGTATTACTATCAGCAGGCGGGCATTCCTTGCCTGTCGTTGGAGCCATTGCAAGCAAGCAGTGCTGGTGAGGTGTGCCGTCAGCGTCTGGAGCAGGTGCTGCAGCAGGTTGCCACACCGTTCGTGGCGCTCGCTCTGGACGCCGACTTCGTTCTGGCCTCGGCCCTGCAGCGTGCCGCGGCCTGCCTGCATGAGCAGCCAGACGCCATCGCAGCACAGGGGTATGCGTTGGGTTACGTAGCGGGCAACGCCGAGGTGATGTACTACAAGCTCGGTGCGAGCCTCCCGGAACGCGACGAGGACGGCGCGCGTGCACGTTTGCACCAGTACGGCCTGGCAGGTCGACAAGCCTGGCGCGCCGTAGTCCGCGTGCCCGCCTTACAGGCGGCACTGGCCGCCATGCCGATTGGCTCGGATTTCGCTGCTTTCCGGTTGGGGGTGTCCTATGCCGTCCTGGCTCAGGGCCTGGTTGTCGAGGTAGAGCAGACTGATGTGGTCTGTGCTCGTGAAGCTGCCGTGAACGCTGTCCTTCAGGGCGAGCAACTGAACGAGGCCCTGCGCAACGTGCGTGAATGGGATAGCGAGCATCTGAAATTGTGCTCCAGTGAGGCGGGGTTTGCCGTGCTCAACCGTTTTGTTCGCGATACCTATGGCCAAGGTGATGCGCCTTTGTTGTTCACCTCCACTTGGGTAAGTGTGAGCGATGAGCCGGAGCGGCGTTTCGAGCCGCGCCAATACATTGAAATGCCTTACTACAACAAGGCATTGTTCGGACAGTTGACCGCCCTTGAGTTCCTTTGCCATGCCTGGCCGGCGGGGCACGCTCAGTATCAGGCTTTGGAAGGTTGCTGGGTGCGCCAGCGGGACTTGTTGCGAGTCCATCCCAATGACACTGCCGATAGCCTGCAGCTACGTCACTGGGAAGCTTTGGCGCTGGGCTTGTTCGATCCACAAGTCTGTCGGGAATTGGTAGGTGCCCTCACCGGTCCGGACGATGCCGCGCGTGCAAAAGAGCTTGCCGATTGGCTTGAGCGCCTTGAACAAATCCCAGGTATCGAACAGCAACAACGTTTGCACGCCACGCCATCGGGTTATGTTCTTGCAGCGCTTGAAGCGGCTACTCCGGACAGTGCTGCGATTCAGCAAGTAAATGCCCATCTGGATAAGCGTCCAGCCGGACAGATCGCGTTCGTGGTCCTTGATCTGGGGAATGACGATAAGGCGTTGCAAGCTACCTTTGACAGTCTGCTGGCCAGTGGTATTCGCAACTTCAAGCTGGTGGTGCTCAAGGGCGGTCAGCCTCCGGCGATTACCACTGCTCGGGATATCTTGCATTTTATCCAGGTGAATGACGGCAATTGGCTGGCGCATTTGAACCAGGTTGTGCGCCAGTTGCCCTGCGAGTGGTTGATGTTGCTGCAGGCAGGAGACGAGCTGTGCAAGGGAGGGCTTCAGCATCTGCTTGTCGAACTGGCCGAGTCGCCTGCATGCCAAGCAATCTGTGCCAATGAGGTCCAGCGGGACGAGCAGGGCAGACTGCACGCTGTTGTCCGGCCAGGGGCAGATCTGAACCTGTTGCGCAGCCAGCCGGACTTGATGTCGCGACATTGGGTGATACGGCGCCAGGCAGTTCTGGACCTGGGCGGGTACAGCGAAACACATCGCCAGGCGCTGGAGTTGGATCTGCTGCTGCGCCTGGCTGAGACACAAGGGCTCGGTTGCCTTGCTCATTTGGACGACTACCTGGTTGTGGGTGAGTGCGCATCGAAAGCCTTGATTGAACAGGCCACAGCTGTCGTCAACCGTCACCTCACGCAGCTGGGGTATCGCGCACAGCTCAGGGAGCAGCAGGATGCCGGTTTGGTCATCGATTTCCGTCATGCAGCGACGCCGCTGGTGAGCATCCTGATAGCCAGTGACGGTGACAGTGACCAACTCGAGGCATGCCTGACCAGCGTCATCCAGCGAACCCGCTATCCGCGCTATGAGGTGCTGGTGGCCTGTGCTGACGAAGAAATGACTGCCCTAGTACGCTTTGGCGGTCGGGTGCGCCTGCTCAGCGCAGATTCCAGGACTCCGCTTAATACCAAGTTGAACCTTGCGGCCAGCCAGGCGCGGGGGGAGTACTTGGTACTGCTTTCGGCACGTTGCCAGGTAACCACGCCAGCTTGGATCGAGGCTCTGCTCAATGAGGCGCAGCGCCCAGAGGTTGGTGTGACGGGGGCGCTCCTGCGCGCCGCTGATGGCACATTGGCCCACGCAGGCTATGTCCTGCAGGAAAATGCAAAGGTCATCTCGCCTTGGCAGGGGTTGTCGCCTGAGGAGTGTGCCCAGATTCGATGGCCACAGGCTGTGCGCAGTTGTGCAGCGGTATCCGGTGACTGCTTGATGGTGCGCCGAGATGTGTTTGAGCACAGTGATTGTTTGCCGCCACAACCTGGCGGCGATATCGACTTGTGCGTGCGCATCGGACAAGCGGGGATGCTGGTCCTGTGGACACCCTTTGCTCAGTTGCTGGACAGTGCTGCGGCTAGCGTGCCGATCATGCAGGAACGCAGGCTCCAGGTTGCCGCGGGATTGTCGATATCCGACGACATATCCCGGGGCAATGCGCTTGGGTGGCTCGAAGGGATCTGAAGTAGTTGTGCGCGTCGCCCAGTCCGTGTGGGTGAGCGACGCTTGTCAGAAGAGTGAACCGATCGCTGCCGTCCTGGCACTGATCGGTTCAAGCACGTGCAGGAGGGTCAGTCGGGCATCCAGGCCGAGCGCCAGAGCTGTAGGTGCGCAGCATCCAATATGCAGCCGTCGCTTACCTGCTTGCGCAATTCCGCGCCTTTGCTTCTCGCTGCTTGCAAGTCATCCAAGTACCGATTGATAGCGTCTTTCCACGCGCTCAGCTCGTTGGCTACGCGGGTGACCTTCAGTTCGTTATGGAAGGCGCCGACGTCGCTGCAGATCACTGGATAACCACAGGCTCCGAGCTGCTTCAACTGCAGTTCACCGGCGCTCGGGTCACAGGCAGTGTTGTGTAATGCCAAGGCAATATCGAGATTGAGCGCTGCCAGCATGCCGGGTGTGAACTGAACGTGGTTGCTATGGAGTTCCCGCGCATGGTTGTGCAGGTAGGGAGGGACATCTCCCCATAGCACCCAGTCCACTTGATCGGCAAAGTGACGTACCAGTGACTGAGCCAGATCAACTGTGTTCGGATCTAGGGTAGTGAACGCGCACCCGACGCGCGGCTTGCCATCCAGGCGTGCCGCAGGCGGCAAGTTGGCCCAACGGTAATCCAAACGGTTTTCGACCACTCGGATATCACTGTGCAGTCCGTCGATGGCTTGCGCCAATGCTTGGGTTGGAACCACGACACGGTCGACCAGCTCGGCTGCCTGACGCAGTACATTGCGGGCTATCGGCGAGTCGAGGGCAAGTGCCGCGCCACTGACGTCCAGTACCTTAAATGCAGTGCTCCAGCGTAGTGTCTGGCGCAGTTGGGCGAGGTGGCGTGCATCATTGCGGTGCTGGATGACAATCACATCTGGCTGCAGGCGTGCCAGTTCCACTGGTGTAAGCAGGCGCTGGCTCAGGCCGCCCTGGATGACCCCTTCGTCACGCATGCTGTCGAACACCGGACGCAGGCGTTCGTCGGCTGTCTGCTTATCTTGCGCCGGATAGCCTAGTACGACCGGGAGAGGGCGCCAGCACAACGGCTTCCAGGTCAGTGCAGGATTGGCTTCGAAGTCAAAGCCACTGCCGCTCCCGCGTAGCGAAAGGTTCTTGTTGTACGCTGGATCATTGGCCAGCGCCGGGAGCCATTTCTCGTAGGCGTTCTGCTGCTCCTGAAGGCATTGTCGACGGACGTCGGGGATTCTCCTGGCATCACGCAAAAGTATTCCGCCGTCGTGCATCAGCAGTGCATGAGGTGTCCATACATTCAGGTAGCCGCGCTCTGCAACTTTCAAACACAGGTCCAGATCGTTGAAAGTGAGGGCGAACAGCTTTTCATCCATACCACCCACTTCAAGATACAGGGCCCTGTTGATCATCAGGCAACCAGCACCTACTGCGCTCACGTTCTGCTCGACCTGCAAGCGTTGCAGATAGCCGGCAGCGTCTGCCTGTTGATCGACGAAAGGGCTGCCAGCCGGGCCGCGCAAGCCTCCGACCAGTCCGGCATGCACGATCATGGCGTTCTGATTGATGAGTTTGGCACCCACGACACCTGTTTCTGGCCGCAAGGCATGGTTCAGCAATTCATCGAGCCATTGCTCGCTGATTGCCATGGTGTCGTTATTCAACAGCACCAGGAATTCACCGCGGGCATGGGTGGCGGCAAGGTTGTAGAGGGCGCTGAGGTTAAGGGGGCCGTCATGATGCAGCACGCGCAGCCGCATCTCGGAGATGCTGGCGATCTCAGCGAGCCAGGCGTGTATCTCCGGGGATTCGCTGTCGTTGTCTACCAGGATGATTTCAAAGTGTGGATAACGTGTCTTCTCCAGCAGGCTTTCGACGCAGCGCTGGAGTAGCGGCAGGTGTTCGCGGCTGGGGATCAGGATCGATACCAACGGTTGCGAAACATGCTTGTACTGAATGTGGTAGTGGCGGGGGAGGTTCTCTACAACTTCTGCCTGGGGGTAGCCCCTATTGGCTAAGTGGCGCAACAGCGTGTCGCGTTCATCAGGGTTATGCTGCAAAGAAGGGGTGTCGCTGACGATCAGCGGCTCCTCCAGATGCGCAATGCCCACAAGTCCTTCGGCTTCGATGAGTCGTAGGATCAGATCGAACTCTAGCGCCTGCGGCGCTCGTGCGTCGTACCCTCCAGCTTGGACAGCCAGGTCCCGGCGGATGAGCCAGTGGGATGCCATCACCAATGGCAGGCTCAGGAGGTAGTCGAGGTTCATACTGGGACGCAGCACGGCGCCTGGTCCACCTTCGGAACGGAAAATGCCGTCGCAATAGATCATCCGGCAACCTTCCGCGCCTGGTAGTTCCAGATCGAGCATCAAGGATCCGGAAGGCAGCACCTCGTCTCCGGCCTCAAGCAACATGATCCAGTCGCTGTCGTCACCTTGCAGTACTTCGTTCAGTTCCGGAGCACCTGGCGAGTCACAGCGCAGCCAATGCACGGTCTCGTGATGGCGGGCATCCATGACCGGTCCCAGGACCACGGTGCGCAATCCGATGGAGGTGTTCGACTGCCACCAGGCAATGCTATCCAGCGTATCGCCGAGTGCTGCCATATCCCCCTTGGAGTCACGTACCAGCAACGTCAAGCGGGTCAGGCCGCGTAATAGCTGACGCCGATCATCCACCAGTGTCTGCTGGCTTGGTGTCAGCTGGCGCAAACTGAGCCATTGTTGAAGTGAAAGCACGCGGCTATCGGCGACATGTTCGCTAGCGGCGCGCTGGGTTTGCTGCAGAAAATTTTGTAGCTGTGGCCAGAATGCTTTCTCGATGTCCAGCCAGCGCATGCGCGCCTGCATCACCGTTGCGCGTGCCCGCTCGAGGCCGCCGGGTTCGTCATACAGTGCGGAGCCGTGATTGCCGAATTGCTCGAGGAATGGTTGGGTGGTTACGTGCCCGCCGGGCATGTAGATCACCGGGCAACCGCACAGCATGGCTTCGGTGCACGTGGCGGAGATTTCATAGCTGTATAGCACGGCCGCGCTACGGAAGATGTGCGCGAGTTGCGCCAGGGTCTTCGGATGGGCCAGGCTAAGGACTTCCACGTCGTCCGGTAACAACGAGTAGTCGATCTTCGAACGATCGATGCGGTTGACGTAAAGATAGCTGCCGCTGCGCTGCACCGGCTCTGAGGGTGGAGAAAAAAGCTCCGAGTCGATCACCGGCAGCAACAGCAGGTTGTCGCTCTGGGCATCGCCGCGGAAGTCCTGGGTGTAATAGAAGAACAGATCGCTGTCCTGGGCGTCGATCGTCTTGCCGGTGAGGAATCCTTCGCGGTTGAGGATGTAGCGGACGACGACTGGCGCGCCAATGGCGTTGCCATCCATTACCTCTGGGTAGACAGCGATCGGAGCTACGCCTATCGATTTATGGTGTTGCCGGAGCTGATCGGTGAGTATCGGGGTGCGCAGGTTCGGGTTGGTCTTGCAAGGTAGGACATACGCCTCGTAGCCCGACAGGTTGAGCGCATGGCAAAGGTAGTGCAGGACACAGATGCCAGATGATGTTTCACGGTAGTCTGGTGCGAATATGTAGTACGGATGGCGCGGCTGACCATGCAAGGACGGAACGTTCATGGTCACGCTCTGGCGTCCGAGGCATGTTCGCAAATGACATACACGCTGGCACACAGGTCAGGGTAAACCATTCCCAATGCCTGGCAGGCATCCATGAAGTGATCATCGATCAGTCCGCTTTGCAGGGCTTTGTCCAATTGGAAGTTGGCCAGCGGTTTGAAGAACACGCCGCCGCGCTGGGTGATGTGCCAGCCGGCTCCACGCGCTTCCTGTTCCAAGGTATCGAGGCTGTAGGTGACCCGGTGGCCATGCAATCTTTCGCCCTCGGTGACGGCGCTATTGTGCTCGATCAATCCCATTTTTACGGCGATCTGCCGCGATGGAGCGTTGGCGTTGGGAACGGCAATGAACAGTCGTCCGCCGGGCGCAAGCCAGTTGCGTACACGTTCGAGCACTTTGCGCCGGTCATCGAGGTGTTCAAGGGTATGGATCAGAAAAATGTTGCTATAGCGAGGCTCAAGCTGCGCCTCTTCGAAGGTGCTGCAGACGAACTTGATCGGCGCGTCGACTCGGCTGCGGGTCACCTCAATGAGATCGCTGGCGGCTTCGATCACCGTCAGGTCATCGAAGCGTTCGGAGAACAATGCAGTGAAGGCCCCTTCGAAGCAGCCCATTTCCAGCGCGGGACCGCTCCGTAGCCATGGTGCAAAAGTTTCCAGCATGTAGCGTCGCAAGCGTGCATCGAAATCGTAGAAGTAGCTACGGTGGGCGTTGTCCTGGAACTCTTGGTTGTAGTCGCGTTTAGACATCGGATTATCCCTGGGTTTTGCGGTAGAAGCGCTGATCTTCAGGCTGATACCACTCGTGAAGGCTTGAAGGGGTGCGTGCATACCAGCCGAGCAGTTGCTGAACGGCAGGGGGTTGTGACAGGCAGAAGTCATCACCCAGCGCACGGCAGTAATCGAATTGCGGTTTGAAGAAGCTGCGCGTGAACGTCAGCGTCAGGCAGCGACGAGATGCTGTCGTGCGATTGATGCCTGCGGCATGCCAGATACGCGAGTCGAACAGGTACACCGATCCGGCGCTACCCAATGCTTTGCGGGCCTGCGCTTCGAACTGTTGGTCGTCCGGTTGGCCAGGTGCGGTGTGCGAGCCGGGAAGGAACAGCGTGGCGCCGTTTTCGGCGGTGAAGTCGTCCAGCAGCACCAGTGCCTGGGCCATCTGCATCGACTCGGCCGACCAAGAGCGGACGTCGCGATGCACATTGCGGACATAGGCATTGGTGCTGTTGCGGTTATCGAGCCCGCCGAACGAGTTGAGTATGGGGACCCCGCCGAGCATGTGCTGCAGATGGTCGACGATACCTCGCTGGCAAAAAAGCTCGAGCAGCCCGACGAAGCAACTGTCCTTGGACAGGATGTGATGGGCAGTCTGCTCTGTCCGGTTGGTGATGCCGTTTTCCAGCTGGACCTGCCGACAATGGGTAATGGCCTTGGCAAGGTCCGTACGCAACTGATCCACACGCTCGGCAGGGATGACATCAGGAAGGCAGGCGTAACCGTTGCGGCTGAGCGCTTCGCGAACCTCGGTCATTGGTCCTGCTCCCGCTGGCCTTGCCATTCGCGGTACTGGTCGGTCGTCACGCCCAGCAGTATCCGGTCCCAGCGGCGTCCCTTGCGGTAGTACCATTGCCGCTGAACCCCTTCGATGACCCATGGCGCCTTGCGGGTATATGTTGCAAGGGAGGGTTCGTTGTATTCGATGATCGTGGTCCACAGACGGCTCAAGCCCAACTCATCGAAGGCGTATCGCATCACCGTCGCGATCACGTCGGTGCCATACCCTTTTCCTCTAAGCGATTGGTCGCCGATCATCATGCCGTGTTCGGCGGTACCGTTCTTCCAGTCGATTCCTACCAGATTGGCGGTGCCAATCAGACCGTGGCCGGCCACTTCGATCCCGAATCGCTGGTTCAGTGAGTCATTGCCCAAGCGCAGCAACCAGTCTTTCTGTGCCTCGCGTGAGACCGGGAAATGCCAGCCGCCCAGCAAGCTCCATAGCGCCTCGTCGTTCGACCAGCGGTGCAGCAAATCTAGGTCGTCGAGTTCAAGTGCCCTGAGCAAGATACGTTGACCTTGAATGCTCATGATGTCCTCTCGTATTGGATGACTGCCTCGGCGAGGCGCTGCATGGCCTCGCAGTCATAGCGTTGGTCTAGGGGGAGCGGCAGCAGGCATTCGGCCAGATGCCGCTCGAAAGGCGGCGCTGTCGGGCTGTCGATCACTTCGCGCCAATAGCACGGCACGTAAATGGTCTGCATGAGCAGGTGCCGACGCAGGCCTGCGGCTTGCTGCGGTGAGTCGAGCAGCAGCGGGTAGCACAGCGCGGGTGGATTGTGTGCAGGCCACGCCGTGAAACGGTTGAGGCCATCCAGTCGTTGCCTCAGCAGTGCCAGGTTGTCGATGCGTCGACGTGCGATGTTGAGATAGTCGATGCTATCGAGTACACGTCGGGTGCTGTCGGACATGGCCTCGATGCCGGCATCCCCCAAGCTGGCTTCGCATGCCTGGTAGGCCGCGTAATGCTCATCCGGCGCTTGCTCCAGACGGCCCAGCAGCGCTGTGAAACGGTGGCGCGACTGTCCCGGGCGCGGTGGCTCGAGATTGCCCGGCGCATTGACCAGCCAGCCACCATCGGCGACACCGACGAACTTGCGAGGTGAGTAAAGTGTGGGAATGCCTGGAGGCGCTTCGCAAAACAGGGCTTGGGAATTATCGATGATCAGTTGTTGGCCATAGCGCTGCGTGAGGTCTTGGTCAATGTATTGGCTCTTGAGCCCGAAATAGTTGACGAAGAGCAGCGCTTCGTCTGTTTTCAGGTTAACCGGTGTGGCGATCTCAAGGCGGGCGTCAAGCCCGTAGGCCTGCACCGAGACGTTCAGGCCCTCAAGGGCTTCGACCAATACTCCACACAGGTAGTACGGCAGATGGACCCGGCGCAGCCCGCGTGCTTGTACCAGTGCGCGGAACGCCCAGCGCGCTGCGTTGAAGGCAGCGGCATGGGGGTAGAGGCTCTGGCCGGTGCGTAACTCCAGCTCAAAATAGCCACCGATGGCCTTAGGCATGCTCGATCACTCCGAGCCTGGCCCACTGCGCCACCACGTGCTTGTCGTTGAACATCAAGGCATCGATGATCGAAAGCCCCGCCACGAACGGTTGGTCATTATCGCCTTGCTGGTAGGGCGGCAAGGTGGCGCTGAGCAACTCAAGGGTGAGGCCTGCCTGGGCGAAAGCATCCGCTTGATAGAGGTGTGCGCCGCCGGCCGGATTGAGGTAGTGGGTTGCACCACAGGCGCTGACGATCTCGATGACACGCTGCTGGCCACTGGAACCACTGTCCAAGCCCAACGCGCTGGAACGTGAGAGGCGTGTGTCGATCTCCAGCAAGCGGCAGCACGCCTTGAGCAGGCGCTCGTTAAGGGTGGCGATGCTGGCCGTGGGTGGCTCGAGCAGCTCGGCCAGCCATGCCAGCACTGTCTCGCGGAATGGGGCCTTGCGATAGGCCGCCTGTAATTTATTGAGGATATCCTGGGGCGCGAAGGTCTCAGCGATACGTTTGTCGAGGATGTGCTGGTTGTGGCTGCTCTTGGCCAGCGCTACGCGAAACCATTTGGGCTCGCCGTCGAGCAGGTAGCGATTGCGCTCGATCCACCCATTCTTGATGAACTGCACGTCATCGTAGAGGACGAAGTGGTCCACGGCTGCGATCAACTGCAGATAGCCAAGGTAGGGCAGGAAATACGGTTGCATGAGCGCCACCCGATGCGCGGGCGTGGTGCTTGTTGGGCAGCGCTTCATGCCGCGCGAGCCTCCAGGAGGATCTCGATGATCCGGCTCTGCTCCTGAGCGCCAAGCTCCGGATAAATAGGCAGGCAAAGCACCTGGCGAGAAACCCCATGCGCCACGGACACATGCTCCAGGGCCGAGCTGGGCATGCCGCGGTACATGGGGAACTCGGTGATCAGCGGATAGAAATAGCGACGCACCAGGATGTTCTGGGCGCGGTAGCGCTCGTAGAGGTCGTCCCGGCTGATGCCCAGGCGAGCGCCGTCGATCAGGATCGGGCAGTAGGCGTAGTTCCACTCCAGCCCTTCGGGTTGCTCAAGCATGCTGATCCCGTCGACGTCACTCAGGGCTTCGCGGTATCGGTCGAAGATCTGTCGGCGCTTGTCCAGCGCGGTATCGATATGACGAAGCTGCAGTACGCCAAAGGCCGCCTGGACTTCGTTCATCTTGCCGTTGATGCCGGTCGCCATGATCGTCGTCTCGTCGACGAAACCGAAGTTCTTCAAGAAGTCGATCCGCCGCTTGAGCTTTTCGTCCTGGCAGATGATGGCGCCGCCCTCGAAGGTATTGAACACCTTGGTGGCATGGAAGCTGAGGATCGACATATCGCCATTGTCGAGAATGCTTTTTCCATCCTGGCGAACCCCGAAGGCATGGGCTGCGTCATAGATGACTTTGAGGCCATAGGTATCGGCGATTTCCTGAATGGCCTCGACATCGCAGGGAATGCCATAGCAATGCACGGGAAGAATCGCCGTAGTGGCTGGCGTGATCGCCTCGACGATGCGCTGGGGATCCAGATTGTTGGTTCGAGGATCGATGTCCACGAACACGGGCTTGAGGTTGTTCCACAGCAGCGAATGGGCGGTGGCAACGAATGAGTAGGGCGTCGTGATCACTTCGCCGGTCACGCGCAGCGCTTGCAGGGCGGTCACCAGGGCCAGGGTTCCATTGGAGAACAACGAGATGTGCTTGACGCCCAGGTACTCGGCCAGCTCACGCTCCAACTGTTCATGGAACGGCCCGGCATTGGTAAGGCGCTTGCTTTCCCAAATGCTTTCCAAATAAGGAATGAACTCTTCAAGGGGCGGCAGAAGAGGGCTGGTAACGGTGATCGGTTTTGCCATGAGGCGCTGCTCGTATTGTCCGGGTGATCGCCATAGGGGTCAGTGACCTGCTGGCGTATAGATACGCGGTGGTTTCGCCATGAAACCGACGGCTGGCGTTAGCTGAATGTGTGATTAGCAAGAATCTGGCCAATTGATAAAATGCGCTCAGGGCTGTTTCCTGCTCGCGCGCAGTCGTGACTTGGCAGTCGAAACGTGCATCAATAATCTATTGACCTAGCGGGCGGCCACATCGGTAAGGCGTGCAGGGCCTTCAATCAAGGTCGCGGAGCCCGTGAAAATCCGCTCTTTCTATCGGGAAGCCACAATGATTGGCATCAAAAGTATCGCGAGTTACGTCCCTGTCGAAGGTATCGACAACTACGCCCAGGGTGCGAAATTCGGCAAGGATCAGGATTTTATCTTCGGCAAGATCGGTTCGACCTTCCTGCCGCGCAAGGAAGCTGGCCAGGAAACGTCCGACCTTTGCGTCGAGGCGGCCAAGGCGCTGTTCGCTGCCAATCCAGCGCTGGACCCGGCATCCATCGATGCCGTGATCGTCGTGACCCAGAATGGCGACGCCGAGGGCCTGCCACATACGGCGGCCATCGTGCAGCACAAGCTGGGCTTGCCCACTCATATCGCCGCCTTCGATATTTCCCTGGGGTGCTCTGGCTATGTGTATGGCCTGTATGCGATGAAAGGTTTCATGGAGGCTGCCGGCCTGAAGAATGGCCTGCTGATCACCGCTGATCCTTACTCCAAGATTGTCGATCCCGAAGACCGCAATACCACCATGTTGTTCGGCGACGCCGCGACGGCGACCTGGATGGGTGAGGGGGCGGCCTGGCAGCTGGGCAAATCCTTGTTCGGTAGCGATGGCGCCGGTGCTGAGCACTTGCGCACGACCGATGGCAAGTTCTTCATGAATGGCCGTCAGGTCTACAACTTTGCCTTGGTCAAGGTGCCGGCCCACCTGCAGCAGTTGCTCGAGGCCAGCCACTTGCAGCCTGAGGATATCGACCTGTACTGCCTGCATCAGGGCAGCGCGGCGATCGTCGATGCGGTGTCCCTGCGTTTCAACGAAGGTGAGCATCGGGCCAGATTCGTCAAGGACATGGTCGAGACGGGCAATACCGTGTCGTCGAGTATCCCGCTGCTTCTGGAAAAGCACGTGCTCGGCTCGCAGTGCAAGCGCGTTGCCCTCAGTGGTTTTGGTGTTGGTCTGTCCTGGGGGTCGGCGATCATCGAGCGTTGCGACTGACGTCGGCATCGTGCAGTGCAAGGCGCCGCCGCTTTCCAGGCGGCGTTGTTATTTGTGGTGGCCCTGCTGCGGTGTTTTTGTGGCAGGAAGAAAGAGGGCGAAGATCGCCTGTATCTTGGCGTCAACTTATTGATTTCGTTGGGCTGGCAGGGTGCCAGCAATTTTTTTTGAAAAAGACCTAAAGCAACCCACCCTCGCGACGATAACTATTACGAAGGTTCTCTGTGCCACCCCCGGGCGAATTGCCAAGGCCGGAAGCCGTAGTACCCAATCCAACGAGGAATTCGTCATGGCTTTGACTGTAAACACCAACACTACCTCCCTGGGCGTTCAGAAGAACCTGAACCGTGCTTCCGACGCGCTGAGCACTTCGATGACTCGCCTGTCCTCCGGCCTGAAGATCAATAGTGCCAAAGACGACGCTGCCGGTCTGCAGATCGCTACCCGCATGACTTCTCAGATTCGCGGTCAGACCATGGCTATCAAAAACGCCAACGACGGTATCTCCATCGCGCAGACCGCTGAAGGTGCGATGCAAGAGCAGACCAACATGCTGCAGCGCATGCGTGAACTGGCTCTGCAAGCACGAAACGACTCCAACAGCTACCTGGATCGTCAGGCTCTGGACGCTGAATTCCAGCAAATGCTGAGCGAAATCAACCGTGTTTCGGCAAGCACTGAGCTCAACGGCAAGAAGCTGCTCGACGGTAGCTCTGGCGTGATGACCTTCCAGGTTGGTTCCAACATCGGCAGTGACAACCAGATCACTATCTCCCTGAGCGCTGGTATGAGCGTTGCTGCAGGTAGCGCCCTGTCGGCCCTGGTGGGTGCAAACATTTCGGCTCTGTCGACCACTACTTCTGCTGCTTATGAAACTCAGTTCAGCAGCGCTATCACTGCAATCGACAATGCTCTGCAGAACATCAACACCACTCGTGCTGCTCTGGGTGCCGCCCAGAACCGTCTGACCAGCACCATCAACAACCTGCAGAACATCAACGAGAACGCTGAAGCCGCTCGTGGTCGTGTACAGGATACTGACTTTGCTGCTGAAACTGCCCAGCTGACCAAGCAGCAGACTCTGCAGCAAGCTTCGACCTCGGTTCTGGCCCAGGCCAACCAGCTGCCATCCGCGGTACTGAAGCTGCTGGGCTAATCTGTCTGACGGTTGGTGGCGGGGAAGGGCGATTTTGCGCTTCCCCGCTTATGCATTGTGAGGTGGTGAAATGGACATGAGCGTCAAGTTGGGCCTGTCCTATCAGGCCGCACGATCGGCCGAGCAGGTTGCCGAGAAGCCGGTTGTCCAGCCGGTTGATATTTCCGATGAGGGCAATAAAAAAGACGACCCGCTCATGGTGAAGGGGGTCGAGGAAGTTAAAAGTGCCGTAGCGGAAATCGAAAAGTTTTTGAAAGAGACGCGACGTAACCTGGAGTTCTCAACAGATGAGGAGTCAGGCAGGATCGTGGTCAAGGTCATCGCGAGTGATAGTGGGGAGTTGATTCGTCAGATCCCTTCGGAAGAGGCGCTGCGAATCGCCCACAGCTTGAGCGATGTCAAGAGTATTCTGTTCGACGCCAAGGCATGATTGGTGGCGAGCGCCAATGATGTAAATCGTGTTGGTCCTGTGGTAGCGGGATTGGCGCGTTAACGAGAGGGACAACACATGGCAAGCCCGATTACTCCGTCCATTGGCCTTGGGTCCGGTCTCAATATTTCCGAGATCGTCAAGGCGTTGGTAGAGTCCGATACCGCCGCTAAGCAGGCGCAGATCAATCGCCAGACTAGCAATAATAGTGCGATGATTTCGGGGATCGGCGCATTGCGCAGTGCCCTCACGGCGTTTCAGGACGCCATGAAAAAGCTCAACGATAAGAATGCTCCGTCGTTCAACGCCTATGCTGCCAAGTCAGCCAATGAGGCGATCGTCAAGGTTACCTCCAGCAATACTGCGGTGGCGGGGAGCTATGACATCGCGGTCAAGCAGTTGGCGACTAGTTCCAAGGTGGCTAGTCAGCGCTTTGTTGGCGGCGCCGAGAGTGCCATTTCTGATGGTACCCTGACCATTAGTCAGGGGGCCAAGACCTATAACCTCAGCGTGCCCACAGGGGCCACGTTGCAGAGCGTCCGAGATCAGATCAACAAGGAAATGGCCATCAATGGTATTTCCGCGAACATCATTAACGAGGAGGGTGGCTCTCGTCTCGTGCTCAGCTCTACCACTACCGGTGCCAAAACCGATATCAAGTTGGGCGGTATTGCTGAGTTGACTGTCGATGGTACGCTTCCCATGGTAGGCACCGGAGGTGGCTATATCTCCGCACGGCCGCAGGATGCTGAACTGACCATCGATGGTTTGACCGTCAAGAGTTCTACCAATACCGTCAAGAATGCCATCAGTGGTATGACTCTGGAATTGACGGGGGTAAGTGCTTTGGCTGCCGATGGTGTAACCCGATCGCCTACGGCGCTGACTGTCACTGCTGATAATGATGGTCTGAAAAAGTCGGTCCAGGGTTTCGTCGATGCCTACAATACGTTGCAAGGTGCAATCACTTCTCTGACGACGGCGAGTCGTGACAAGAATGACAATCTTCTCCTTGGCCCGCTCACCAATGATCCTACGACGCGCTCTCTGCTCAGTGATATGCGCAAGGTGTTGGCGGAATTGGGCGCGGGTGACAGGCTGACCACGCTGGGCCAACTGGGTATCAATACCCAGAAGGACGGTACCTTGGAGTTCAACGCCATCAAGTTCACCGCGGCAATGAACGACAAGAAGCTCGGCCCAGAACTGCAGGAGTTCTTCACGGGCACCAATGGTGTGTTCGAGCGGATGAACAAGGCGATCGAGCCTTACAACGGTGCTGAGGGTAGCCTGGCCTCACGCAAGTCCAACCTCGACAAGACAGCCAAGAACCTCAGTGATCAGCAGGCGGCGCTGGATCGGCGCACCGTTTCCCTGACCGAATCCCTGACCAAAAAGTATGTCGCCCTGGACACCGCCCTGGGCAAGATGAAAGCCCAGGCCGACCAGATCACCTCGATCTTCGAAGCGATCAACGCCCAGGCCAAGAAGTCCTGACCCTTTTAGGCAGGCATTGAAAAGCCCGGCGGCGTCTTATGGACACCCCGGGCTTTTTGCTTGGTGACTAAAGTTCTTTGACGCCGCGACGATACACAGGTATACGCAACCTTTTTCGCTGCAACGAGGTAGATCCATGAACCCGATGTTGGCCCTTCGGCAATACCAGAAAGTCAATGGTGTGGCGCAGACCTCCGAGGCCAGTCCGCACCGTCTGGTACAAATGCTCATGCAGGGCGGCCTCGACCGTCTCGCCCAGGCCAAGGGCGCCATGGCGCGTAACGACATCCCCCAGCGCGGCATCCTGATTGGCAAGGCCATCGACATCATCGGTGGTCTGCGCGAAGGCCTGGACTTGGAGAACCATGCCGACAGCCTCACCGACCTGGACAACCTGTACAGCTACATGAGCCGTCGCCTGATCGACGCCAACGTGAAGAACGATCCGGCGATCATCGATGAGGTGGCGCGTCTGCTCATCACGGTCAAGGAAGGCTGGGATGCAATCGGTGATCAGCAGCCGACAGACTGATTCGGGAGAGGTGCAATGAGCGAGGTGATCGAGCGTATCGAGCAGACCCGTGAGGCGCTGCTAGCGGCATTGGACAGTCGTGATTGGGATGCGATCGGCGAGCTTGACCTGGAGTGCCGAATTTGCGTCGACGATGTGTTGGCCGAGGCCTCGCTCAACGAAGATGCGGTAAAGGGCAGCCTAGAGCAGTTGCTCGGCGTTTATCGGCAACTTATTGATATTGCAAGCGGTGAGCGTCAATCAATAGTCGACGAGATGACACAGATTCGTCAGGCGAAAAATGCCGCAAAGGTATACCATCTCTTCAGTTGACGCTGGAGGGGTGCAAAAAATCGCGCGCCATTAATTTGACTGTGTGCGTTTTTTTGACTTAACTAGTGACTGTTTTCGCAAAATCAGACGTCCGAGCACTGATCATTCAGTCGGAATGATGTCGAGCACGCCTGCGGGCGTCGAAATGACTAGGGAAGTTGCTAACGCATGTGGCGTGAAACCAAGATCCTCCTGATCGATGACGACAGCGAACGCCGCCGCGATCTGGCGGTGGTCCTGAATTTTCTAGGCGAAGAAAACCTTTCCTGCTCCAGCCATGATTGGCAGCAGGTGGTGGCTTCTTTGTCGTCGAGTCGCGATGTGCTGTGCGTACTGATCGGGACCGTGAATGCTCCGGCGGGTGTCCTTGGGCTGCTTAAGACAGTGGCTGCGTGGGATGAGTTCCTTCCGGTTCTACTTTTAGGTGAAATTTCTTCCGCGGACTTCCCGGAAGACCTGCGCCGCCGTGTCCTGTTCAACCTCGAGATGCCGCCGAGCTACAGCCAGTTGCTCGATTCGTTGCACCGTGCTCAGGTCTACCGTGAGATGTACGACCAGGCCCGTGAGCGCGGCCGCCAGCGCGAACCCAATCTGTTCCGCAGCCTGGTCGGCACCAGCCGGGCCATCCAGCATGTGCGCCAGATGATGCAGCAAGTGGCCGATACCGATGCCAGCGTGCTGATTCTCGGTGAGTCCGGCACCGGCAAGGAGGTGGTGGCGCGCAACCTGCACTACCACTCCAAGCGCCGCGAAGCACCATTTGTGCCGGTCAACTGCGGGGCGATTCCAGCCGAGTTGCTTGAGAGCGAGCTGTTCGGGCATGAGAAGGGCGCATTCACTGGGGCCATCACCAGCCGTGCCGGGCGTTTCGAGCTGGCCAATGGCAGGACCTTGTTCCTCGACGAGATCGGCGATATGCCGCTGCCGATGCAGGTCAAGCTGCTGCGCGTGCTGCAGGAGCGCACCTTCGAGCGGGTCGGTAGCAACAAGACCCAGAGCATCGACGTACGCATCATTGCCGCGACCCACAAGAACCTCGAGACCATGATCGAGGAAGGGACCTTCCGCGAAGACCTGTACTACCGCCTGAATGTCTTCCCCATCGAGATGGCGCCGCTGCGTGAGCGAGTCGAGGATATTCCGCTGTTGATGAACGAGCTGATCTCGCGCATGGAGCACGAGAAGCGCGGCTCGATCCGCTTCAATTCGGCCTCGATCATGTCCTTGTGCCGCCACGGCTGGCCGGGGAACGTCCGTGAGCTGGCGAATCTGGTCGAGCGCATGGCGATCATGCATCCGTACGGGGTGATCGGGGTTTCCGAGCTGCCGAAGAAATTCCGTTACGTCGATGACGAAGATGAGCAGATGGTCGACAGCCTGCGCAGCGACCTGGAAGAGCGCGCGGCTATCAACGGCCATGCGCCAAGCTTCTCCAGTAGCGCGATGCTCCCGCCGGAGGGCCTGGACCTGAAGGATTACCTGGGCAATCTCGAGCAAGGCTTGATTCAGCAAGCGTTGGACGACGCCAACGGTATCGTCGCGCGAGCCGCAGAGCGCTTGCGTATCCGCCGCACCACGCTGGTGGAGAAGATGCGCAAGTACGGCATGAGCCGTCGAGAAGGTGACGACCAGGCAGAGGGTTGACGCATTCTCCTCTCGATAAATGGGGCTGCTTTGCAGCCCTTTGCGAAGGCGAGCCCGCGCAGCCGGGTGGTGCAATGCCGCCTTGCGATGAAGGCCACGGCATTTCCCTATACTCGGCACGGCTATTGCTACACCGCTGACAACACACCGGTTTTATGACGGTCAGCCACGCGAGAGAGCATGATGCCCCAGGTCGCCCACATCTCCCGAACCCCCGACGCGCCCGGCCGCACCTCGGTCGAGCAGGAAAGCCGTCAGGGCCTGGAGCAAGCGTTCGCCCTGTTCAATCAGGTTTCCGATCAGCTCAGTGAGTCCTACAGCCTGCTCGAGGCGCGGGTCAGCCAGCTCAAGGGTGAACTGGCTGTGGTCAGCGCCCAGCGCATGGCTGAGCTGGATGAAAAGGAGCGCCTGGCCAATCGTTTGCAGAACCTGCTCGACCTGCTGCCCGGCGGGGTGATCGTTATCGACGATCAGGGGTATGTGCGCGAGGCTAACCCGGCGGCGTGCGAGTTGCTGGGTGAGCCACTGGTCGGTGAACTCTGGCGCCAGGTGATCGCCCGCAGCTTCGCTCCGCGCAAGGATGACGGCCATGAAATTTCATTGCGTGACGGCCGGCGGCTGTCCATAGCCACGCGCTCGCTCGATGCTGAGCCCGGGCAGTTGGTGCTGCTCAATGACCTGACCGAGACGCGCCGCCTGCAAGACCAACTGGCCCGCCACGAGCGTTTGTCCTCGCTGGGGCGCATGGTTGCTTCACTCGCCCATCAGATCCGTACGCCATTGTCGGCGGCGATGCTCTATGCCGGCCATTTGGCCGACGCAGACAAAGAATTGCCCAAGGAAACCCGTCAGCGCTTTGCCGGCAGCCTCAAGGAGCGCCTGCATGAGCTGGAGCATCAGGTCCGCGACATGCTGGTGTTCGCCCGCGGCGAGCTGCCGCTGGGCGACCGCATGAGTCCCAAGGCCTTGTTCCAGGCGTTGCAGCAGGCGGCCCAAACCCATGTCCAAGGCCATAACGTGCGCTGGCAATGCGACAGTCATCTCGGTGAGCTGCTGTGCAATCGCGACACCTTGGTGGGCGCCTTGCTCAATTTGATCGAAAACGCTTTGCAGGCCAGCAGCGGGCCGGCGCGCCTGAAGGTGCACCTGTACTGTCGCGATCAGGCCCTGCACTTGTGTATCAGCGATGCGGGCTGTGGCATCGAAGCTGAGCTGTTGGCGCGCCTGGGCGAGCCCTTCCTGACCACCAAGTCCACCGGCACCGGCTTGGGGCTGGCGGTGGTCAAGGCCGTCGTGCGGGCGCACCAGGGCAGTCTGCGGCTGCGCTCGAAGGTCGGCCGAGGAACGTGTGTGAGCGTGGTGCTGCCGCTGATCGGCGGGCCGGCGATGGGGGAGGTGTGATGACGATCAAGGTGTTGCTGGTCGAGGACGATCGTGTCCTGCGCCAGGCCTTGGGCGATACCCTGGAGATCGGCGGTTTCGCCTATCGGGCGGTGGGCAGTGGCGAGGAGGCGCTCGAGGCAGTGGCTGGCGAGTCCTTCAGTCTGGTGGTCAGCGATGTGAACATGCCGGGCATGGATGGGCATCAGTTGCTGGCTCAGTTGCGTAGCCAGCATCCGCAATTGCCGGTGTTGCTGATGACTGCCCACGCCGCGGTGGAGCGTGCCGTGCAGGCCATGCGCCAGGGCGCTGTCGATTACCTGGTCAAGCCGTTTGAGCCCAAGGCGCTGCTGAGCCTGGTGGAGCGTCATGCCGCCGGGCGCGTGGGCGGTGCCGATGAAGAGGGCCCGGTCGCCTGCGAGCTTGCCAGCCGGCAATTGCTGGAGCTGGCCGCGCGCGTGGCGCGCAGTGATTCGACTGTGCTGATTTCCGGTGAGTCCGGGACCGGCAAGGAAGTGCTGGCGCGCTACATTCATCAGCAATCGCCGCGCGCGGCGCAGCCTTTCGTGGCGATCAATTGCGCGGCCATTCCTGACAACATGCTTGAAGCCACGTTGTTCGGCCATGAGAAAGGCGCCTTCACGGGTGCCATTGCCGCCCAGGCCGGCAAGTTCGAGCAGGCCGATGGCGGCACTTTATTGCTCGACGAGATTTCCGAAATGCCCCTTGGCTTGCAGGCCAAGCTTCTGCGCGTGTTGCAGGAGCGTGAGGTGGAGCGGGTGGGTGGGCGCAAGCCGATTGCCCTGGACATCCGCGTGCTGGCGACCACCAACCGAGACTTGGCCGAGGAAGTCGCCGCCGGGCGATTCCGTGAGGACCTCTACTATCGGCTGTCGGTGTTCCCGCTCGCCTGGCGCCCGCTGCGCGAGCGCAGCGCCGATATTCTGCCGCTGGCCGAGCGCCTGCTGGCGCGCCATGTGGCCAAGATGAAGCATGCCCCGGTGCGGCTGTCCGCCGAGGCGCGAGCCTGCCTGCAAGGGCATCCGTGGCCGGGTAACGTGCGCGAGCTGGACAATGCCTTGCAGCGCGCCTTGATCCTGCAGCAGGGCGGAGTGATCGAGGCGGCGGATTTCTGTCTGGCCGGTGCCATTGCGTTGTCGGTACCGGCGGTGGCCGTAAGCGAGGTGGCTGCCGAATCCGGCGGGCTGGGCGACGACATGCGTCGCCATGAGTTCCAGATGATTATCGACACCCTGCGCGCCGAGCGTGGCCGCCGCAAGGAGGCTGCCGAGCGCTTGGGTATCAGCCCGCGAACACTGCGCTACAAACTGGCGCAGATGCGTGATGCGGGGTTCGACGTCGAAGCCAGCCTGTACGGCTGAAACCAGTTTTAAAGGCCGCAAGCAGGGCTGGCACTCTTGTTGCTAGTTCCAGCCCATTCGCTGCATGAGCGTCAAAAAAATGCGGCCGCCGGAGAGAAGAAGTCCATGACCCAAGGTGTTGAATTCAATCGTCTGATGCTGGACATGCGGGCGATGCAGGCCGAAGCCATGTCCCAGACCAAGGTCGCTGCCGCGACTGAACTGGCCCCTGGCCAGAGCAGCTTCGCCGACATGCTCGGCCAGGCCATCGGCAAGGTCAATGAGGTACAGCAGGCCTCGACCCAGCTGTCCAACGCCTTCGAGATCGGCAAGAGCGGTGTCGACCTGACCGATGTGATGATTGCTTCGCAAAAGGCCTCTGTGTCGTTCCAGGCCCTGACCCAAGTACGTAACAAACTGGTCCAGGCGTACCAGGACATCATGCAGATGCCGGTTTGAGGACAGAGTGAGCCATGGCTGAAGCAGTCGTCGACAATCCCCCCGCCAAGAGTGGTCCGCCAGCGCCCAAGCCGCCGCTGTTCGGCATGTCGTTCCTGGAAAATATCTCGCAGATGCCCATGCTGCGTCAGGTCGGCCTGTTGGTCGGACTGGCCGCGAGTGTGGCGATCGGCTTTGCCGTGGTGCTTTGGTCGCAGCAACCGGACTACCGGCCGCTGTACGGCAGCCTGGCGGGCCTGGATGCCAAGCAGGTCATGGACACCCTGGCCTCCGCGGACATCGGCTACCGCGTGGAACCCAACTCCGGCGCCTTGCTGGTCAAGGCCGACGATCTCTCCCGTGCCCGCCTGAAGCTGGCTGCTGCCGGCGTGGCGCCAAGCGACGGCAACATCGGCTTCGAGATTCTCGATAAAGAGCAGGGCCTGGGTACCAGCCAGTTCATGGAGGCCACACGCTACCGTCGGGGCCTGGAAGGCGAACTGGCGCGCACCGTGTCGAGCCTGAACAACGTCAAGGCCGCCCGCGTTCACTTGGCCATTCCCAAGAGCTCGGTGTTCGTGCGCGACGAGCGCAAGCCCAGCGCCTCGGTACTGGTCGAGCTGTATCCGGGGCGTGCCCTGGAGGCTGGGCAGGTCATGGCCATCGTCAACCTGGTGGCCACCAGCGTGCCGGAACTGGACAAATCCCAGGTGACCGTGGTCGACCAGAAGGGCAACCTGCTCTCCGACCAGTTGCAGGACACCGCCTTGACCATGGCCGGCAAGCAGTTCGACTACAGCCGCCGCATGGAAGGCCTGCTGACCCAGCGTGTGCACAACATCCTGCAGCCGGTGCTGGGCAACGACCGCTACAAGGCTGAGGTGTCCGCCGACGTCGACTTCAGCGCGGTCGAATCCACCTCCGAGCAGTTCAACCCTGATCAGCCTGCGCTTCGCAGCGAGCAGTCGGTCAATGAGCAGCGCTCCAGCAGCCAGCCCCCGCAAGGCGTGCCCGGTGCCCTGAGCAACCAGCCGCCGGCCGGTGCTTCCGCGCCTGAAAATGCCACCGCCTCGGCGCCACCTGCCGGTGCGATCCAGCCAGGGCAGCCACTGGTCGATGCCAATGGCCAGCAGATCATGGATCCGGCCACTGGCCAGCCGATGCTGGCACCATACCCGGCCGACAAGCGTCAACAGACCACCAAGAACTTCGAGCTCGATCGCTCCATCAGCCACACCCGTCAGCAGCAGGGCCGCCTGACCCGCCTGTCGGTGGCCGTGGTAGTGGACGACCAGGTCAAGGTCGACGCCGCCACCGGCGAAGCCACCCGCGCGCCATGGGGCGCCGAGGACCTGGCGCGCTTCACTCGCCTGGTCCAGGACGCGGTGGGCTTCGACGCCAGCCGTGGCGACAGCGTGACCGTGGTCAACGTGCCGTTCTCCGCTGACCGTGGCACGGAATTGGAGGACATTCCGTTCTACTCGCAACCTTGGTTCTGGGACATCGTCAAGCAAGTGCTGGGTGTCGTGTTCATCCTGGTGCTGGTATTCGGTGTGCTGCGTCCGGTGCTCAACAACATCACAGGTGGCGGCAAGCAGGCTGCCACCGACAGCGACATGGAGCTGGGCGGGATGATCGGTCTGGATGGCGAGCTGGCCAACGACCGCGTCACCCTGGGTGGCCCGCAAAGCATTCTGTTGCCGAGCCCGAGTGAGGGCTACGAAGCACAGTTGAACGCAATCAAAGGCCTGGTGGCCGAAGACCCGGGCCGCGTGGCCCAGGTCGTGAAAGAGTGGATCAACGCCGATGAGTGACAACCGAGCCGTTACCGCCAAGCTGAGCCGCGTCGACAAGGCGGCGATCCTACTGCTTTCCCTGGGCGAGACTGACGCCGCCCAGGTCCTGCGACACATGGGGCCCAAGGAAGTGCAGCGGGTCGGTGTGGCCATGGCGCAGATGGGCAACGTCCATCGCGAACAGGTCGAGCAGGTGATGAGCGAGTTCGTCGAAATCGTCGGCGACCAGACCAGCCTGGGCGTGGGCTCTGACGGCTATATCCGCAAGATGCTCAACCAGGCCCTGGGCGAGGACAAGGCCAACGGCCTGATCGACCGCATCCTGCTGGGCGGCAACACCAGTGGTCTGGACAGTCTCAAGTGGATGGAGCCGCGTGCCGTGGCCGATGTCATCCGCTACGAACACCCGCAGATTCAGGCGATCGTGGTGGCTTACCTGGACCCGGATCAAGCCGGTGAGGTGCTGAGCAACTTTGACCACAAGGTGCGCCTGGACATCATCCTGCGCGTCTCGTCGCTCAATACCGTGCAACCGGCGGCACTCAAGGAGCTGAACCAGATCCTCGAGAAGCAGTTCTCCGGCAACTCCAATGCCGCGCGCACCACCCTGGGCGGTATCAAGCGCGCCGCGGACATCATGAACTTCCTCGACAGTTCGGTCGAAGGCCAGCTGATGGACGCGATCCGCGACATCGACGGCGACTTGTCCGAGCAGATCGAAGACTTGATGTTCGTCTTCAACAACCTGGCCGATGTCGACGATCGCGGCATTCAGGCGCTGCTGCGCGAGGTGTCCTCCGACGTGTTGGTCGTCTCGCTCAAGGGCGCCGACGAGAAGGTCAAGGACAAGATCTTCCGCAACATGTCCAAGCGTGCCTCGGAGCTGCTGCGCGACGACCTGGAGGCCAAGGGGCCTGTGCGGGTCAGCGACGTGGAGACGGCGCAGAAGGAAATCCTCACCATCGCACGACGCATGGCCGAGGCCGGCGAGATCGTGCTTGGCGGCAAAGGCGCCGAGGAAATGATTTAAGCCGTTTGCTGATACTGGCGCATCCTCTGTGGGAGCGGGTTTACCCGCGAAGGCGCCAGGCCGGGCAACGA
>NZ_JBEGDO010000028.1:0-69625 GCF_051913525.1 Pseudomonas sp. PKS | reverse complement strand
CACGACCTTGCCAAGGTCGGGGTCGCGAGTTCGAGTCTCGTTTCCCGCTCCAAATCGAAAACGCCCTCTCAGACGAGAGGGCGTTTTTTTTGCCGTTTTTCTGGATTGGACTCTTGCGCTCCCGTTTTTTTGGGGAGCAGGGCAAGCTTTTGCTTGCCCTGCTGGGGGGCGTCAATGCTTCGGTGTCTGTTCAGGCAAGCTCAGCAGTTGCTTCTGCTGGTTCCAGTCGAAGGCTTCACCGTTCTGCTCGGCTTCGTAGCGCAGGTCTTCGAGCTGCTGGTACAGGGCCAGCTCTTCATCGGGCATGAAGTGCAGGCAGTCGCCGCCGAAGAACCAAAGCAGGTCCCGTGGCACCAAGTGGGCAATCTGCGGGTAGCGCTGGATTACCTGGCAAATCAGATCCTGGCCCAAGTACTGGCTTTCCAGTGGGTCCTGCGGCAGCAGGGTGAGCAGTTCATCGAAGCGTTCGAGGAACAGGGCGTGGCTCTCTTCCGGCACCTGCTCGGCTTCACCCAGGGCGACCAGGATGGTGCGCAGGTGCTGAAGCAGTTGCAGGTGATATTCCAGGTGCGGGTTGGCCATGGAAAGGGTCCTCGGTATGGCTGAAACGGGGGCGGAGTATACGCCGGTTGCGCGGGCTGTGCTGAGCGTGTCAGCACAGCCCGATCGCCATGATGTCAGCGTACCGCGTCTTGCATCGGGCGCAGCGCCTCCTTGTCGAATGCGTCCACATCGATCACCCGTCGTCGAGCAGCCTCCGCCTCACGCAAGCGCTGTCCCTCGGCAGCCTGCAGTACGCCAGCCTCGACGGCAGCGTCGATCGCCGACTGCCCAGGTGTGGGATGGACCTTGCCGTGCTTGATCGCCTCGTGCAGCGCTTTGTGCAGGGGAGCGCACTCTTCCAATAGGTCGCTGGCCTGTTGCAGGGCTGCCACCGGGTCAGCTTCGGCCTGCGGGCGGAAACAGCCGCTCAGCAGTTCTTCGAGCGCAGGGTCTCCCTTGCGCCGCCCAATCAACTCCGCCACCTCGGCATCCAGTTCATCGCTTGGCCCGGTATGGCGACGTCCCAGAGGAAAGACCAGCACACGCAAGGCGCAACCGACGAAGCGGTTAGGGAAATTGTCGAGCAGGCGATCCAGTGCGGTCTCCGACTGGCCCAGACTTTCCTCCAAGGCCCAGCGCAGCAGTGGTTGCAAGTGCTCCGGTGAGCCCAAGTCGTGGTAGCGCTTGAGAGATGCCGAAGCCAGGTACAGATAGCTCAATACATCGCCCAGACGGGCACTGAGGCGTTCCCGGCGTTTGAGTACACCGCCGAGCATCATCATCGACAGATCCGCCAGCAGTGCAAATGCGGCAGCTTGACGGTTCAGTGCGCGGAAATAGCCTTGGCTGAGGGCATCACCTGGTACCTGCTCGAAGCGGCCCAGGCCGAGCCCCAGTACCAGGGTGCTGGCGGCATTACCGGCGGCGAACAGGATGTGTTTCATCAGCAAGTCATCGAACTCGGCAAGCGCTTGCTCGTGGTCCTCGCGCCCGGCAAGGGCCATTTCTTCGAGCACGAACGGGTGACAGCGGATCGCGCCCTGGCCGAAGATCATCAAGTTGCGTGAAAGAATGTTGGCCCCTTCGACGGTGATGGAGATCGGTGCGCCCATCCAGTTGCGCGCCAGATAGTTGTTCGGGCCCAGGATGATGCCTTTGCCACCGTGCACATCCATGGCGTGCTGGATGCATTCGCGACCTCGCTCGGTGAGGTGGTACTTGAGAATGGCCGACAGCACCGAAGGTTTTTCGCCGAGGTCGACAGCTCCGGCGGTCAGTATCCGGGCGCTGTCGGCCAGCCACGCATTCCCGCCAATGCGGGCCAGGGAGGCTTGGATGCCTTCGAAGGCGGCCAGCGGAACATTGAACTGTTCGCGAATGTGTGCGTACTGGCCGGTCACCAGGCTGCTGTACTTGGCCGCCCCCGTGCCTCCTGCGGGCAGGGAAATGGAACGGCCCACGGACAGGCAGTTCATCAGCATCATCCAGCCTTTGCCGAGCATGTCCTTGCCGCCGATGAGGTAATCCAGCGGTATGAAGACATCCTTGCCGCTGTTGGGGCCATTCATGAAGGCCGCACCCAGCGGGAAGTGGCGCCTGCCGATTTCGACACCCGGTGTGTCGGTGGGCACCAGCGCCAGGCTGATGCCCAGATCCTGCGTGTCGCCCAGCAGGTGCTCCGGGTCATAGGCCTTGAAGGCCAGGCCCAGCAGTGTCGCGATCGGCCCGAGGGTGATATAGCGCTTCTCCCAGTTCAGGCGCAGGCCGATCACTTCTTCTCCTTGCCATTGGCCTTTGCAGATCACGCCGGTGTCCGGCATGGCGCTCGCGTCCGAGCCGGCCAGTGGACCGGTGAGGGCGAAGCAGGGGATTTCCTCGCCGCGAGCCAGGCGAGGCAGGTAATGATTGCGCTGTTCCTCGGTGCCGTAGTGCAACAGCAACTCGGCCGGGCCCAGGGAGTTGGGCACCATCACCGTCGAGGCAAGGTCGGCGCTGCGGGTAGCCAGTTTCATCACGATCTGAGAGTGGGCATAGGCCGAGAAACCTTTGCCGCCGTATGCCTTGGGGATTATCAGGGCGAAGAAGCCATGGGCCTTGATATGTGCCCACGCTTCTGCTGGCAGGTCCAGGTCCTGGCTGATCTGCCAGTCGCTGACCATGGCGCAGAGGGCCTCGGTGGGGCCATCGATGAAGGACTGCTCTTCGTCGGTCAGCGTGGCTGCCGGGTAGTCGAGCAGGACATTCCAGTCGGGGCGGCCGCTGAACAGTTGGCCATCCCACCAGACCGTGCCGGCGTCGATAGCCTCGCGTTCGGTCCGCGACATGGGCGGCAGCGTGCGCCGGAACCACTGGAACACGGGGGTCGTGAACAGTTTGCGCCGCCATTGTGGCAACACCAGGAATGCGGTCTTGAAGGCCAGCACCAGCCAGATCAATGCCAACAGCCAGCCGGGGGCGTGCCCCCAGATGCCCATCAGCAGCACGTAGACCGCGACGGCCCCCAGGATCTTCAGGGGGGACAGGCGCAGATGCGTGAGGTACGCCGCACCGATCACCAACACCACCAGCCACAGCAGCAACATAGTCCTTCCTCCATGGAACATTGGGTTCGAGCTATCCCACAGAGCTTAGACCTGCCTGGCGGGACGGCCTGACCTGAACAGTGACAGGGTATGGCGGCGAGCGTTCAGCGCAGTCCGGTGTTTCAGCAACCAGGCCGGCGGATTGGAGTAGACTATCGGCCCTCTGCATACCAAAGGACGCTGTCATGCTGAAGATCTGGGGCCGCAAGAACTCGAGCAATGTGCGCAAGGCGCTGTGGATTGCCCATGAACTGGGCCTGGACTTCGAATCGATCGACGCTGGCGGCGCCTTCGGTTTGGTGGATGAGCCGCATTATCGGGCGCGCAACCCCAATGGCTTGGTGCCGATGCTCGAAGATGACGACTTTGTGCTCTGGGAGTCCAACGCCATCGTTCGTTACCTGTGCGCCCAGTATGGCCGCGACCAGGGCTGGTATCTGGACAACCCGCGCCAGCGCGCCTCGGCGGACAAATGGATGGATTGGACCACCTCGTCCTTCGCCACGCCGTTCCGGCCGTTGTTCTGGGGTCTGCTGCGTACGCCGGAGGACCAGCGCGATTGGGTGGCCATCAATGCTGCCCACAAGCAGTGCGCGCAGTTGCTGTCGATCGCCGACCAGGCCCTGGCGGACCAGCCTTACCTGTCCGGCCAGCAGATTGGCATGGGCGATATCCCCTTGGGCTGTTTCATCTACGCCTGGTTCGAAATGCCGATCGAGCGCCCCCAGATGCACCACCTAAGGGCCTGGTATGAGCGCCTGCGCCAACGCCCGGCCTACCAGGCAGCGGTAATGACGGCATTGACCTGAACACCGTGGCCATTTCGATAGTCATTATCGATACACATGACTGTACTTGCGTGGCCAGGGCTTGCACCATTGGTCGCACTCACTGCGCCAGTGATCAGCCCTGGCGTGTCCTGAACCCTTTTCTCGGTACCTGACCCGCTATGAGTTCCGCCCTGTCCATACGACAGCTGACCAAGACCTACGGCAACGGCTTCCAGGCCCTCAAGGGCATCGACCTGGATGTCGCCGAGGGTGACTTCTTCGCTTTGCTTGGCCCCAACGGCGCCGGCAAGTCCACCACCATCGGCATCCTCTCCACTCTGGTCAACAAGACCAGCGGCACGGTGAATGTGTTCGGCCACGATCTGGATCGTGACCCCGCCGCGCTCAAGCGCTGCCTGGGCGTTGTGCCGCAGGAGTTCAACTTCAACCAGTTCGAGAAAACCTTCGATATTGTGGTCACTCAGGCGGGCTACTACGGCATCCCGCCCAAGCTGGCCAAGGAGCGCGCCGAACAGTACCTGACCCAGCTGGGCCTGTGGGACAAGCGGGATGTGCAGTCGCGCTCGCTCTCCGGCGGCATGAAGCGCCGCTTGATGATTGCCCGGGCGCTGATTCACGAGCCGCGCTTGCTGATTCTCGATGAGCCGACCGCGGGTGTGGACATCGAGCTGCGCCGTTCGATGTGGAGCTTTCTCACCGAGCTGAATCAGAAAGGCATCACCATCATCCTGACCACCCATTACCTGGAAGAAGCCGAGCAGCTGTGCCGCAACATCGGCATCATCGACCATGGCACCATCGTCGAGAACACCAGCATGCGCAAGCTGCTGGGCAAGCTACACGTGGAAACCTTCGTCCTCGACCTCAAGCAGGACCTTGCCCAAGCGCCGGTACTTCAGGGTTACCCGTGCCGGCTGATCACGCCGCACACCCTGGAAGTGCAGGTGGATAAAGCGATGGGCATCACCGCGCTGTTTGGCCAACTGGCACTGCAGCAGATCGAAGTGCAGAGCCTGCGTAACAAGACCAACCGACTTGAGGAGCTGTTCGTGTCCCTGGTGGAAAAAAACCTGTCGAAGGTGGCGGTATGAGTCTGGACCTGCGCACCAACTGGGTCGCCCTAAACACCATCGTCTACCGTGAAGTCCGGCGCTTTTTGCGCATCTGGCCGCAAACCCTTTTGCCGCCGGCGATCACTATGGTGCTGTACTTCGTGATCTTCGGAAATCTCATCGGTCGGCAGATCGGCGACATGGGCGGCTTCACGTACATGGAGTACATCGTGCCGGGCCTGATCATGATGTCGGTGATCACCAACTCCTACGGCAACGTGGTCTCGAGCTTCTTTGGCAGCAAGTTCCAGCGTTCGATCGAAGAGCTGATGGTCTCGCCGGTATCGCCGCACACCATTCTCGTCGGCTATGTGCTCGGAGGCGTATTGCGTGGCCTGGCCGTCGGGGTGATCGTGACCATCCTGTCGATGTTCTTCACCCATCTGCAGGTTCATCACCTGGGTGTCACTGTAGCGGTAGTGCTGCTGACCGCGACCATCTTCTCGCTGCTGGGCTTCGTCAACGCCGTATTCGCGCGCAACTTCGACGATATCTCGATCATTCCGACGTTCGTGCTGACGCCGCTGACCTACCTCGGCGGGGTGTTCTATTCGATCAGCCTGCTGCCGCCATTCTGGCAGACCGTGTCGTTGGCGAACCCGGTACTGCACATGGTCAACTCGTTCCGCTACGGCATCCTAGGGGTGTCGGATATCCGTATCGGCACTGCGATCACCTTCATGCTGGTGGCCACTGCAGTGCTTTACCTGCTGTGCGTGCGTCTGCTGGTGAGCGGCCGCGGCATGCGCGCCTGAGGCGTGCTTGGCTGACCACTGGGCCTTGCGCCGGCGCCATTGCCGGCCTACCCACCAACGCCAGTACAGCATGGTGGCGAAGTAGGCGAAGAGGCCCAGCACCAGCCCACACACCACCGAGCCCAGCAGGAAGGGCTGCCAAATCGTCGACAGTTGGTCGGTGACCCACTGGACGGTGATTTCGTCCGGCAGGGTGCGGGGCGGCACCTGCATCAGCCAGGCGCCGGTCATGTAGGTGACGAAGAACACCGGCGGCATGGTCAGCGGATTGGTCAGCCAGACCAGGCTGACCGCGATCGGCAGGTTGCCCCGCAGCGGGATTGCCAGGCTGGCGGCCAGCAGCATCTGCATGGGCATGGGGATCAGTGCTGCGAACAGGCCCACTCCCATGGCCCGCGCCACCGAATGGCGGTTCAGGTGCCAGAGGTTGGGATCGTGCAGCAACCTGCCGAAAAAGCGTAAGGACTTGTGTTCCCGAATGCTGGTTGGATCCGGCATGTAGCGTTTGAAGAGACGGCGCGGCATGTACGCTCCCGGCGGGGTGAATGAAGGCAGTATGCCTTTTTTGCCCGACGACCTTGTTCAGAGTTTGTGACAATTATTGAGCAAGGTCGGCCGACTTTTCAGCTAAGCCTCAGAGGGCTGTTTCGCTTCTGGAGCTCTATCTCATGCGCAAAGGGATGTTCGCGCTCGCACTCGGGCTGTTGAGCCTGCGTTTTCTGCCTGCGTTGCCATCGGTCGGCGCGATGCTGGCAATGCTGTTGATCGGCGTGCTTTGTCTTCCTGGCAGAGCCAGGACGGTAGGTTGCTTTCTCCTCGGATTGAGCTGGGCCTGTTGGTCGGCGCAAAACGCCCTGGATGATCGTCTGGAATCGACGTTGGATGGGCGAACCTTGTGGCTGGAGGGGCGGGTGGTGGGATTGCCCGCGCTACGAGGGCAATCCGTGCGCTTCGAGCTTGCGGAACCTACCTCGCGTCGCACCGCGTTGCCGCGTCGGCTTCAGTTGAACTGGTTCGAAGGGCCACAACTGAGAGCTGGCGAGTACTGGCGCCTGGCTGTCACGCTCAAGCGCCCCCATGGCCTGCTCAACCCCCATGGTCCCGATTGGGAGGCGCTTTTTCTGGCGCGGCGGATCGGTGCCGTCGGCACTGTCAAGGCCGGGCAGTTAGTGGCTCCCGCCACGAGCAACTGGCGCGACGCGGTGCGCCAGCGCCTGCTGGCAGTCGATGCCCAGGGGCGCGAAGCCGCCCTGGCAGCGCTGGTACTGGGGGATGGCTCGGGGCTTGCGCGCTCGGACTGGCAGGCGTTGCAGGCCACCGGTACGGTGCATTTGATGGTCATTTCCGGCCAGCACATCGGCTTGGTGGCCGGGCTGATCTATGGTTTGGTGGCGTGGCTGGCGCGCCTGGGCCTGTGGCCCCAGCGCCTGCCATGGTTACCCTGGGCGTGCGTGTTGAGTCTGATCTCAGCGTTGGGTTATGGCGGGCTCGCCGGGTTCGGCGTACCAGTGCAGCGAGCTTGCCTGATGCTGGCGATGGTCCTGCTCTGGCGTCTGCACTTCAGTCATCTGGGGGCGCTCATGCCGTTGCTGGCTGCCCTGTGTGGCGTGCTGCTGATCGAACCGTTGGCGAGCCTGTTGCCGGGGTTCTGGCTATCGTTCGCCGCGGTCGCGGTTCTGGTGTTCTGCTTTGCCGGGCGCCTCGGCGGCTGGCGGCCTTGGCAAGCCTGGAGCAGGGCGCAATGGGTGGTCGCAGTGGGCTTGCTGCCGGCCTTGCTGGTGCTGGGCTTGCCGATCAGCCTGACAGCGCCGCTGGCCAATCTGTTTGCGGTGCCCTGGATCAGTTTTGCCGTGTTGCCACTGGCGCTGCTGGGCAGTGCGCTGCTGCCGCTGGGCCAGCCCGGTGAGCTGTTGCTGTGGTTGGCAGGTGGGTTGCTGGAGATCTTGTTTCAGCAACTGGCGCTGTTGGGGAAATGGCGTCCGGCGTGGGAGCCCCAGGCACTGACGCCATGGGCGGGGCTGCTGGTCGGTTTGGGGGCGGCATTGCTGTTGCTGCCCCGGGGCGTGCCGCTGCGTGGCCTGGGCTGCGTGATGCTGATGGCCCTGTGGGCGCCTCGGGAGCCAGTGCCGCAGGGGCAGGTCGAAATCCTGCAACTGGATGTGGGGCAGGGCCTGGCCGTGCTGCTGCGAACCCGCACGCACAGCCTGCTGTATGACGCTGGCCCTGCCAAGGGTGACATGGACCTGGGTGAGCGGGTGGTGTTGCCCACCTTGCGCAAGCTTGGCGTCAAGCAGTTGGATCTGATGCTGATCAGCCATGGCCATGCCGATCATGCCGGCGGCGCCGCGGCCATCGGACGGGCTCTGCCGCTGGGTCGGGTGCTTGCGGGGGAGCCTGAACAATTGCCGGAGGCTTTGCCGGCTCATCCGTGCGTCAGCGGTGAGCGCTGGCACTGGGATGGGGTGGACTTCATGCTTTGGCAGTGGGCAGGGGGACCGGCCGGCAACGAGCGTTCCTGTGCGCTGCTGGTACAGGCCCAGGGCGAGCGGTTGTTACTGGCCGGCGATATGGAGGCTGGTGCCGAGCGGGCTTGGCTGGCAGCGACCGATGCGCCGCGCATCGACTGGTTGCAGGCGCCGCACCATGGCAGTCGCAGCTCATCCACCGAGCCGTTCATCCGCGCTACGTCGCCAAGGGGCGTGATGATTTCCCGGGGGCGCTACAACGGCTTCGGCCATCCGCATCCGCAGGTCGTGGAGCGTTACCGGCGGTACGGGTTGAGCGTTCATGACACCGCGATCGAAGGCGCTTTGCGCCTGCGCCTGGGCAGCCATGGCGAGGTCGAGGGGCTGCGGGCGCAGCGACGGTTCTGGCGACAGGTGCAATGAATGCCCCATGCGCAGGTCATAACGTGAACGGCCGACTCCCTGACCTTCGGCAGATGAGCCCCCCACGGTCCTATGGTAGAGTGGCGGCCTTTTTCAAGGGGATGCTTACTGTGTGGGAATTGGTCAAGTCCGGTGGTTGGATGATGCTGCCGATCATTCTGAGTTCCATCGCCGCCATGGCTATCGTCGCCGAGCGCCTGTGGACCCTGCGCGCCAGTCGCGTGACCCCGCCGCACCTGCTTGGCCAGGTGTGGATGTGGATCAAGGACAAGCAACTGACCAGTGACAAGCTCAAGGCCCTGCGCGCCGATTCGCCGTTGGGCGAAATCCTCGCTGCGGGCCTGGCCAACTCCCGCCATGGTCGCGAGATCATGAAAGAGTGCATCGAGGAGGCCGCCTCCCGGGTCATCCATGAGCTGGAGCGCTATGTCGGTACATTGGGCACCATCGCTGCGATGGCCCCCTTGCTCGGCCTTCTGGGCACGGTGCTGGGCATGATCGACATCTTCAGCGCCTTCATGGGCTCGCAGATGACCGCCAACCCGGCCGTGCTCGCAGGCGGTATTTCCAAGGCCCTGGTCACCACAGCCGCCGGTCTGATGGTGGGGATCCCGGCGGTCTTCTTCCACCGGTTCCTGCAGCGACGCATCGATGAGTTGGTGGTCGGCATGGAGCAGGAGGCAATCAAGCTGGTCGAGGTGCTGCAAGGCGATCGCGAAGTGGAAGTGGCCGGAGGCAAGGCGTGAAGTTCCGGCGCAACCGGCAACGGGAAAACGTGGACATCAACCTGGCGTCGCTGATCGACGTGGTGTTCGTTCTACTCCTGTTCTTCGTGGTTACCACCACCTTTACTCGCGAAACCCAACTGCGCGTCGAGCTGCCCGAAGCCGCCAGTGCCAGCCAGGCGCCGGCAGAGGAGGGCAAGCTTGTGGAAATCACCATCAGTGCGGACGGCGTGTATTCGGTCAACAACCACCTGCTGCCCAAGAGCGACCTGGCGACCTTGACCGAGGCGCTCGAGCGCGAATCGGGCGGGGACATCACCCTGCCGCTGGCGATCAGCGCGGACGGCAAGACGCCCCACCAGGCTGTGGTCACCGCAATGGATGCGGCCGGCAAGCTCGGCTTCAGCAAGTTGCGCATGACCACCGTCGAGGCCGCGCAGGGTACTCCTTGATGGCTTTCGCTGACCGTCTGCTCGCGGCCTGGTACGACGGGCATCCGGCGCTTGCGCTGTTGCGTCCGCTCGAGGCCCTGTACCGACGGGTGGTGACGCGCAAGCGTGCACGTTTTCTCAGTGGTGACAGTGCCAGCTACCGGGCTCCGGTGCCGGTGATCGTAGTGGGCAACATCACCGTCGGCGGCACCGGAAAGACGCCGATGATCCTCTGGTTGATCGAGCACTGTCGCCTTCGTGGGCTCAAGGTCGGGGTGGTCAGCCGGGGCTATGGCGCAACGCCGCCCAGCCTGCCTTGGCGTGTGCGGGCAGACCAGAGCGCGCAGCACGCCGGTGACGAGCCGCTGTTGATCGTTCAACGTACAGGCGTGCCCCTGATGATCGATCCTGACCGATCCTGCGCCGTGCAGGCGCTGCTGGCCAGCGAGCCGCTGGACCTGATCCTGTGCGATGACGGCATGCAGCACTACCGCCTGGCGCGTGACCTGGAACTGGTGCTGATTGACGCCGCCCGCGGCCTGGGCAATCGCCGTTGCCTGCCGGCGGGTCCGTTGCGTGAGCCGGTCGAGCGTCTGGCCGAGGCCGATGCGGTGCTGTACAACGGCGCAAAGGTGGATCAGGACGACGGCTTCGCCTTCGGCCTGCGGCCCTCGGCGCTGGTCAACCTACGCAGCGGCGAACGTCGCCCGCTCGATTACTTTCCGGCTGGCCAGGCGTTGCACGCCGTGGCTGGCATCGGCAATCCACAGCGTTTCTTCAATACATTGCAAGGGCTAAACTGGCAGCCGATCCCGCATCCCTTTGCCGATCATGCGCAGTTCAGCGTCGAGAACCTGGCGTTCAGTCCGGCGCTGCCGCTGGTGATGACCGAGAAGGATGCAGTGAAGTGCCGGTCCTTCGCGGCCGACGACTGGTGGTACCTGGCGGTAGACGCCGTGCCATCCCAAGCCTTTGTCAGCTGGTTCGACGGGCAGTTGCAACGTCTGCTGCCTGCTCGTCTCCAGCCCTGAGCCTTTTTCTTTTTTCCGGCCTTTGGCCTCAAGGAAGCCTCCATGGACACCAAACTGCTCGATATCCTGGCCTGCCCGATCACCAAGGGCCCGCTCAAGCTCAGTGCCGACAAGACCGAGCTGATCAGCAAGGGCGCGGGCCTGGCCTATCCGATTCGTGACGGCATCCCGGTGATGCTGGAAAGCGAAGCGCGTACCCTGACCGACGACGAGCGCCTGGACAAATGAGCTTGAATTTCACCGTGGTGATTCCTGCCCGCCTGCGCTCGACCCGCCTGCCGGGCAAGCCACTGCTGGCGATTGCCGGCAAGCCGATGGTCCAGCATGTCTGGGAGCAGGCCCGCAAGAGCGGCGCCAGCCGCGTGGTCATCGCCACCGACGATGCTAGCATCGTCGAGGCTTGCCAGGCATTCGGCGCCGAGGTCCTTTTGACCCGAGCCGACCACGAGTCCGGCACTGACCGACTGGCCGAAGTGGCCTCGTATCTGGGCCTGCCGGCTGACGCCATCGTGGTCAATGTGCAGGGCGACGAGCCCTTGATTCCGCCAGTGATCATCGACCAGGTGGCCGCCAACCTCGCAGCCCATCCGGAAGCAGGCATCGCCACGTTGGCCGAGCCGATCGCCGAGCCCGAAACCGTATTCAATCCCAATGCGGTCAAAGTAGTCAGCGACAAGCATGGCCTGGCCCTGACCTTCAGCCGCGCACCGCTGCCCTGGGCGCGGGATGCGTTTGCCAAGAGCCGCGACAGCCTCCCCGAAGGCGTTCCTTACCGCCGTCATATCGGTATGTACGCCTACCGTGTGGGCTTTCTCCAAGACTTCGTCAGTTGGGGCCCTTGCTGGTTGGAGCAGACCGAAGCGCTGGAACAACTGCGCGCCCTGTGGCATGGCGTGCGCATCCACGTGGCTGACGCCATCGAGGCCCCGGCCGTCGGCGTCGATACTCCTGAAGACCTGGAGCGCGTTCGGCGCTTGCTGGAGGCCTGATGCGCGTTCTGTTCGTCTGCCTGGGCAATATCTGTCGTTCACCGACTGCCGAAGGTGTATTGCGTCACCAACTGCAGGCCGCAGGACTTGCCGAGCTGGTGCACGTGGCCTCGGCCGGCACCGGTGACTGGCACGTCGGCAAGGCGCCCGACAGCCGTACCTGCCGCGCGGCCCTGGCGCGTGGCTATGACTTGTCCTGTCAGCGTGCCCAGCAGGTCAAGGCAGAACATTTTGCCGAGTACGACCTGATCCTGGCGATGGACAAAAGTAACCTGGCCCATCTGCAAGCCATGCGTCCCCACGCCGCGCCCGGCGAACTGGATCTCTTCCTGCGTCGCTATGGCGCAGCCCTGGATGAGGTGCCGGACCCATACTATGGCGGCGCCGAAGGTTTCGAGCAGGTCCTGGACCTGATCGAAGCTGCATGCCAGGAACTGGTCGTTGAAATCAAGGGGCGGTTATGACGAGCTGGCAGGAGCGGGTCTCGCTCAAGCCCTACAACACCTTTGGCATTGACGTGAAGGCACGCTACTTCACCCAGGCCCATGACGATGCGCAGGTCCGTCAGGCCCTGGCCGAGGCCATCGAGCGGCAAGTGCGTGTGCTGGTGATCGGTGGCGGCAGCAACCTGTTGCTGACCGGCGACATCGATGCGTTGGTGTTGCATATGGCCAGCCGAGGCCGGCGGGTGTTGCAGGACGATGGTGATCGGGTCGTGGTGGAGGCCGAGGCAGGCGAGCCTTGGCACCCCTTCGTGCAATGGAGCCTGACACAGGGCTTTTGCGGCCTGGAGAACCTCAGCCTGATCCCGGGCACCGTTGGCGCTGCGCCCATGCAGAATGTCGGTGCCTATGGCGTAGAGATCAAGGACGTATTTGCCGGCCTCACCGCCTTGGATCGTGAAACCGGCGAGTTGCGGGATTTTGCCCTGGAGGAATGTGCCTTCGCCTACCGGGACAGTTTGTTCAAGCGCAACCCTGGACGGTGGCTGATCCTGCGGGTGCGTTTTGCCCTCAGCCGAACCTTGCATGCGCACCTGGATTACGGCCCGGTTCGCCAGCGCCTGCTGGAGCAGGGCGTTCAAGCACCGACCGCCATGGCTATCAGCGAGGCCATCTGCAGCATTCGCAGGGAGAAACTGCCTGATCCGGCCGAGCTGGGCAATGCCGGGAGCTTCTTCAAGAACCCCGTGGTAACGGCGGCGCTGGCCGAGCAGATTCGCGAGCGTTTCCCGAGCGTGGTGGCTTATCCACAGGCCGACGGGCAGGTGAAGCTGGCAGCGGGCTGGCTGATCGAGCAGGCGGGGTGGAAAGGGTACCGGGATGGGGATGCCGGTGTGCATCGTCTGCAGTCGCTGGTCCTGGTGAACTATGGCCAGGCGAGCGGGGCGCAGTTGCATGACCTGGCGCGCAGGATACAGGCCGATATCTTAGAGCGCTTCGGGGTCGAGCTGGAGATGGAGCCGAACCTGTACTGATCCTTGGAGGCTGCTACGCAGTCCATCACTCAAGACAGTCTCGCAGTAAATGTTCCCGATATGAAAAAGCCCCGCCAGTTCGCACTGGCGGGGCTTTTCATTCAACCGATGGCATCAACCGTGATGAGGTTTCTGCTCTTCGGTGGTCGCCAGCGCTTCGCCAGCCTGTGCCTCGGCGGCAGCCTTGGCAGCGGCTTCTGCTTCGCGCTTGCGGCGACGCACTTCACGTGGGTCGTTCGGTGCGCGGCCGTTCGGCAGCATTACAGTGGCAGGCTCGACCGGAGCCGGGGCTTGCTCTTGTACGCTGGCTTGGACGGCTGGAGCAGGCTCGGTCACTTCCGGCTTGGCCTCGACAGGTTGCTCGGCAACCGGTGCTGGTGCTGCCTCCTGCTCAATGGCGGGGGCTTGCTCAGCTTCACCGGATTCCACGACAGCCGCTTCTGCGACCGCTTCGGTAGTTGGCGCTTCGTCGACCGGTTGTGGGACCACTTCGACCACGGGCTCGGCGCTTGGCTCGGTCACCGCGACCGGCTCGCTGATCGGTTGCTCGACCACGGGCGCGATGGTGAACTCCTCAACCTGGGTGATCTGCTCGATGACCTGCTCGGCAGGCTGAGCAGCTTCCTGGGCTTGGGCAACCACGTTGGTGGCCTGTTCGGCCTGCTGGTTGGCCTGGGCTTCGGCTTCGGCACTGATGTTGCTGGAGGCAACGGCAGCGGTGACGGCAAGGCCAGCGGCCAGCTCTGCGCCCAGCTCGGTAGCCTGGTGTTGCTGTGCTGGTTGCTCTTCGCCGGAGGCTTCGTCTTCACCACCTTCGATCAGCTCGCCGTTGGCATTGCGTTGGCGCTCGCGACGGTTGCTGCGACGACGCTGGCCGCGGGAGCGACGACGTGGGCGTTCGCCTTCGGCGCCGTCCTGTTGCTCGTCCTGCAGCAGCTCTTCGTTTGGCAGTTGGTCCTCGGCGGCCTCGGCAACCTCGGTACCTACGCGAGGCTGACGCTCTTCGCGAGGCGGGCGTGGCTGACGCTCTTCACGCTCGGCACGCTCTTCACGTGGCGCGCGTTCTTCGCGCGGGGCACGCTCTTCGCGTGGGGCACGCTCTTCGCGTGGGGCGCGTTCTTCACGAGGCGCACGCTCTTCGCGTGGTTGGCGCTCTTCACGTGGCGCACGCTCCTCGCGGGCTACACGCTCTTCGCGCGGGGCGCGCTCTTCACGTGGCTGGCGCTCTTCGCGGGCGGCAGGGGCGGCTTCCAGGGGCTCACGCAGTTCGCGCACGCGCTCTTCACGGTTGCCGCGGCGGTCTTCGCGCTGCTGACGTGGCTGGCGCTCTTCGCGTGGAGCACGCTCCTCACGGGGGGCGCGTTCTTCACGCGGCTGACGCTCTTCGCGCGGGGCGCGCTCGCTGCGTTCTTCACGCGGCTTGCGGTCTTCGTCGCGACGACCATTGCGGTTGCGGCTCTGCTGACGGCCGTTGCGGCGCTCTTCGTTGCGTTGTGGACGCTCGGCAGCCGGTTTCTCGGTATTGGCGACCGGGGCGGCTACAGGTTCGTCCTTGCCGGCGAACAGGCTTACCAGCGACTTGACTAGGCCTTTGAACAGGCTTGGCTCCGGAGCGCTCGGGGCTGGTGCGACCGGTGCGACCGGTGCAGGCTCGGGCGTGCTCGGTACCGGCGCGTTGGCGCGGGCCGGGGCAGTCTTGACCGCGGCTTCCTGGCGTACCAGGGTGCGGGTGGCGGTCGGTTGCGGCGCTTCTTCTGTTTCGGCGGCGGCGATCTCGTAGCTGGACTGGTTGTTCAGCACGTCCGGATTGTCATCGCGCAGGCGCTGGACTTCAAAGTGCGGCGTTTCCAGGTGATCGTTCGGCAGGATGATGATGCGGGCGCGGGTGCGCAGTTCGATCTTGGTGATCGAGTTGCGCTTTTCGTTGAGCAGGAAAGCTGCAACCGGGATCGGCACCTGGGCGCGTACCTCGGCGGTACGATCCTTCAGGGCTTCTTCCTCGATCAGGCGCAGGATGGCCAGGGACAGCGACTCGACGTCACGGATGATGCCGGTACCGGAGCAGCGTGGGCAGACGATGCCGCTGCTTTCACCCAGGGAAGGACGCAGGCGCTGACGGGACATTTCCAGCAGGCCGAAGCGCGAGATGCGGCCAACCTGGACGCGGGCGCGGTCGGCCTCGAGGCATTCACGCACGCGCTCTTCAACGGCGCGCTGGTTCTTGGCCGGGGTCATGTCGATGAAGTCGATGACGATCAGGCCGCCGATGTCACGCAGGCGCAGTTGGCGGGCGATTTCCTCGGCCGCTTCCAGGTTGGTCTGCAGGGCGGTTTCTTCGATGTCGCTGCCTTTGGTGGCACGCGCCGAGTTGATGTCGATGGAGACCAGGGCCTCGGTCGGGTCGATGACGATGGAGCCGCCGGACGGCAGGTCAACCACGCGCTGGAAGGCGGTCTCGATCTGGCTTTCGATCTGGAAGCGGTTGAACAGCGGGACGCTGTCTTCGTACAGCTTGACCTTGCTGGCGTACTGCGGCATGACCTGGCGGATGAAGGTCAGGGCTTCTTCCTGGGCGTCAATGCTGTCGATCAGCACTTCGCCGATGTCCTGGCGTAGGTAGTCGCGGATGGCGCGGATGATGACGTTGCTTTCCTGGTAGATCAGGAAAGGTGCGGCGCGATCCTGGGAGGCTTCCTTGATGGCGGTCCACAGTTGCAGGAGGTAGTCGAGGTCCCACTGCATTTCTTCGCTGCTGCGGCCAAGGCCGGCAGTACGCACGATCAGGCCCATGTCGCCTGGTACGGTCAGGCCGTTCAGGGCTTCGCGCAGTTCATTACGCTCTTCGCCTTCGATGCGACGGGAAATGCCGCCTGCGCGTGGGTTGTTGGGCATCAGTACCAGGTAGCGACCGGCCAGGCTGATGAAGGTGGTGAGGGCGGCGCCTTTGTTGCCGCGCTCTTCCTTCTCGACCTGGACGATGACTTCCTGGCCTTCGCTCAATACTTCCTTGATGTTGACGCGGCCTTCGGGCGCCTTCTTGAAGTATTCGCGGGAGATTTCCTTGAGCGGCAGGAAACCATGACGTTCGGAGCCGAAGTCGACGAAAGCGGCTTCGAGGCTGGGTTCGATCCGGGTGATCCGGCCTTTGTAGATGTTGGCCTTCTTCTGCTCGCGCGCCCCGGATTCGATATCCAGGTCGTAGAGACGTTGGCCATCCACCAGGGCTACACGCAACTCTTCGGGTTGAGTTGCGTTAATCAGCATTCTTTTCATGTTGTACCGTCGGTTTCCGGGCTGCCGGAAACGGCGTTCGGCACACACGACGTCTCATGGTCGGTGCCAAGGTGCGCAAAGGGTGGCGGACCACCCCCGTGTCCAACGACATTCGGCACCAGCCGGTTGCCCAGCCTGCCGTGGTCGCGACGACGCGTCCTGTTTTGCGGTGCCTGGTGGCCGGTGTGGTCGAACCGAGTACTTCATCTCGGTACCAGGGCTTGCCTCGCTGCGTTGCCATTGCTCGGCGTAGCTTGGCTACGACGGGGCGTGGCGCCTTGCCTGGCAAACCCTGGCACTCGAAGTTGAATCCTCGAACAACCGTACAGGCCACTTGCACTCAGTCAGGAGGAGGAATCAGCCGTGGGCCGTGGACACCCTCGAAGGTGTCTGCGAAGCCCGGGTCCGCTTGCCAGGCCAGCCTGGGGCTGGTGGCCGGATGCCGTGCTACACGGTCCGAGGTCTGTGCATCTCCACCCTGCACGTATCCCTGATAGTTCGGGTGCTGCCGCGCGCTGAATCCGCAACGGGTTGCATTTTTCGTCAGTTCCGATTCGGGAACTGGCGCCATTTATGTCCAAGGCAGGTGTTTCCGAAGCATTCGCCGGACGATGCGTGCAAGCGCCAAGGGGTGGGCAGAGGTACGGCGAAAAGAAGCGGGTAAGCAGGTGAAACACCGCACTTGTCGTTTTTTTTCGGTCTTCTCTACTCAGCGCTGGTGGCGATTCCAGGCATTTCGGTAAACTGGCGAAAACCCCGTCGGACGGCCTCGCGTCCTCGAGAATTGCGATGGTCAGGGGCGGGCCTGGAGCCTGCTGCCGCTGGCCTGCCGCTTTTGGCGGCGTTCGCGACTATAGCAGCAATGATTAAGTGCTTCAATTCCATAAAAAATTGTTATGATTCCTCCATGACGACCAATACCCCTCCGACTTCCGGCGTTCAGCTGATCGAAGTCGCGCCGGAGCTTGCCGGCCAACGCATCGACAATTTCCTCATCACGGCCCTCAAAGGCGTGCCCAAGACCTTGGTTTACCGCATCCTGCGTAAAGGCGAGGTGCGGGTCAACAAAGGGCGGATCAAGCCTGAGTACAAGCTGCAGGCGGGCGACATCGTACGAGTGCCGCCCGTCCGGTTGCCTGAGCGCGACGAGCCAGCGCCGGTAGCCCAGGGCTTGTTGCAGCGCCTGGAGGCGGCCATTGTCTACGAAGACAAGGCGTTGATCGTGCTCAACAAGCCAGCCGGCATCGCCGTGCATGGCGGCAGTGGCCTGAGCTTCGGCGTGATCGAGGCGCTGCGTCAGTTGCGTCCGGATGCCAAGGAGCTGGAGCTGGTGCATCGCCTTGATCGCGACACCTCCGGGCTGCTCATGATCGCCAAGAAGCGCAGCATGCTGCGCCACTTGCATGCCGCGTTACGTGGCGACGGTGTCGATAAGCGTTACATGGCCTTGGTGCGTGGCCACTGGCCAACGTCCAAGAAGCAGGTCAGTGCGCCGCTGCAAAAGAGCAACCTGCGCTCCGGCGAGCGCATGGTCGAAGTCGATGAAGAGGGCAAGGAAGCACTGACGCTGTTCCGCGTCCTGCGTCGCTTCGGCGACTTCGCGACCATGGTCGAGGCGCGTCCGGTGACCGGTCGCACCCACCAGATTCGTGTGCACACCTTGCATGCCGGGCATAGCATCGCCGGGGACAGCAAGTATGGCGACGAAGACTTCTCCAAGGAGATTCGCGACCTGGGCGGCAAGCGTCTGTTCCTGCATGCCTACGCCCTGACCGTGCCGCTGCCCGATGGCGGCGAGCTCAAGCTCGAGGCTCCGGTGGACGAGGTGTGGTCCAAGACTGTGGAGCGCTTGAGTGCGACCTGATCGTTCATGAATAAACCCTATGAGTTGTTGATCTTCGATTGGGACGGCACTCTGGCCGACTCCATCGGACGTATCGTCGAGGCCATGAATGCCGCGGCCGAACGAGCCGGAGAAGCCTCCAGCAGCGATGCTGCGATCAAGGGCATCATCGGTCTGGCGCTGGGGGAGGCGATCTCCACGCTCTATCCTCATCTGGATGCCATTGAGGTCGAGGTTTTCCGGCAGCACTACGCCGATATTTACATGGCTCTGGATCAACAGCCTTCGCCGTTGTTCGACGGCGTGGTCGAGTCGTTGGAGGCTTTTCGTGCAGAGGGCTATCGTCTGGCGGTAGCCACCGGCAAGGCGCGTCGCGGTTTGGATCGGGTGCTCAAGGCCAATGGCTGGGAGCGGTACTTCGACATTACGCGCGCTGCCGACGAGACGCGCGGCAAGCCGCACCCGCTGATGCTCGAGCAGATCCTTGCTCATTGCCGGGTCGAACCCCGTCAGGCGTTGATGGTCGGAGACTCTGCATTCGACTTGCAGATGGCCAGCAACGCCGGGATGCATTCGGTTGCGGTGGGGTATGGCGCCATGTCGCTGCAGGCCTTGAGCGAATTCGGCCCGCAGGTGTGCATCGATCATTTTTCACAGCTGCGCGAGTGGCTCGCCCGTTCGCGCACAGTCAATTCCAAGGTAGGTAAGCATGGCTGATGAATGGCGGGCACCCGAGCCCGAAGAATCGGAAGATCGCGAGGAGCGCAAGAGCTGGAGGCTGCTGGAGAAGACCCTGCTCGCAGGCGTCCAGGAGCAGCGTCGTGCGCGGCGCTGGGGTATCTTCTTCAAGCTGCTGGCCTTTGTTTACCTGTTCGGGTTGTTGGCGCTGTTCACGCCCATGATGGATGTGGACAAGGCTGCGTCGCGCAGTGCCAGCCATACAGCGCTGGTAGAGGTGCGAGGCATGATCGCCGACGAGGAGCCAGCCAGTGCCGACAATATCGTCAAAAGTCTGCGGGACGCGTTCAAGGATGCCAAGACCAAGGCCGTGATCATGCGCATCAACAGTCCTGGCGGCAGTCCTGTGCAGTCGGGTTACGTTTACGACGAGATCCGCCGTCTGCGTGCTGAATATCCTGCGATCAAGCTCTATGCGGTGATTGCCGACCTGGGGGCGTCGGGGGCTTACTACATTGCCAGTGCGGCTGATGAAATCTATGCCGACAAGGCGAGCCTGGTCGGCTCCATCGGTGTGACTGCTGCAGGTTATGGTTTTGTCGGCACTATGGAAAAGCTGGGTGTGGAGCGGCGGACCTACACCGCTGGCGAGCACAAGGCGTTTCTGGATCCGTTCTCGCCGCAAAAGCCGGAGGAGACCGCCTTCTGGCAGGGGGTGCTCGATACCACGCATCGTCAGTTCATCGCCATGGTCAAGCAGGGCCGCGGTGATCGCCTGAAGGACAAGGAACATCCAGAGCTGTTCAGTGGCCTGGTCTGGTCGGGCGAGCAGGCCAAGGAGCTGGGGCTGGTGGATGGGCTGGGCAGTGCCAGCTACGTGGCGCGTGAGATTGTGGGTGAGAAGGAGTTGGTGGACTTCACTGTCCAGGAGTCGCCGTTCGATCGCTTCTCCAAGCGTTTGGGTGCCAGCGTGGCTGAGCACCTGGCCATGTGGATGGGTTTCCAAGGGCCATCGTTGCGCTGACGGATGCCGCGCAACAAGCCCACTCCAGTCAATATCGGCATCGCTCGCGCATGTCGGGCGTTGCCGTCAGGGAGTGGGTTGCTTCGCGCTGTGCTTCAGGGGATCTGTACACCTTCTTTCAAAAGCATGTCCACCAGTCGGATCAGTGGTAGCCCGATCAGGCTGGTTGCATCGCAGCCGTGGGTGCTCTGGAACAGGCTTACTCCCAGGCCTTCGGCCTTGAAGCTGCCTGCGCAGTCCAGGGGTTGTTCCGCTGCCACATAGCGTTCCACGCTTTCGCGATCCAGTTCGCGCAAATTCACGGTAAACGGTACGCAATCGAGCTGGCATTGGCCTGTGGTGCTGTTGAGTAGCGCCAGGCCGGTGAGGAAAGTGACCTGCTGCCCGCTGGCAGCCAGCAGTTGTTCGCAGGCACGTTCGAAGGTGTGTGGCTTGCCCAGGATCTGCTCGCCGAGCACTGCTACCTGGTCGGAACCGATGATTAGGTGGTCGGGGTGAGTGGCAGCCAGTGCCTCGGCTTTTTGGCGTGCCAGACGACGAACCAGGGCGGTAGCCGGTTCGTCATCCAGGCGCTGCTCGTCTATATCAGGGCTTGCCCAGCTGAAGGGCAAGTGCAGGCGCTCAAGTAGTTCGCGCCGGTAGGGGGAGCTGGAAGCCAGTAACAGGGGAAGCATGGTAGACTCCTGGGCTGATGAACCAAATTCTAACATGTGAGATGCCGCCGAATTTCCTTTGACAGGGGCGGGGGGCATCCCTAGAATGCTGCGCCTATGTTGAATGACCCGATTCCACCTCACGTTGACCCGCGCAAATTGGCCGATCGTGGCGTAACCATCCAAGGTTCGCTGCAACTCGCTGATTTGGAAAGACTCTGCGACCCGCTGTCCGACGATGTCGGTACGGTGCAGGCGAAGTTCGATTTTGAGCGAGACGAGCAAGGCGCTGTGGTGTTTCACAGCGAACTCGATGTCGAAGTCAAGATGGTTTGCCAGCGTTGTCTTGAGCTGGTCACCCTGCCGATTCACAGTGAATGTACTTACGCTGTGGTGAAGGAGGGTGCGAATACCCAGTCGTTGCCGAAAGGCTATGACGTGCTGGAACTGGGCGAAGATCCTTTGGATCTGCAGGCGTTGATCGAGGAGGAGCTCTTGCTCGCCTTGCCTATCGTGCCTGCTCATCATCCGGAAGAATGCCAGCAGCCGGCGGGCGCAGATGAGCCCGAATCGAGCAAGGACGAGGTATCGCGGTCCAACCCGTTCAGTGTTTTGGCGCAGTTAAAGCGTGACCCAAACGTTTAGGAGTTAATCAATTATGGCTGTTCAGCAGAACAAAAAATCCCGCTCTGCCCGTGACATGCGCCGTTCCCACGACGCCCTGTCGGAAAACGCGCTGTCCGTAGAGAAGAGCACCGGTGAAGTACACCTGCGCCACCACGTTTCGCCAGAAGGCGTATACCGTGGTCGCAAAGTGATCGACAAGGGCGCTGACGAGTAATCCTTGTCCGCTCAGATCATCGCGATCGACGCAATGGGCGGGGACTTCGGTCCCCGCAGCATTGTTCAGGCAAGTATTGCTTGCCTCTCGGCTACCCCCTCGCTACACCTGACCCTCGTCGGTCAACCCTCCCTACTTGAAGATCTTGTCAGCAGTCTCCCGGCTGCGGATCGCGCGCGCCTGCAAATCGTAGCGGCAAGCGAAGTGGTGGGTATGGATGAGCGGCCATCCCAGGCGTTGCGGGGTAAACCTGACTCGTCGATGCGCGTCGCCCTGGAGTTGGTGCGTGATGGCAAGGCTCAGGCCTGCGTGAGCGCCGGAAATACCGGTGCGCTCATGGCGCTGTCGCGCTTCGTGCTCAAGACGCTGCCGGGCATCGACCGGCCGGCGATGGTGGCAGCGATTCCCACGCAGGCAGGGTATTGCCAACTGCTGGACCTTGGCGCCAATGTCGACTGCAGCGCCGAGAACCTCTACCAGTTCGCTGTGATGGGGTCAGTGGCCGCCCAGGCGCTGGGAATCCATCGTCCGAGGGTGGCGTTGCTCAATGTCGGCACCGAGGACATCAAGGGCAACCAGCAGGTCAAGCTGGCGGCGAGCCTTCTGCAGAATGCCCGCGGGCTCAACTACATTGGTTTCGTCGAGGGCGATGGTCTCTACCGTGGCGAGGCCGATGTGGTGGTATGTGACGGCTTTGTCGGCAATATCCTGCTCAAGTCCAGCGAAGGTCTGGCCACCATGATCGGTGCGCGCATCGAGGCACTATTCAAGGGAAGTATGTTGGCCCGGGCCGCTGGTGCCATGGCCATGCCCTTGCTCAAGCGCTTGCAGGCCGACCTGGCCCCGGCGCGGCACAATGGTGCGAGCTTCCTTGGTCTGCAAGGTATCGTCATCAAGAGTCATGGCTCTGCCGGGGTGCAGGGCTTCCAGAGCGCCATCCAGCGGGCGCTGATCGAAATCCAGGAGAACCTGCCGCAACGCCTGCATGGTCGCCTGGAAGATCTCTTGCTTTAATTCCCGCCGTGAAATGGTTAAATGTGACCGCTTGGTCTCTTTTCCCATCCAAGTTTTCAGTTTCCGCGTCCAGCCCTGGGCTCGACGCACCCTATCCGACGACAAGATCATAAGGGCTTGTTCAATGTCTGCATCCCTCGCATTCGTCTTTCCCGGTCAAGGTTCCCAGTCGCTGGGCATGCTCGCCGAACTCGGCGCAGAGAAACCGGTAATCGTCGAGACCTTCAAGGAGGCTTCCGAGGCTCTGGGCTATGACCTGTGGCAGTTGGTCCAGCAAGGTCCGGAAGAACAACTCAACCAAACCGACAAAACCCAGCCGGCGATCCTCACTGCATCCATTGCCCTGTGGCGCCTGTGGCTGGAAGAGGGTGGTGCACAACCAGCCTTCGTTTCCGGCCATAGCCTGGGTGAGTACAGCGCGCTGGTCGCTGCTGGCAGCCTGAGCCTGAAAGATGCCGTTCGCCTGGTCGAGCGTCGTGGTCAGCTCATGCAAGAGGCCGTTCCTGCAGGTCACGGTGCCATGGCGGCGATCCTGGGCCTGGATGATGCCGATGTTGTGGCGATCTGTGCCGAAGCGGCTGAAGATGAAGTGGTCAGCGCGGTCAACTTCAACTCGCCTGGCCAGGTGGTCATCGCCGGCAACAAGGCCGCGGTGGATCGTGCCATGGAGCTGTGCAAGGCCAAGGGTGCCAAGCGCGCGCTGCCGCTGGCGGTCAGTGTGCCGTCGCACTGTGCATTGATGAAGCCTGCCGCCGAGCGCTTCGCCGAGGCGGTCAACGCCATCGAGTGGAAGGCCCCGCAGATTCCGGTCGTGCAGAATGTCACCGCCGCGATCGCCGCCGACCTGACTGCTCTTAAGCAGGATCTGCTGGCCCAGCTGTACCAGCCGGTGCGTTGGGTCGAGTGCGTGCAGACCCTGGCCGCCAATGGTGCGGTCAACCTGGTCGAGTGTGGCCCGGGCAAAGTCCTGGCTGGCCTGAACAAACGTTGCGCCGATGGCGTGACCACCTACAACCTCAATACCCCTGACGCCGTCGCCGCCACCCGTGCGGCGCTGGCCTGAAACTGGAGAAGCTTGCATGAGCCTGCAAGGTAAAGTTGCCCTGGTCACCGGCGCCAGCCGCGGTATCGGCCAGGCTATCGCCCTGGAGCTGGGCCGCCAGGGCGCGACCGTGATCGGCACCGCTACCTCGGCCTCGGGTGCCGAACGTATCGCCGCGACCCTGAAGGAGCACGGCATCAATGGCACCGGCATGGAACTGAACGTGACCAGCGACGAGTCGGTCAGTGCCGTGCTCGCGGCCATCGGTGAGCAGTACGGTGCACCGGCCATCCTGGTCAACAACGCTGGTATTACCCGCGATAACCTGATGCTGCGCATGAAGGATGATGAGTGGTTCGACGTGGTCGACACCAACCTCAACAGCCTCTACCGTCTGTCCAAGGGCGTGCTGCGCGGCATGACCAAGGCGCGCTGGGGTCGTATCATCAGCATCGGCTCGGTCGTCGGTGCCATGGGTAACGTCGGTCAGGTCAACTATGCTGCCGCCAAGGCCGGCCTGGAAGGCTTTAGTCGTGCCCTGGCGCGTGAAGTGGGCTCGCGCAACATCACCGTCAACTCGGTGACTCCGGGCTTCATTGATACCGATATGACCCGTGAGCTTCCAGAAGCACAACGCGAAGCCCTGCAGTCGCAGATTCCGTTGGGCCGTCTGGGCCACGCCGAAGAGATCGCCAAGGTGGTTTCCTTCCTGGCATCCGATGGCGCGGCCTACGTGACGGGCGCCACGGTGCCGGTCAATGGCGGGATGTACATGTAAAAACCTGCAGCATCAATGTGACGGATTGCTTCAAAAAAGTGTCATACACGGAGCCTAAAATCCGTTATAAAGCTGCAACCAGATTCCAGGCAGGGGGTCAGGTGACTTCGAGATCGGCGCGTTCCGCTTGAAAAGCAGGCGTCTTTCTATAAACTTGGTCACCGGCCAGCTGCCTGACATATGTCCATTAGGAGTGAAAACTAGGTATGAGCACCATCGAAGAACGCGTCAAGAAAATCGTCGCCGAGCAACTGGGCGTCAAGGAAGAGGAAGTGACTGCTGAGAAGTCCTTCGTCGATGACCTGGGTGCCGATTCGCTTGACACCGTTGAGCTGGTGATGGCTCTGGAAGAGGAATTCGAGACCGAAATCCCTGACGAAGAAGCCGAGAAGATCACTACCGTTCAAGCTGCTATCGACTACGTCAAAAGCCACCAGGCCTAAGACGCAGTAGTCGACGCTTCTTGTCGGGAAAAACCGCACTGCCTTTGCCGGCGTGCGGTTTTTTCTTTGCGAGCGCCGAGAGCCTGTTGCCATTTCATTCCATTGACTGAATGCAATGGCAAGAGACTCTGTTATTAGAAGAGGAGAGTACTGTGTCGCGTAGACGCGTCGTGGTCACCGGTATGGGTATGCTGTCGCCACTGGGTACCGATGTACCGAGCACTTGGCAAGGCATTCTGGCTGGCCGCAGTGGCATTGGGCCGATCGAACACACGGACCTGTCTGCCTATACCACCCGTTTTGGCGGCTCGGTGAAGGGCTTCGAGGTTGAGCAGTACCTGTCGGCCAAGGAAGCTCGCAAGCTCGACCTGTTCATCCAGTACGGCCTGGCGGCCGGTTTCCAGGCGGTACGCAATGCCGGCCTGGAGGTCACCGACGCCAACCGCGAGCGTATCGGCGTGGCCATGGGTTCGGGCATCGGTGGCCTGACCAACATTGAAGAAACCAGTCGCACCTTGCACGATCAAGGGCCGCGGCGGATTTCGCCGTTCTTCGTGCCGGGTTCGATCATCAATATGATCTCGGGCTTCCTGTCGATCCACCTGGGGCTGCAGGGACCGAACTACGCCATCGCCACTGCGTGCACCACCGGCACCCACTGCATCGGCATGGCCGCGCGCAACATCGCCTACGGTGAAGCCGATGTGATGATCGCTGGCGGTGCCGAGATGGCAGCCTGTGGTCTGGGCATGGGTGGCTTTGGCGCTTCCCGTGCACTGTCGACGCGCAATGATGAGCCGACCCGTGCCAGCCGTCCATGGGACAAAGGCCGTGATGGCTTCGTGCTTTCCGATGGTGCTGGTGCACTGGTTCTCGAAGAACTCGAGCATGCCAAGGCCCGTGGCGCGACTATCTATGCCGAGCTGGTTGGTTTTGGCATGAGCGGTGATGCCTACCACATGACTTCGCCGCCCGACACCGGTGATGGTGCTGCGCGCTGCATGGTCAACGCCCTGCGCGACGCTGGAATTCAGCCGGAAGAGGTCAGCTACATCAATGCTCATGGTACCTCGACCCCGGCGGGCGACATTGCCGAAGTGGCCGCGATCAAGCGGGTGTTCGGCGAGCACGCCTACAAGCTGGCCGTGAGCTCGACCAAGTCGATGACCGGTCACCTGCTGGGCGCCGCCGGTGCGGTGGAAGCGATCTTCAGCGTGCTGGCGATCAACAGCCAGATGGCGCCGCCGACCATCAACCTGGACGAACCGGACGAAGGCTGCGACCTTGACTTCGTGCCTCACGAAGCCCGCAGCATGCCTATCGATGTAGTGTTGTCCAACTCCTTCGGCTTTGGCGGGACCAACGGTTCGCTGGTGTTCCGCCGGTTTGTCGGCTGATGCACAGTTGGATCGACGGCCAGGCCGCGACTGCAATCAATCTGCAGAACCGCGGGCTGGCCTATGGCGATGGCCTGTTCGAGACCATCGCCGTGCGTGCGGGCAGGCCCAGCCTGCTCACGCATCACCTTGATCGCCTGGCGTTGGGTTGCCAGCGACTGGCGATCGAGGCGGACCTGCCACTGATCCGCGACGAAGTCATCGCCTACGCCAGCCAGCTCGGTGAAGGCGTGGTCAAGCTGATCCTCACCCGTGGCGACAGCCTGCGTGGCTATGCACCTGCTGCAGGTGCCACGCCCCGTCGTATCCTCCAGGGCAGCCCGTTGCCTGCCTACCCCCGGGAAAACGCCGAACACGGCATACGGCTGTTCGATTGCCAGACCCGCCTGGCGGAACAACCGCTGCTGGCCGGGCTCAAACACCTGAACCGCCTGGAGCAGGTGTTGGCTCGTGGTGAATGGCAAGGCGCCGATCATGCCGAAGGGCTGATGCGCGACATGCATGGGCGGCTGATCGAGGGGGTGTACAGCAACCTGTTCCTGGTGCGAGACGGTGTGCTGCTGACGGCGGACCTGACCCGCTGCGGCGTGGCGGGCGTGATGCGTGCGGCGTTGCTCGAGCAGGTCGCGGCACTCGGTATCCAGGTTCAGGTGCGCGACCTCGCGCTGGCGGAGCTGGAGCAGGCTGACGAAGTGTTCCTGTGCAATAGTGTGTACGGCGTCTGGCCGGTGCGCGAATTCGCGGCACTCAAGCTTAACTGGTCGCCAGGCCCGCTCACCCGTAAACTGCAGGCCGTTGCCCGTACGTTACTGGAAACCTGATTCGTGAGACGCAAATTCCTGCTGCTGCTGGAAATGGGGTTGATCCTGGCTGGCCTCGCCGTGGGCTGGTCGGCCTGGAAGGTCAACTCGGTCCTGGAGCAGCCTCTGCACGTGACGCAGGAGCAACTGCTCGACGTGCCCAGCGGCACCACCCCCAATCGTATGTTCTATCGCATGCAGCGCGATGGGCTGCTCGATGATGCCGTCTGGCTGCGCCTGTACTGGCGTTTCAACATGGCCGGCACCCCATTGCACACGGGCGAATACCGCCTTTCTCCTGGTATGACCGTGGCCGAACTGTTCGAGGCCTGGCGCCGCGCCGATGTGGTGCAGTACAACCTGACCCTGGTCGAGGGCTGGACCTTCCGCCAGGTGCGCGCCGCAGTGGCCAAGCACGAAAAGATCAAACACACCCTTGACGGTCTGTCCGACGCTGAGGTGATGGAAAAGCTGGGGCATACCGGCGTGTTTCCTGAAGGGCGCTTCTTCCCTGACACCTACCGTTTTGTACGGGGCATGAGCGATGTCGAACTGCTGCAGCAAGCCTACATGCGCCTGGAAGAGGTCCTGGCCAAGGAATGGGCCGAGCGGGTCACCGACCTGCCGTACCGCGACCCGTACCAAGCGCTGATCATGGCGTCTCTTGTGGAGAAGGAAACCGGTATTCCCCAGGAGCGTGGGCAGATTGCTGGCGTATTCGTACGTCGCCTGCGTCTAGGCATGATGCTTCAGACCGACCCGACCGTGATCTACGGCATGGGTGAGCGCTATAACGGCAAGATCACCCGCGCCGACCTACGTGAGCCGACGCCCTACAACACCTACACCATGACCGGCTTGCCGCCGACACCGATCGCCATGGTCGGTCGCGAGGCGATCCATGCCGCGCTGAACCCCTCCGATGGCACGAGCTTGTATTTCGTCGCCCGCGGCGATGGCAGCCATGTGTTCTCGGATGACTTGGACGACCACAATAGCGCGGTGCGTGAGTTCCAGCTCAAGCGCCGCTCCGATTACCGCTCCAGCCCCGCGCCGCAGACGCAGCCGGATGCGAGCGAGCAGGCACCGGCCGAGTCGGGCCAGAACACGACCCCTGAGGGCGATGCGCCTGCCCGCGAACCTGCGCCGGGCGATGCGCCGGCACCTGACGAACAACAGTAAGGACTGCCAGTGAGCGGCTTGTTTATTACCCTGGAAGGCCCCGAAGGCGCGGGCAAAAGTACCAATCGTGAATACTTGGCCGAGCGTTTGCGCGAGCAGGGGCTGGATGTGGTCATGACCCGCGAACCCGGTGGTACGCCGCTGGCCGAGCGGATCCGCGAACTGTTACTGGCACCCAGTGACGAGAGTATGGCGGTCGATACCGAACTGCTGCTGATGTTCGCCGCCCGTGCCCAGCACCTGGCGCAAGTCATTCGTCCCGCTCTGGCGCGTGGTGCGGTGGTGCTCTGCGATCGCTTCACCGACGCCACCTATGCCTATCAAGGCGGTGGCCGGGGGCTGTCCCAGGCGCGTATCGCTACCCTGGAAACCTTTGTCCAGGGCTCGCTGCGCCCGGACCTGACCCTGGTGTTCGACCTGCCGGTCGAGGTCGGCTTGGCACGCGCTGCTGCCCGTGGTCGCCTGGACCGCTTCGAGCAGGAAGGTCAGGCCTTCTTCGAGGCTGTGCGGCAGGCGTACCTGCAGCGCGCCCAGAGCGCCCCCCAGCGCTATAGTGTGCTGGATGCCGCACAACCGCTGGAGGCTGTGCAGCGTGCCATCGACGTGCTGCTGCCGGGCATCCTGGAGCGGTGCCGTGGCTGAAGCCTATCCCTGGCAGCAAGGGCTTTGGGAGCAATTGGCCGGGCGTGCCCAGCACGCCCATGCCTACCTGCTGCACGGGCCGCAGGGTATCGGCAAACGCGCCCTGGCCGAACGCCTGATGGCGCGCCTGCTATGCCAACAACCCCAGGGGCTGGATGCCTGCGGCCAGTGCAAGTCGTGCCTGCTGCTAAGGGCGGGGAGCCATCCGGACAACTTCGTGCTCGAGCCCGAAGAGGCTGACAAGCCGATCAAGATCGACCAGGTACGTGAACTGGTGTCCTTCGTGGTGCAGACCGCCCAGCAGGGCGGGCGCAAGGTAGTGCTGATCGAGCCGGTCGAGGCGATGAACATCAATGCATCCAACGCCTTGCTCAAGAGCTTGGAGGAGCCATCCGGCGACACCGTGTTGCTACTGGTCAGTCATCAGCCCAGCCGCTTGCTACCGACCATCAAGAGTCGCTGCCAGCAGGTCGCCTGTCCACAACCAAGCCTGGCTCAAAGCCAGGCCTGGCTGGCCGGCGCCTTGCCCCAGAGCAGTGCTGAGGAGCGCGATGAGCTGCTGACCCTCGCGGCTGGCTCGCCGTTGATGGCTGTCAGCCTGCAGGCACAAGGCGTGCGCGAGCAGCGTGCGCTGGTCACCGACGGGGTGAAGAAGCTCCTCAAGCAGCAGCAATCGCCCAGTCAGCTCGCCGAGGCTTGGAACAACGTACCCTTGCTCTTGTTGTTCGACTGGTTCTGTGACTGGTCGCACCTGATCCTGCGTTATCAATTGACCCAAGACGAAGAGGGACTAGGCTTGGCCGATATGCGCAAGGTGGTTCAGTATCTGGCGCAGAAGAGCCGCCAGGGCAGGGTGCTCGAGGTCCAGGCGTGGATTCTCGAACAGCGCCAGAAGGTATTGGCCAAGGCCAACCTCAATCGTGCCTTGTTGCTGGAAGCCTTGCTGGCCCATTGGGTCCAGTTGCCTGGCGCTCGCTGATTCTTTCGTTTTCTCCATGTGTGCCGTCATCCCATGCTCGTAGATTCCCATTGCCACCTTGATCGTCTAGACCTCAGTGCCCACCAGGGCTCCCTCGATGCGGCGCTGCAGGCTGCCCGGGAGCGGGGCGTCGGGCATTTTTTGTGTATCGGTGTGAGCGCCGAGAACGCCGCGGCCGTCAAAGCGCTGAGCGAGCAGTACGCCGATGTGGATTGCTCGGTGGGGGTGCACCCGCTGGACCTGGCGCCCGGTGAAACACCCGCGCTGGAGTGGCTGCTGCGTGAGCTGGCCCACCCCCACGTCGTTGCTATTGGCGAAACGGGCCTGGATTACCACTACGAGCCGGAGGCGGCAGCATTGCAGCAGGCGTCCTTCCGTCTGCACCTGGAGGCGTCGCGCCAGACCGGCAAGCCGGTGATCGTTCATACCCGCGCGGCACGGGCCGACACCTTGGCGTTGCTGCGCGATGCCAGCTTGCCCCAGGCCGGTGTGCTGCACTGCTTCACCGAAGACTGGGACATGGCCCGCCAGGCCTTGGATCTTGGCTATTACATCTCCTTGTCGGGCATTGTCACCTTCCGCAATGCGGATGCCCTGCGTGATGTCGCCCGTCAGGTGCCTGCCGACCGGCTGCTGGTCGAGACCGACTCGCCATACCTTGCGCCGATTCCGTATCGGGGCAAGCCTAATCTGCCGCAATATGTGCGTGAAGTGGCCGAGTACGTGGCGTCGCTGCGTGGCGTCAGTTATGCCCAATTGGCCGAGCAGACCACGGCCAACTTCAAGCGGCTGTTCCCGCTGGCGCGGGTGGCTGGCTGATCCGATTGCCCTCACCCTGCAAGGCGGGGATCCGGGCAAAAAAAACCCGGGTTCTGGGGGGGGAATCCGGGTTAAGACCATTAGGAGTAAAACAAAGGTACCGCGGTCCCTGGGCACCTTTATTGACGCGCCACTTGGGGGGATGCGCCGCGCCAACACTCCAAGTATTGGTCAGGTTTGGCACAGTGCCAGCGACAACTGGTCGTTTTTTAAACAGATTTGGAATACGCCTTGGAACCATTGGGCCATCCCTGTATGGCTGGGCGTATTTTCCAGGGGCTTGAGGGCCTCCCTGCACGTATCGTGATACACAGATGCTTGGATGATCCGTGCAATTTCCTGCAAGTTAGGCATAATAATCCGCTTCGATTGTCATCCAGTCCTTCCTATGCAGAAAGAACCTCGTAAGGTCCGTGAGTTTCGCCGCCGCGAACAAGAGATCCTCGATACCGCGCTCAAGCTGTTTCTCGAACAAGGGGAAGACAGCGTCACCGTCGAGATGATCGCCGACGCCGTGGGCATCGGCAAAGGCACGATCTACAAGCACTTCAAGTCCAAGGCGGAGATATACCTGCGCCTGATGCTCGACTATGAGCGCGACCTGAACGCGCTGTTGCATTCGGACGACGTCGACCGTGACAAGGAAGCCCTGTCGCGCGCCTATTTCGAATTCCGCATGCGCGATCCGCAGCGCTATCGGCTGTTCGACCGCCTGGAAGAGAAAGTGGTCAAGGGCAACCAAGTGCCTGAGATGGTCGACGAACTGCACCGCATCCGTGCCTCCAATTTCGATCGCCTAACCCTCTTGATCAAGGGGCGCATCAGCGAAGGCAAGCTCGAGGACGTGCCGCCATACTTCCACTATTGCGCCGCCTGGGCGTTGGTGCACGGCGCCGTTGCGCTGTACCACTCGCCGTTCTGGAGCAATGTGCTGGAGGACCAGGAAGGCTTCTTCCAGTTCCTCATGGACATCGGCGTACGCATGGGCAACAAGCGCAAACGCGACCCCGAAATCGCAAACTGAAGGTCTCGCCGGGCTTTGCCCGGCGCCGTCCGGCATTGAGGCTTGCAAAAACCTGATTTTTGAGTCAGGTTTTGCAGGCCCGATTCTTCCATGCCGGAGTCATTCATGATCGTCGATCGTCAAGGCAGGCGCTTTCGCAACCTGCGTGTCAGCCTGACGGCTGCTTGCAACTACGCCTGTACCTACTGTGTGCCTGATGGCAAGCGCCTGGTGGCGGCACAGGATGAGCTCCCGGCTGAAACCCTGGCTCGCGGTGTGGCCTACCTGGTCGAGGCGGCTGGCATCGAGCGCCTACGCATTACCGGGGGGGAACCCTTGGTCAGTCCTCGCTTGGAAGGCTTTCTGAAGTCGGTGGCCAAGCTGGGGCTGGCCGAGATCGGCCTGACCACCAATGGCCAGCTGTTGTCGCGCAAGCTGCCGTTGTTGTTAGACGCCGGAATTCGCCGACTGAATGTTTCCCTCGATACCCTCGATGCGCAGGCGTTTCGCCGAATTGCGCGTGGCGGCGACCTGCAGAGTGTGTTGAACGGCATGGCGCAAGCCAGGGCTGCCGGCATGAGCATCAAGGTGAACATGGTGCCGATGCGTGGGCAGAATCTCGATCAGGTGTTGCCGCTGCTTGATTATTGCCTGGCGCACGGGTACGAGCTGCGTTTCATCGAGCTCATGCGTATGGGGCATCTGGCCCGCGACCACAACGCTTTTCTGCAGCAATTCGTGAGTCTGGAGCAACTGCTCGGGTTGATCGGCCAGGTTCATGCTTATCAACAGGCTAGCGCCCCTATCGATGCCACTGCTATGCGTTATCGCATTCCGGGCAAAGGGCATTTCGGCGTAATTGCCAACGAGAGCGTGCCATTCTGCCGAACCTGCTCACGCCTGCGGCTGTCCTCAACGGGCTGGCTGCATGGCTGCCTGTCGTCGGGCAATCGGCATTTTGTCGGCGATCTACTCGACAAACCGCGTCACCAGGCGCTTCCCAGCTTGCAGCGGTTATTGGTCAAGGCTCTGGCGGACAAGCAGGATGTGGCGTTTTCCGGTGGGGTGACGATCATGAAAGTTATCGGCGGTTGATTCTGGCGCAAAAGCTGCATCTGGCGGCTATTCGCCGGTTTTTCGTCGCCGGTTTCTGGAGGAATGATGCGTAGCCTGGTCTTGTCGCTCGCCCTGATGGCGTTGGGCGGCTGCATGAATGTCAGTGATATGGGTGAAGGCGTTCGCTACCACATGAGTGATGCTGGGCTGCTGGATCACAGCGAGACCCGGCGCAGCCTGTCGGTACGTCTGCAACCAGATTCGTTCATTTTCATCGGCCAAGGCCACTTCGTACCGCCGGCCAAAGGTCCGGTACCACGCCAGAACGCCGTGGCCGAGGAGGCCTACAAGAATTTTGTCGAGTACTTCCCGCTGGTACGCCGTGCGCAGGGGCCGCTGGGGCTGGAGGAGGCGATTGCCGAGGCGCGCTCGGTTGGGGCCGATTACGTGCTGTACACTCGCTTCGCCCGTACCGACGATCGCATCGGCAATGGGGACGAATGGTATGACGAGCAGGCTGTGGATCGTTTGGGCGTGGACACCGGTGTGGTGCAGATGATGCTGATCGAGACCAGCACTCGCTATCTGATTGACACCGTACGTATCAAGAGCCGTGGCGGTTTGTTGACGTTCCACGACAATGCGCCGGAAGATTTGCTTGCTCAGCCCATGCGCGACTACGCTCGTAGTCTCGTGGGTATGAGTCGTTGAGGGTACGAGCATGACAGGTAGCGGCAAGGCCAACGATCTTCTGGCGCAGATCCCCAAGGAGAAAGGCCTGCCGCCGGTGCATCTATGGAACCCGGGCTTCTGCGGCGACATCGACATGCGCATCGCCCGGGATGGCACCTGGTACTACCTGGGCACACCTATCGGGCGCAAGCCGATGGTGCGGTTGTTCTCCACCATCATTCGCCGCGATGGCGATGACTATTTCCTGGTTACCCCGGTGGAGAAGGTCGGCATTCGTGTCGATGATGCACCGTTCGTCGCGGTGACACTGGATGTGGAGGGCAGTGGCGAGCAACAGGTGCTGCGCTTTACCAGTAACGTCGATGATCAGGTCGCTGCTGGCAAGGATCATCCCCTTCGTGTCGAAATCGATTCGCGGACCCAGGAACCTTCGCCCTATATCCTCATGCGCAGCAACCTCGAGGCGTTGATTCACCGCAACGTATTCTATCAATTGGTCGAGTTGGCGGTGCCGCGCGAAATCGACGGACAAGTGTGGCTGGGTGTCTGGAGTGGTGGCGAGTTCTTTCCGATCGGTCGGCCTTGAAGAGCTGAAGGCTGATATGGGGCGCACAGCTGCCCAGGATTGATACCGATCGGCCTCCTGTTTTTTCCCTGAATTGGCCATTTGCCTCTAGCGCCTTGGGACATAACCTGCTGGCAATCGCCCATCAGGAGATACCCATGAAAACCCTCCATCACTCCCTCGCCTTGTTGCTGTCCTTTGGCTTGTGGGGCGCCCAAGTTCCAGCCTGGGCCCACGGTGAGCAACCCGATCAGGTCAAGATCCTGCAAGAGCAGCTTCCCAGCAATGCGCCCGGCAAAAAAGCCGTCATGCTCACCGTCAGCTATGCACCGGGACAGGCATCGCCGGCCCATCAGCACCCTGGCGCGGTCATGGCCTATGTGCTCGAGGGCGCGGTGGCTTCCAAGCTCAATGATGAGCAAGAAAAGATCTACAAAGCAGGGGAGTACTGGTACGAGGCACCGGGGACCGTGCACAGTGTGTCACGTAACGCCAGCCAGAGCCGGCCCGCCAAGCTGCTGGTATGGAGCCTGGTCGGTGAGGGTAAACCGGTCACCGAGCCGCTGAAATAAATGCAACGGTAGAAACGAAAAAACCTCCAGTGCTTGCGCATCTGGAGGTTTTATCAATGTTTGGCTCCGCGACCTGGACTCGAACCAGGGACCCAATGATTAACAGTCATTTGCTCTACCGACTGAGCTATCGCGGAATCTGCGCGTATCTTACTGATCGCCAGGGGGAAGTCAAGCTTCCCCCTGAGCAATCAATGAGTTACAGCACTTCGACGATGGCCTTGGTGACTACGTGGATGTTGCTCTGGTTCAACGCGGCAACGGCGATACGGCCAGTGTCCAGTGCGTAGATACCGAAGTCGTTCTTCAGGCGGGTCACTTGCTCAACGGTCAGGCCCGAGTAGGAGAACATGCCCACTTGGCGGCCGACGAAGCTGAAGTCGCGCTTGGCGCCGTACTGGGCCAGCAGTTCGACCATTTGCTTGCGCATGCCGTGGATGCGCTCGCGCATCTCGCCCAGCTCCGCTTCCCACATCTGGCGCAGTTCGGCGCTGTTGAGCACGGTGGCGACGATGGTCGCGCCGTGAGTCGGCGGGTTGGAGTAGGTGGTGCGGATGACGCGCTTGACCTGCGACAGCACACGGGTGCTTTCGTCTTTCGAGGCGGTGACGATCGACAGGGCACCAACGCGCTCGCCGTACAGCGAGAACGACTTGGAGAACGAGCTGGAAACGAAGAACTCCATGCCCGACTCGGCGAACAGGCGCACCGCGAAAGCGTCTTCGGCGATGCCGTCACCGAAGCCCTGGTAGGCCATGTCCAGGAAGGGCACGTGGCCCTTGGCCTTGACGACCTCCAGGACGTTCTTCCAATCGTCCAGGTTCAGGTCGACGCCGGTCGGGTTGTGGCAGCAAGCGTGCAGCACGACGATCGAGCCGGAAGGTAGGTTGTTCAGGTCCTCGAGCATGCCGGCGCGGTTGACGTCGTTGCTCGGCGCGTCGTAGTAGCGGTAGTTCTGCACCGGGAAGCCAGCGCTTTCGAACAGGGCGCGGTGGTTTTCCCAGCTCGGATCGCTGATGGCCACTACGGCGTTGGGCGAAATTCGCTTGAGGAAGTCGGCGCCGATTTTCAGAGCACCGGTACCGCCAACGGCCTGTACGGTGACTACGCGGCCAGCGGCCAGCAGTGGCGACTCGGCGCCGAACAGCAGCTTCTGTACGGCCTGGTCGTAGGTGGCGATACCATCGATCGGCAGGTAGCCGCGCGAGGCGTGCTGGGCAGCACGCTGGGTCTCGGCTTCGATCACGGCGCGCAGCAGCGGAATGCGGCCTTCCTCATTGCAGTACACGCCTACGCCCAGGTTGACCTTGTCGGTACGTGGGTCGGCGTTGAATGCTTCGTTGAGGCCCAGGATGGGGTCGCGGGGTGCCAGCTCGACAGCGGAAAACAGGCTCATTGTTACCTTGGCTCTGATTGGAGAGTGATAGGACGCGCACACTCCGGCCGAGTGCACAGAAGTGGTGCGCAAACGGGGAGTCAGTATAGTGATACCCATCGGTCACCGCGACAGTCTGGCGCAGGTTTTCCGGGCTTTTGTGCGAATATTTTTCGACCATTGGTCGAATTGCCCGGTCCATCGTAATGCGCGTTCGCAGCTTGGCCTTGATTCCGGTCCCGGGCGGGCGCATTTGGGTATAGACTACTGGCTAAATTTACAGTTGCTGCGTTACTGCGAGGTCCGTCATGTCCGAGTTCCAGCTCGTCACCCGTTTCCAGCCGGCCGGCGACCAGCCCGAGGCCATCCGGCTGATGGTCGAAGGCATCGAGGCCGGGCTTTCGCACCAGACCCTGCTGGGCGTGACTGGCTCGGGCAAGACCTTCAGCATCGCCAATGTCATTCAGCAGGTGCAGCGTCCGACCCTGGTGCTGGCACCGAACAAGACCCTGGCGGCGCAGTTGTATGGCGAGTTCAAGGCGTTCTTCCCGAACAACGCAGTGGAGTATTTCGTCTCCTACTACGACTACTACCAGCCTGAGGCCTATGTGCCTTCGTCCGATACCTTCATCGAGAAGGACGCCTCGATCAACGATCACATCGAGCAGATGCGACTGTCGGCCACCAAGGCCCTGCTGGAGCGCCGCGACGCGATCATCGTCACCACGGTGTCCTGCATTTATGGCCTGGGCAGTCCCGAGACCTACTTGAAGATGGTCTTGCACGTCGATCGTGGCGATAAACTCGACCAGCGTGCACTGCTGCGTCGCCTGGCGGACCTGCAATACACCCGCAACGAGATGGACTTCGCCCGTGCCACCTTCCGTGTGCGGGGGGACGTGGTCGATATCTTTCCGGCCGAATCGGACCTCGAGGCCATCCGCATCGAACTGTTCGATGACGAGGTGGAGAACATCGCCGCATTCGACCCGCTCACCGGTGAGGTCATCCGCAAGCTGCCGCGCTTCACCTTCTATCCCAAGAGCCACTACGTCACGCCGCGTGAGACCTTGCTCGAGGCTGTGGAGGGCATCAAGGAAGAACTCAAGGACCGCCTGGATTACCTGCAGAAGGCGAACAAGCTGGTAGAGGCCCAGCGCCTGGAGCAGCGCACCCGCTTTGACCTGGAGATGATCCTCGAGCTTGGTTACTGCAACGGCATCGAGAACTACTCCCGCTACCTGTCCGGCCGACCGGCCGGCGCGCCGCCACCGACCCTGTACGACTACTTGCCGGCGGACGCTTTGCTGGTAATCGATGAATCCCACGTCAGCGTTCCCCAGGTCGGTGCAATGTACAAGGGCGACCGCTCGCGCAAAGAAACTCTGGTGGAGTACGGTTTCCGCCTGCCGTCGGCGCTGGACAACCGCCCCATGCGCTTTGACGAGTGGGAGGCTGTCAGCCCGCAGACCATCTTCGTCTCGGCTACCCCCGGTCCCTACGAAGCCGAGCACGCCGGGCGGGTGGTGGAGCAGGTGGTGCGTCCCACCGGCCTGGTGGACCCGCAGGTGGAGGTGCGGCCGGCCCTTACCCAGGTCGATGACCTGCTGTCGGAAATCCGCAAGCGAGTGGATGCTGGCGAGCGGGTGTTGGCCACCACCCTGACCAAGCGCATGGCCGAGGACCTTACCGACTACCTGGCCGATCACGACGTGCGGGTACGCTACCTGCACTCGGACATCGATACCGTCGAACGGGTCGAGATCATCCGCGACCTGCGCCTGGGTAGCTTCGACGTGTTGGTGGGCATCAACCTGTTGCGTGAAGGCCTGGACATGCCCGAGGTGTCCCTGGTGGCCATCCTCGATGCCGACAAGGAAGGTTTCCTGCGTTCGGAACGCTCACTGATCCAGACCATCGGCCGCGCCGCACGTAACCTCAACGGCAAGGCGATCCTCTATGCCGATCAGGTCACCGGTTCCATGCAGCGGGCCATCGACGAGACCGAGCGACGCCGGGCCAAGCAGATCGAATTCAACCTGGCCCACGGCATCGTGCCCAAAGGCGTGGTCAAGGACATCACCGACATCATGGAAGGCGCGAGCGTTCCGGGCGGACGCAGCAAGAAGCGCAAGGGCATGGCCAAGGCTGCGCAAGAGAGCGCCCGCAACGAGGCTGAGTTGCAGACGCCGGCGCAGATCACCAAGCGCATCAAGCAATTGGAAGAGAAGATGTTCCAGTACGCCCGCGACCTGGAGTTTGAGGCCGCCGCCCAGTTGCGCGACGAGATCACCCAACTGCGCGATCGGTTAATAGCAAGTTGATCGATCTAGTGCCTGTGGGACTTCTTCGCGGGTTGACTCGCGAAGAGACCCCAGGCGACACCCCGTTCAATGGGCCTCGCCTGGCTTCATTCCAGGTGGCAATTTGCGGGTCAGCAGTACGGCTACCATGCTCACCACCAGTCCCAAGCCAACCCAGTGGAAGGCGTCGTTGTAGGCCATGATCAATGCTTGCTGGTGGGTGATCTCGCTCAGTCTGCCCAGCGCCGCGTTATCACTGCCTAACCGCTCGGCCAACTGCGAGAGCCGTTCGGCCACCTGTGGATTGCTCGGTACCACCGATTCTCGCAGGTAATCGAAATACACCTTGGTTCGCGCATCCAGCAGTGTGGCCAGCAAAGCGATACCGATAGCCCCGCCCAGGTTGCGCAGGATGTTGAACAGGCTCGACGCTGATCCAGCGTCTTCCGGCAGGATGTAGGCAGTGGCGATGAGCGAGATGGTCACCATGATCATCGGTTGCCCCACTGCGCGGATGATCTGGATCTGGTCGAATTGCGGCCCGGCAAAGTCTGGGTTCAATACGCCCGAGCCGAAGCTGGCAAGACCGAACAGGCAAAAGCCCAGTGCGCAGAGCACCTTGGGCGGGATCACCTTCATCAACAGCGGCACCAGCGGAATCAGGAACAGCTGCGGCAACCCCATCCACATGATCACCTCGCCGATCTGCAGGGCGTTGTAGCCCTGGACCTGCGCCAGGTACAGCGGCAGCAGGTAGATTGAGCCATACAACCCTACACCCATCCCCAGGCTTGCCACGCTGCTGAGCCCAAAATTGCGATTGCCGAGGATGCGCAGGTTGATCAGTGGGTGAGGTCTGGAGAACTGCAGGATGACAAATGTGATCAGGCTGATCAGCGCGACTGTGCCCAGGCTGACGATCAGGTTCGACTCCAGCCAATCCTTGCGATGACCTTCTTCTAGAAACACTTGCAAGCAGCCCAGGCCCAGCCCCAGCGTGACGATGCCCGCGTAGTCGGTGCGCTTGAGCAGGTCCCAGTGTGCCTCTTTCCTCTCAAGGCCATAGAGCAGGCCTGCGATCATCACCATGCCTGGCGGCACATTGATATAGAAGATGTACTCCCAGCCCCAATTCTCGGTCAGCCAGCCGCCTAGTGTCGGGCCGATCGACGGTGCGAACGTGGCCGTCATGGCAAACATGGCCATGCCCTTGGCGCGCTGGTGCTCTGGCAGTTTGATGAGCGTAAGGGTGAACGCCAGGGGGATCAGGGCGCCACCGGTGAAACCCTGAAGAGCACGAAAGAGGATCATGCTTTCCAAGTTCCAGGCCATGGAGCACAGCAGCGAAGACACGAGAAACCCCAGCGACACCCAGACCGCCAGGCGCCGGGCCGAGAGCAATTGCACCAGCCAGGCGGTGAGAGGGATCATGATGATCTCCGCCACAAGGTACGAGGTGGAGATCCACGAGCCTTCCTCAAGGGTGGCCGAGAGCGCGCCCTGAATGTCTTTGAGCGATGAGTTGGTGATCTGGATATCCAGCACCGCCATGAACGCCCCGAGCATCGCGCTCATCACCGCGATCCAGTCGCGACGGCTTGGCTGCGCAGTGGGGCGTATCAGCGCGTCACCGGCCATCGTGGCCTTCGTCCGCATCGCGCAGGTCAACGGTCGCGGTTACCGACATGCCCGGACGGATACGCCCATGCAGCGGATTGTCGGCGGCAAAGGTGAGCTTCACCGGGATACGTTGGACCACCTTGGTGAAATTGCCGGTGGCGTTGTCCGGCGGCAGCAGGCTGAACTGTGCCCCGGAGGCGGCGAACAAGCTGTCCACCTGACCTTCGATCGGGGTGTCCGGGTAGCTGTCGAACACCAGCTCTGCGCGTTGCCCTGGGTGCATGCGGCCAATCTGGGTCTCCTTGAAGTTGGCCTGCACCCAGATGTCTTCATCCGGAACGATCGATAACAGGTAGGCGCCAGCTTGCACTACCTGTCCATTGCGTGCATTGCGCTGGCCGATGGTGCCGCTGATCGGCGCGCGGATTTCGCAGCGACTCAGGTTCAGCTCGGCCTGGGCCAGGTCGGTGCGGGCATTGGCGATCTGCGCATCGAGACGCTTGAGGTCAGCGCTCAGGGCATTGACCTGCTGGCGCTGGCTTTGCAGATCGGCCTGTGCCTTGTCGACCTGGGAACGGGCCACGTGACTTTCCGCCGAGAGGGTAGTGACACGCTCTTCAGAGACAAAACCCGGTTTACGCAAGGCCTGGGCGCGGTTGAGGTCCAGTTGCGAGCGGTTGAAGGTCGCCTGGTTGGCGGCCACTTCGGCCTGGCCGGCCGCGATCAGGCTGCCTTGCTGGGTCAGCCGGCTCTGCGCCTGCTCGTATTCGGCTTCGCGGGTGGCCAGGGCTGCCCGGGCGCGCTCGACGGCCAGTTCGAAGTCGGCCCGTTCCAGGTGAACCAGGAGCTCGCCCTTGGTCACATGCTGGTTGTCCTCGACCAGGACGTTGTCGATGCGAGCGCCGAGCTGGCTTGAGATGCGCGTGATTTCGCCCTGGACATAAGCATTGTCGGTGCTCTCGTAGAAGCGGCCCTTGAAGTACCAATGGGCCAGGAAGGCGAGGGCGACGAGCAGGACCAGGGTGAAGAAGATCAGCAGGCGACGTTTGAGCTGGGCGGGCATGGGTACTATGGTTCCAGAAATGTAAGTAAATTTAACAGCGAGTACTGGCGCTCTCACAAGTGACAATCGCGCCATTGCTGGAGCCGGACGCCCGCTCCCTGCTAACATTCCGCCTTTGTTTCATCTTTCGTTCGAGACTCTCCATGACCACCGTTCGCACGCGCATCGCGCCATCGCCCACCGGCGATCCCCATGTCGGCACCGCCTACATCGCCCTGTTCAACTACTGCTTTGCCAAGCAGCACGGCGGTGAGTTCATCCTGCGTATCGAAGATACCGACCAGTTGCGCTCGACCCGTGAGTCGGAGCAGCAGATCTTCGACGCCCTGCGTTGGCTCGGCATCGAATGGAACGAAGGCCCGGACGTCGGCGGTCCCCACGGCCCATACCGGCAGAGCGAGCGTGGCGAAATCTACGCCAAGTACGCCAAGCAACTGGTCGATGCCGGCCACGCCTTCTATTGCTTCTGCACCGCCGAGGAACTGGAGCAGATGCGTGCCGAGCAGATGGCCCGTGGTGAGACCCCGCGCTATGACGGCCGTGCGCTGTTGCTGAGCGCCGAGGAAGTGCAGCGACGCCTGGACGCCGGCGAGCCCCATGTGATCCGCATGAAGGTGCCAAGCGAAGGTGTCTGCGTGGTCCCTGACATGCTCCGTGGCGACGTCGAGATCCCATGGGATCGGATGGACATGCAGGTTTTGATGAAAAACGACGGCCTGCCGACCTACTTCCTGGCCAACGTGGTTGATGACCATCTGATGGGCATCACCCACGTCCTGCGCGGTGAGGAGTGGCTGCCGTCGGCGCCGAAGCTGATCAAGCTGTACGAGTACTTCGGCTGGGAGCAGCCCAAGCTCTGCTACATGCCGCTGCTGCGCAACCCCGACAAGTCCAAGCTGTCCAAGCGCAAGAACCCCACCTCGGTGACGTTCTACGAGCGTATGGGCTTCATGCCCGAAGCCATGCTCAACTACTTGGGCCGCATGGGCTGGTCGATGCCGGACGAGCGCGAGAAGTTCTCCCTGGCCGAAATGGTCGAGCACTTCGACCTGTCGCGCATCTCCCTGGGTGGCCCCATCTTCGACATCGAGAAGCTGTCCTGGCTCAATGGCCAGTGGCTGCGCGAGCTGCCGGTGGAGGAGTTCGCCGCACGCGTGCAGAAGTGGGCCTTCAATAGCGACTACATGATGAAGATCGCGCCACACGTGCAGGGCCGGGTCGAAACCTTCAGCCAGATCGCTGCGCTGGGGGGATTCTTCTTCGAAGGTGCGCTCAAGCTCGATGCCAAGCTGTTCGAGAGCAAGAAGCTGTCCGCCGACCAGGTGCGCCAGGTCATGCAATTGATCCTGTGGAAGCTCGAGAGCCTGCGCCAGTGGGAGAAGGACCGTATCACCGGCTGCATCCAGGCGGTGGTCGATGCCCTGGAGTTGAAACTGCGTGACGCCATGCCGCTGATGTTCGCGGCGGTCACGGGCCAGGCCAGCTCGGTGTCGGTGCTCGATGCCATGGAGATCCTCGGCCCTGACCTGACTCGTTACCGTCTGCGCCAGGCGTTGGACTTGCTCGGTGGCGTGTCGAAGAAAGAAAACAAGGAATGGGAAAAACTGCTGGCGAGCATCGCCTGACAGCTTTCCGAGGCTCGTCGTTGGCCTGTGGGAGCGGGTTCGTCCGCGAATACGGTGGTGCATCCACCTCGGCATTTGCGGATAAACCATGCTCCCATGGGGGCGGCGCTGCGGGTTCACTAGGGCAGGGCGGTAAGTGATTGTTATCTGTGAAAATTTTTTTGAGTATTTTCAAAAATTTGTTTGACAGCCCTGCAATCGGAACTTAATATGCGCCCCGTCCACAGCGATGAGCAAAACGAAGCACAAGGCACCCAGCCAGCACTTCGGTTCAGCGCGACATTGTGGGGCTATAGCTCAGCTGGGAGAGCGCCTGCATGGCATGCAGGAGGTCAGCGGTTCGATCCCGCTTAGCTCCACCAAATTCCCCTTCACGATCAAGGTAATTGATCGCGAAGAAAGATCGGTTCCAGCAATCCGGTCTTTGAGGTAGAAGGTTCGTCCCCTTCGTCTAGTGGCCTAGGACACCGCCCTTTCACGGCGGTAACAGGGGTTCGAGTCCCCTAGGGGACGCCAGTTTTACACAAGCGATGTTTCGATATCGCTGGGCCGAGAGGCTAGAAATCCGGGGCTATAGCTCAGCTGGGAGAGCGCCTGCATGGCATGCAGGAGGTCAGCGGTTCGATCCCGCTTAGCTCCACCAATTTTGCCGCGGTTCGTGAAAGCGGACCGGCACGAAGGTTGTTGTCCCCTTCGTCTAGTGGCCTAGGACACCGCCCTTTCACGGCGGTAACAGGGGTTCGAGTCCCCTAGGGGACGCCACTTTTACACAAGCGATGTTTCGATATCGCTGGGCCGAGAGGCTAGAAATCCGGGGCTATAGCTCAGCTGGGAGAGCGCCTGCATGGCATGCAGGAGGTCAGCGGTTCGATCCCGCTTAGCTCCACCAATTCTGCCAGGGTCTGCGTTAGCGGACCTGCGCGAAGGTTCACGTCCCCTTCGTCTAGTGGCCTAGGACACCGCCCTTTCACGGCGGTAACAGGGGTTCGAGTCCCCTAGGGGACGCCACTTTTACCCGCGTTTTGCGGGACTTCAAAGGCTCATTCGCATATTGAATGGGCCTTTTGTTTTTCTGCGTCGAAAAATTATTCAGTCATCCGGCAGGATGACGGTTTCTGCTTGCAAAAAAATATTACGGGCATAATATTTCACTCATAATATTTTCGAGATTGGTCATGAGTGACAAGAAGAGCAAGACCCGCGAGCGCATCCTGGAAGCAGCCCGCAGTGCCTTGATTCAGCACGGTCCCGCCGACCCGAGCGTAAGCCAGGTGATGGGGGCCGCCGGGCTGACGGTCGGGGGCTTCTACGCCCATTTCGACAGCAAGGACGAGCTGATGCTTGAGGCATTTCGCCAGTTGCTGGGTGAGCGCCGGGCCTTGCTTGCCCAAGTGGATCCGAGCCTCGATGGGGCAGGGCGGCGTGCGCTGGTGGCAGCATTCTACTTGTCACGCAAGCACCGCGATGCCCATGAGCACGCCTGTCCACTGCCCACTGCCCTGAGTGAGATGCAGCGCCTACCCGAAACCTTCCGTGAGGTGTTGGCCGAGCACATCGAGCTGATGACCGCGCAAATGGTTGATCGCCCGGAAGACGTCGATAAAGCCTTTGCCGACCTGTCCCTGATGATCGGCGGTTTGACCTTGGCGCGGGCCTTGGGTGATAGCGAGCTGTCCGACCGTATCCTGCGCGCCGCCAAATCGGCGGTGATCTGAGCTAACCGACCTCTGGAGCAAGGTGATGACTACCCTGAGCTGGATTCGTGGCGTCAATGGCACTTTGGGTCGACTGGCCCCAGAGCATGTCGCCGGCAAGATGCGTCGAGCATTCATGACTCCTCGTCCTTTGCCGCCTCGGCACTGGGAGCTGCCCCTGTTGGCCAAGGCCGAGCGTATCACCCTGCGCTTTGGGCTCTCGGCCTTGCGCTGGGGCACGGGGCCGGCCGTGTTGATGATGCACGGCTGGGAAGGTCGGCCGACTCAGTTCGCAGCCCTGACCGAGGCACTCGTAGCGGCCGGCCACACCGTCGTGTCCCTTGAGGGGCCAGGTCACGGGCAGTCTCCGGGGCAACACGCCCACGTGGGGCTGTTTGCCCGCGCCTTGTTGGAGGCGGCTGCCGAATTGCCGCCGCTGCGTGCGGTGGTGGGGCATTCGATGGGCGGAGCCAGTATGCTGCTGGCCCTGCAATGGGGGCTGCGTGCCGAGGTGGCGGTGAGCATCGCTGCGCCGGCGCAATTGCTCGGTGTATTGCGAGGTTTTGCCCATCGCCTGGGGCTGCCGGCGCGGGCCAGGGCGGCGTTTATCCGCCAGGTCGAGCAGGAAGTTGGCGTGCAGATCTCACGGCTGGATGTCAGTGGCTACCAGTTGGATGTGCCTGGTCTGATAGTGCATGCACGCGACGATGCTCTGGTGCCGGCCAGTGAGGCCCAGGCCATCCACAACGCCTGGTTCGACAGCCGCCTGATGTTGCTGGAGGAGGGTGGCCACCAGCGTGTGCTGGCCGATCCGCAGGTGAGTCAGGCGGTGCTCGAGCTGCTGGCGCGCACGCCACAAGGAGCGCGGCAAAGCGCCTGAGCATCCGGTACACTCTGTCCGATCACTGACCAAGGGGAGCGGGCATGAGCTGGGATCTGGCATCGCCATTCATCATTGATCTGCGTGTCGGCGCCGAGGACATCGACGGCCTCGGCCATGCCAACAATGCGGTCTATGTCACCTGGCTGGAGCGCTGTGCTTGGCGTCATTCGCAGCGGCTGGGGTTGGATTTGGCCGAGTACCGCCGCCTGGACCGTGCCATGGCCGTGGTCCGCCACGAGATCGACTACCTCGCCGCCGCCTATGAAGACGACGAGTTGCAATTGGCCACCTGGATCATCGACTGGGACCAGCGCCTGCGCATGACCCGCCGCTTCCAGCTCAAGCGCCCGCGTGACGGCGTCACTCTGCTGCGGGCGCAGACCACCTTTGCCTGCATCGAGTTGTCCAGCGGCAAGCCCAAGCGCATGCCGTCGGAGTTTATCGAAGGCTATGGTCCGGCGCTGGCCGGTGCCTGAACCGGCAGTCTTTTTTGCTAGACTGCCGCCTTTTTTCGCCGAGACCCTGACATGCAAATTGCCCTGGCCCCCATGGAGGGGCTGGTAGACAACATCCTGCGCGACGTCCTGACCCGGGTGGGTGGTATCGACTGGTGTGTCACCGAGTTCATCCGCGTCTGTGATCGCCTGCTGCCGGCCTCGTCGTTCGACAAGCTGGCACCCGAGCTGCGCCAAGGCGCGCGCACGGCAGCCGGGGTACCGATGCGCGTGCAATTGTTGGGTTCGGATCCTGCCTGTCTGGCCGACAACGCCGTGCTGGCTTGTGAGCTTGGCGCGCCGGTGATCGACCTGAACTTCGGTTGCCCGGCCAAGACGGTGAACAAGTCTCGTGGTGGCGCGGTGCTGCTCAAGGAGCCCGAACTGCTGCATGCCATCGTCCGTGAGGTTCGTCGGGCAGTGCCGGGCCACATTCCGGTGACCGCCAAGATGCGGCTGGGCTTCGACAGCCCGGACGGCGCCCTGGAGTGCGCCACTGCGCTGGCCGAAGGCGGGGCCGAGCATCTGGTGGTGCATGCCCGGACCAAGGTCGAGGGCTACAAGCCTCCGGCCCATTGGGAGTGGGTGGCGCGGGTGCAGGATGTGGTGAAAGTGCCGGTGTTCGCCAACGGCGAAATCTGGACCGTCGATGATTGGCGGCGTTGCCGCGAAGTCAGCGGGGCCGAAGACATCATGCTCGGCCGTGGTCTGGTGTCGCGCCCGGACCTGGGATTGCAGATCGCCGCGGCTCGCGACGGGCGGGAATACCGGGCCATGACTTGGGACGACCTGATGCCGCTACTGCGTGAGTTCTGGCGTCAGGCTCAGGCCAAGCTGTCGCCGCGTTATGCGCCCGGGCGCTTGAAGCAGTGGCTGGCCATGCTGACCCGCAGTTATCCCGAGGCGGTGGTGCTGTTTGCCGAACTGAGGCGTGAGGATGATTGTCAGCGCATCAGCCGTTTGCTAGGTGTGGAGCAGGCGGTAGCGCTGGACGCGTGCGTTGCCTGAGCACTTGCCATGCCGGATGGTCCCGCGTCTGCCGCACGCGGGCATGGCTTGGCAAAAAAATTTTGGATGACCTCTTGAAACCCACTTGTCGGGCCCTATCTCTTGAGTACGCGATGCCGAAGTCGGGTCGCGTAGTGACTTAACTTGCTGAATCTCAGGAGTTCATGACCATGACTACCGCTTTCTCTCTCGCTCCACTGTTCCGTCATTCCGTTGGTTTCGATCGTTTCAACGATCTGTTCGAATCCGCGGCACGTAACGAGGCGGGTAGCAGCTACCCTCCCTACAACGTGGAAAAACATGGCGATGACCACTATCGCATCGTGGTTGCCGCAGCCGGTTTCCAGGAGCAGGACCTCGACCTGCAGGTCGAAAAAGGCGTCCTGACCGTTATCGGTGGCAAGCGCGACAACAGCACCGAAGGCGTCACCTACCTGCACCAGGGTATTGCCCAACGCGCCTTCAAGCTGTCCTTCCGCTTGGCCGACCACATCGAAGTGAAGGCCGCGGGCCTGGCCAATGGCCTGCTCAGCATCGATCTGCTGCGCATCGTGCCGGAAGAGGCCAAGCCAAAGCGCATTCCGATCAATGGCGAGCAGCCAGCGCTGAACTAAGTTCGGCGAGTTAAAAGAGGGCACCTTCGGGTGCCCTTTTTTTGTATCTGGATGATGCTGGCAGGAGAATCAATAATCCGCCGGTGCCTCCATCAACATCTGGCGAAATTCCGGCAAGGGCAGTGGGCGGCTGTGCAGGTAGCCCTGATACAGGTAGCAACCCTGGCGCTCGAGAAACTCCAGCTGATCGGATTGTTCGACCCCTTCGGCAATCACCGCCAGGTCCAGGCTGCGGGCCATGGCCACGATGGCGCGGACGATCTCGGCATCGTTGGGGTCGATCGGTGCGTCCCGCACGAAGGTCTGGTCGATCTTCAGGGCATCGACCGGTAGGCGCTTGAGGTAGGTCAGCGAAGAATAGCCGGTGCCGAAGTCGTCCATGGCGAAGCTCACCCCGTAGCGCTTGAGTTCGCGCATCTTGCTGATGGTGTCTTCCAGGTTCTGGATGACGATGCCTTCGGTGATCTCCAGCTTCAGCATGCGCCGTGGCAGGCGGTAATCGTCGAGGCTGCGCAGCACCCGTTCGACAAAATCGTTCTGGCGGAACTGCCGGGGGCTGATGTTCACGCACAGGCTGAAATCATCGGCATCGATCAACCCATCCTCAAGCATGCGCGCGCAAGCGTCGCAGGCTTCGTCAAGGATCCAACTGCCCACTTCAAGGATCAGGCCGCTCTCTTCAAGTACCTGGATGAACTGCGACGGTGGCTGCTGGCCCAGTTGCGGGTGATGCCAGCGCAGTAGTACCTCGGCCCCGACGATGCGGTTGTCGCGGGCGTCCACCTGTGGCTGGAAGTGCAGGGCGAGTTCGCCGCGGGCCAAGGCCAGGCGCAGGTCGGTTTCCATGCGCAGGCGTTCGCTGGCGGCCTTTTGCATGCTGGTGTGGAACAGTTGTGTGGTGTTGCGCCCGGAGTCCTTGGCTCGATACAGGGCGATGTCCGCGCGCTTGAGCAGATCGGCGGGTGTCGCCCCGTGGTCGGGTATCAGCGCCACGCCGATGCTGGGCGTGACCTGTAGGCGCTGGCCATCGAGGGACATGGGTTCGGCGAGCAGTTCGCGCAGGGTGTCGGCCAATTCGCGGACTTTCTCTTCCACTTGATCGCGGCTGCCCTCCAGACCGCTGAGCAACACCACAAACTCGTCGCCGCCCAGGCGGGCCACCGTGTCCTCCAGGCGTACGCTAGCCTCCAGACGCGCGGTGATGATCTTGAGCACCGTATCGCCCACCGGGTGACCGAGGGAGTCATTGATGTGCTTGAAATGGTCAAGGTCCAGGAACAGCAGCGCGCCGCGCAGATTGTGGCGTTTGAGCAGGGCGATCTGTTGGCTGAGGCGGTCCATCAGCAGGGCGCGGTTGGGCAGGTTGGTCAGCGGGTCGTGGTAGGCCAGGTGACGGATCTGCGCCTGGGCGTTCTTCAGTTGACTCACATCGCGGGCGGTGAGCAGCAAGCAATCGGCCTCGTTGAGACTCAGCGGCTCCACCGAAACCTCCACGGTGAGGATGTCGCCGCGTTTGTTGCGGCCCAGCATTTCGCGGTGGTGCACCCTGCCTCGTTCGCGCAGTTCGGTGAGCAGGGCGGCGCGTTGCTTGTCGTCGGCCCAGATGCCGATCTCATAGACCGTGCGGCCGATCACTTCGGCGCTGCTGTAACCGGTCAGCCGGCAGAAACCATCGTTGACTTCGAGGTAGCGGCCGGTCGTGCGCTCGGTCAGGGTGATGGCGTCGGGGCTTGAGTGGAATGCTTTGGCGAACTTCTCTTCGCTGGCCTTGAGGGCCGCTTCGGCGCGCTGCTGTTGGGTGATGTCGCGCAGGGTCGTGACGCTGCAGGGCTGGTTGTCGACGGTGATCTGGCAGCTGGAGATGACGCATGTCAGCGACGCGCCGTTATGGTGATTGACCACCACCGCCACATTGCTCAATGCCCGTTCCCGGATCACTTGCTCGATGCGTTGTGCCCGTTGCGCCGACTCCGCCCACAGGCCGATCTGTTCGGCAGTGCGGCCGATGACCTGTTCGGCGCTCCAGCCGAAAGTCTGGGTAAAGGCGCGGTTGATCTCGATGAACTGACCGTTGTCCTGGCGGGTGACGCAAATCGGGTCAGGGCTGACCTGGAACAGGCTGGCGAATTTTTCCTCGGAGGCGCTCAAGCGCTGCTCGCGTTCCACTTGGTCGGTGATGTCGAGCAACGTGCCGGCCATGCGTAGGGGGTTGCCCTGTTCGTCGCGATAGAGGCGGGCGCGGCTTTCGATGTAACGCGACTGGCCGTTGTCCAGTTGCACGCGGTAGGTGACCTGATAGTTGCCCGCCGGTCCCTCGCGCAGGCTGCGGTAGGTCTGGCGCATGACGCTGCGTTCGTGCTCCGAGACCCCTTCGAAGAACGCCTCGAACGACTCGTGGAAAGGCACCGGGGGCAGGCCGTGCAACTGTGCGGCGCGGGCCGAGCCGTAGAGCATGCCGCTGGGGATGTGCCAGTCCCAGGTGCCCAATTGCGCCGAATCCAGGGCCAGGTCCAGGCGTTCCTGGCTGTCCTTGAGGGCTTGTTCCGCGCGCTTGCGCTCGCTGGTATCGACGAACGTGCTGAGCAGGTAGGTCACGCCTTCGAGTTCGATGCTCTGGGTGCAGAGGATGCCATCGTGGAGCTTGCCGGTGCTGGCGCGAAACTGCACCTCGAGGGTCAGCGGGCCGCCATTGCTGCTGCGGGTGTTGTCCAGCACCTGATGGCGCAATTCAGGGTTGACCCATAACCCCAGTTCCAGAGTGGTCTTGCCGATGACCTGGTGTCCGGGCCAGCCGAACATGTCTTCGAAATGCTGGTTGACCTCGAAGATCATGCCGTCCTGGCGACGGGTCAAGAGAATGACATTGGGGCTCAGGTGAAAGAGGGTGGCGAAGCGCTTTTCGGAGTTGATCAGCGCGGTTTCCCGATCATGTTGACGGGTGATTTCCCGTACGACCCCGATCATTTGCGGACGACCGTCAGGAGCATGTGTCAGGCTGCCAGTGACTTCCAGCCAGTGCACGCTGCCATCGGGCCAGCGTATGCGGTGGCGCATTGCCGGTTCCACAGGTTCGCCATTGACCACGGCCTGGAACATCTGGCGCGTGCGGGCGCGGTCCTCCTCGGGCAGCAGGTCGAGGTAGTCGATGTCGTTGGGCAGAGGCCGATCAGGCTCGAAGCCGAACAGCGCCTGGGTGGCCCGCGACCAGCTGATCCGGCCACTGTCGATATCCCACAACCACGCCCCCAGGCGCGCGCCATTGAGCGCGGCCAACAGTTGCGGAGCGTTCTGCCAAGTCTGCTCCGACTCCTGGGGAGCTGCCGCGTGGATGCGCGGCAGGCGCGGAAAACGGTTTGCTGATTTGGGCATCGGTACCAGACCTTTGGCGGATGACGCGTCCCTGTATTTGGAAGACCGGCCGACTGCGCTCAGGCAGTCGCTGCGTGGCTGTCGAGCAGCGCCATGAAGGCCTTGGCTGCGTTCGACAGCGTGCGTTCCGTATGCAGAATGTAGCCTAGCTGGCGTGACAGCTGTATGCCGGGCAAGGCGATGGGTGCAACCTGCTCGTCGAGCATGGTGCGCGGTAGCACGCTCCAGGCAAGACCAATGGAAACCATCATCTTGATCGTCTCCAAGTAATTGGTGCTCATGGCGATGTTCGGCGTCAGGCCCTGGCTTTCGAACAGACGCTGGACGATATGGTGGGTGAAGGTGTTGCCGCCGGGGAATACCGCCGGGTGTCTGGCGACATCGGCCAGGCTGACCTGTCGGTTGCTGGCCAAGGGGTGCTCCGGTGCGGCGACGAAATCCAGTGCATCGTCCCAGACGGGCACGGCACGCACCAGATGGTGGGGCTCGGGAGCCAGGGTGATAACCGCGATCTCTGCACGCCCATGGAGAATCTCGTCGTAGGCCGCTTCCGAATCCAGGAACTGAATATCCAGCGCCACCGCCGGGTGCTGACGGGTGAAAGCCCGCAATAGCGGGGGCAGGCGGTGTAAGCCGATGTGGTGACTAGTGGCAAGGGTCAGGCGACCACTCACCTCACCGGTCAAATTGGTCAGCGCTCGTCGGGTATCATCCAGGACATTGAGGATCTGGTAGGCGCGGGGCAACAGGGCGCGCCCGGCCTCGGTCAGGGTTACCTCCCGACCCAGGCGATCGAACAGGCGCACATCCAGTTGCTGCTCGAGCCCGGCGATGCGTTTGCTGACGGCCGGTTGGGTCAGGTGCAGGCGTTCCCCGGCACCGGAAAAACTTCCGGTTTCGGCAATGGCGATGAAGGCGCTGAGGTTGGCCAAGTCCACGACGTAGAATTCCTGTTAGTTATCCAAAGCATAAAAATTATGAATTTGAGTTATTCAATCTAACCCCATAGCATCGACCGTACAAGCCAAGGGGTTATTGGCATAGAAATACGCTGATGAGGAATAGTCAGATGTCTGGCAAAACGCTCTACGACAAACTCTGGGATGCGCACGAAGTCAAACGGCGCGACGACGGTTCGTCCTTGATCTACATCGATCGTCACATCATCCACGAAGTGACTTCGCCCCAGGCCTTCGAAGGCCTGCGTTTGGCCAACCGCAAGCCATGGCGTATCGATGCCAATATCGCGACCCCTGACCACAACGTGCCGACCACGCCAGAGCGCAAAGGCGGCATCGCAGCCATCGTCGACGAAGTGTCGCGCCTGCAGGTGCAGACCCTCGACGAGAACTGTGACGAATACGGCATCGTCGAATTCAAGATGAACGATGAACGTCAGGGCATCGTGCACGTCATCAGCCCGGAGCAGGGTGCCACCTTGCCAGGCATGACCGTCGTCTGCGGCGACTCGCATACCTCGACCCACGGCGCCTTCGGCGCGCTGGCCCATGGCATCGGCACCTCGGAAGTCGAGCATGTGCTGGCCACCCAGTGCCTGGTTGCCAAGAAAATGAAGAACATGCTGGTGCGCGTCGAAGGTCAGTTGCCTGCGGGCGTGACCGCCAAGGACATCGTCCTCGCCGTGATCGGCAAGATCGGCACTGCCGGTGGCAATGGCCACGCGATGGAGTTCGCCGGCAGCGCCATCCGCGAGCTGTCCATGGAAGGCCGCATGACCATCTGCAACATGTCCATCGAAGCCGGTGCCCGTGTGGGGCTGGTGGCCGTGGATGACACCACCATCGCTTATGTCGAGGGCCGTCCGTACGCGCCCAAGGGCGAGCAGTGGAAACAGGCGGTGGAGGCTTGGAAGGGGCTGGTTTCCGATACCGATGCCGTGTTTGACACCATCGTTGAACTGGACGCTGCTCAGATCAAGCCGCAAGTGAGCTGGGGCACCTCGCCGGAGATGGTCCTGGCCGTCGACCAGCGTGTGCCGGATCCGGCTGCCGAGCCTGACCTGATCAAACGTGGCTCCATCGAGCGCGCCCTCAAGTACATGGGCCTGGCCGCCAATCAGGCGATCACCGACATCAAGCTCGACCGCGTGTTCATCGGTTCTTGCACCAACTCGCGCATCGAAGACTTGCGCGCCGCCGCCGAGATCGCCAAGGGCCGCAAGGTCGCGGCGAACGTCAAGCAAGCCTTGGTGGTCCCAGGCTCGGGCTTGGTCAAGGCCCAGGCCGAGCGCGAGGGGCTGGACAAGATCTTCATCGAGGCAGGATTCGAATGGCGTGAACCCGGCTGCTCCATGTGCCTGGCGATGAACCCGGACCGCCTGGAAAGCGGCGAGCATTGCGCCTCGACCTCGAACCGCAACTTCGAAGGCCGTCAGGGCGCGGGTGGTCGTACCCACCTGGTCAGCCCGGCCATGGCCGCCGCCGCCGCGGTGACTGGCCACTTCATCGATGTCCGCGAGTTGATCCAAGGGAGCGCAGCATGAAAGCCTTTACCCAGCACATCGGTCTTGTCGCGCCATTGGATCGTGCCAACGTCGACACCGACCAGATCATTCCCAAGCAGTTCCTGAAGTCGATCAAGCGCACCGGCTTCGGTCCGAACCTGTTCGATGAGTGGCGTTACCTGGACGTGGGCCAGCCCTACCAGGACAACAGCAAGCGTCCGCTCAACAAGGACTTCGTGCTCAACCACGAGCGCTACCAGGGGGCTAGCGTGCTGCTGGCGCGGGAGAACTTCGGTTGCGGCTCGAGCCGCGAGCACGCACCGTGGGCGTTGGACGAATACGGTTTCCGTAGCGTCATCGCACCGAGCTTCGCCGATATCTTCTTCAACAACAGCTTCAAGAACGGCCTGCTGCCGATCATCCTCAGCGACGAAGAAGTCGACGAGTTGTTCAAGCAGGTTGAAGCCAACCCAGGCTACCAACTGACCATCGACCTGCAAGCCCAGGCCGTGACCCGTCCGGACGGCAAGGTGCTGCATTTCGAGATCGACGCCTTCCGCAAGCACTGCTTGCTCAACGGCCTCGATGACATCGGCCTGACCTTGCAGGACAGCGACGCCATCCAGGCGTTCGAGGCCAAGCACCGGGCCACCCAACCTTGGTTGTTCCGCGACGTCTGATAAGCGGATTGCCCGGCTGAGCGGCTCCTGTAACGATGTAGGGTAGGGGCCGGTTCGCCGGGCCGGTTTTTTTCGGTGGGCCGAGCAGGCGCGCCGTTCGAATGGATAGAGGAAAGCATGAGCAAGCAGATTCTGATTCTCCCAGGTGATGGTATCGGTCCGGAAATCATGGCCGAGGCGGTCAAGGTGCTGGAGCTGGCAAACGACAAGTTCCAGCTCGGCGTCACCCTGGAGCACGACGTGATCGGCGGCGCCGCCATCGACAAGCACGGCATTCCGCTGGCCGACGAGACCCTGGAGCGCGCACGCAAGGCCGATGCCGTGCTGCTCGGCGCGGTCGGCGGGCCCAAGTGGGACAAGCTTGAGCGTGACATCCGTCCAGAGCGCGGCCTGCTCAAGATCCGTTCGCAGTTGGGACTGTTCGCCAACCTGCGTCCGGCCATCCTCTATCCGCAACTGGCCGATGCCTCCTCGCTCAAGCCGGAAATCGTCGCGGGCCTGGATATCCTGATCGTCCGCGAGCTGACCGGCGGTATCTACTTCGGTGCGCCACGTGGTCAGCGCGAGCTGGAAGGTGGCGAGCGCCAGGCCTACGACACCCTGCCGTACAGCGAAAGTGAAGTGCGCCGCATTGCTCGCGTCGGCTTCGACATGGCCCGCGTGCGCGGCAAGAAGCTGTGCTCGGTGGACAAGGCCAACGTACTGGCTTCCAGCCAGCTGTGGCGTGAAGTGGTCGAGGAGGTGGCCAAGGACTACCCGGACGTCGAACTCAGCCACATGTACGTCGACAATGCCGCCATGCAGCTGGTCCGCGCGCCCAAGCAGTTCGACGTGATGGTGACCGACAACATGTTCGGTGACATTCTGTCGGATGAAGCTTCCATGCTGACCGGTTCCATCGGCATGCTGCCGTCTGCGTCCCTCGATGCCAACAACAAGGGCATGTACGAGCCTTGCCACGGTTCGGCGCCGGACATCGCAGGCCTTGGCATCGCCAACCCGTTGGCGACCATTCTGTCGGTGTCGATGATGCTGCGCTACAGCTTCAACCAGGTGGCTGCCGCCGACGCGATCGAGAAGGCGGTCAGCGTGGTATTGGATCAGGGCCTGCGTACCGGCGACATCTGGTCGGCCGGCTGCAGCAAGGTGGGTACGCAGGAAATGGGCGACGCAGTAGTCGCAGCGCTGCGGAATCTGTAATCTCTCTGGCCCGCCATCGTCTTCCCTTCGATGGTGGCCCACTTTTAGCAAAGGTGTAGTTGCGATGAAACGTGTAGGTCTGATCGGTTGGCGAGGTATGGTCGGTTCCGTGCTCATGCAGCGGATGCTGGAGGAGCAGGATTTCGACCTCATCGAGCCGGTGTTCTTCACCACGTCCAACGTGGGTGGCCAGGGTCCGAATGTGGGCAAGGACATTGCTCCGCTCAAGGACGCCTATAGCATTGAAGAGCTCAAGACCCTCGACGTCATCCTGACCTGCCAGGGTGGCGACTACACCAACGAAGTCTTCCCCAAGCTGCGTGAAGCCGGCTGGCAGGGGTACTGGATCGACGCTGCTTCGTCCCTGCGCATGCAGGATGACGCCGTGATCATCCTCGACCCGGTCAACCGCAAGGTCATCGACCAGCAGCTCGACGCCGGCACCAAGAACTACATCGGCGGCAACTGCACTGTCAGCCTGATGTTGATGGGCCTGGGTGGCCTGTTCGAAGCGGGCCTGGTCGAATGGATGAGCGCCATGACCTACCAGGCCGCCTCCGGCGCCGGCGCGCAGAATATGCGCGAGCTGATCAAGCAGATGGGGGGTATCCACGCGGCGGTCGCCGATGACCTGGCCAACCCGGCCAGTGCCATCCTCGACATCGACCGCAAGGTTGCCGAGACCATGCGCGGCGAAGCCTTCCCGACCGAGAACTTCGGCGTACCGCTGGCAGGCAGCCTGATCCCCTGGATCGACAAAGAGCTGCCTAACGGCCAGAGCCGTGAGGAATGGAAAGCCCAGGCCGAGACCAACAAGATCCTGGGGCGCTTCAAGAACCCGATCCCGGTCGACGGCATCTGTGTGCGCATCGGCGCCATGCGTTGCCACAGCCAGGCGCTGACCATCAAGCTGAACAAAGACGTGCCGCTGGCGGATATCGAAGGCATGATCAGCCAGCACAACCCATGGGTGAAGCTGGTGCCGAACCAGCGTGAGATCAGCATGCAGGAGCTGAGCCCGACCAAGGTGACTGGCACCCTGAACGTGCCGGTTGGCCGTCTGCGCAAGCTGAACATGGGGTCGCAGTACCTGGGGGCTTTCACTGTCGGTGACCAGTTGCTGTGGGGTGCTGCCGAGCCGCTGCGTCGCATGTTGCGGATTCTGCTGGAGCGTTGATCGCACCTTTGCTTTGACCGAGAACCCACGCCTGGCGTGGGTTTTCTGTTTTTAGGGTGGGTGTTGGTGTTGCGAGGTGGGGCATATCCACTTGATAGTGTGACGCTAATTCACCATCCCACCTTTACAGCGGGTCACTTTGCCAAGACCAAAGTGACCCGCTGTAAAGGCGCAAAGCGCCAGTGGCGCCCCCACAAAAAATGGATATGCTCAAAACTCCAAAAGCCCAAGCCCAAGCAAAACTACTCCCCATCGCCCAATCCAAGTAAAGTGCCGCACCCCAAGTTCCACCAGAAGGACCCAACCATGCCCCAGCCCATAGACATCGCCATCATCGGCGCCACCGGCAGCGTCGGCGAAACCCTTGTCCAGATCCTCGAGGAACTCGAATTCCCCGTCGCCACTCTGCACCTGCTGGCCAGTATGGAATCTGCTGGCAGCAACATGATGTTCGCGGGCAAGAAACTGCGTGTACGAGAAGTCGACAGTTTCGACTTCGCCCAGGTCAAGTTGGCGTTCTTCGCCGCAAGCCCTGCAGTCACCCGCAGTTTTGCTCCCAAGGCCCAGCAGGCCGGTTGTTCGGTCATCGATCTGTCCGGCGGACTGGAGCAGGCTTTGGCCTTGGTCCCGGAAGCCAACGGGGACAAAGTCGCCCAGCTCAAGCATCCCGCCCTGATCGCCAGCCCCAGTGCCGCGGCCGTCGCGCTGGCGGTGGCGCTGGCCCCGCTCAAAGGCTTGCTCGACATCGAGCGGGTACAGGTGATGGCCAGCCTGGCCGTGTCGGCCCAAGGCAGGGAAGCGGTGAGCGAACTGGCCCGCCAGACCGCTGAGCTGCTCAATGCTCGGCCGCTGGAACCGCGCTTCTTCGATCGTCAGATCGCCTTCAATGTGCTGGCGCGGGTCGGTGTCGCCGACGAGCACGGTCATACCAGCCTGGAGCGGCGCTTGGTCGATGAGTTGCGCGTGCTGCTCGACCTGCCGGCGCTGAAAATCTCCGTGAGCTGCGTTCAAGTCCCGGTGTTTTATGGCGATAGCTTCAGTGTGGCGGTGCAGAGCCGTCGCCCGGTCGACCTGGTCGCGGTCAATGAGGCGCTCGAGGCTGCACAAGGTATCGAGCTGGTCGAGCCGGATGATTATCCGACGGCTGTCGGCGACGCAGTGGGGCAAGACGTGGTCTATGTTGGTCGTGTACGCCATGGCATCGACGAGCAGGAACAACTCAACCTCTGGCTGACGACCGACAACGTGCGCAAAGGGGCCGCCCTTAACGCCGTGCAAGTGGCCGGATTGTTGATAAAAGACATGGTGTAAAAGATACTGGCGCGTACTTTTGTCCTACACCACACGCAGGTCTAGGGACGATTCTTAGAAGGGAAGAGGTCATGCTTCGAATTCGCAAACTGGTTCTGGCCATGGCAGCAGCCTCGGCGCTGTCGTCTGGCATGGCCAATGCCCTCGGGTTGGGTGAGTTGACCCTCAAGTCGGCGCAGAACCAGCCGCTGGACGCCGAGATCGAACTGCTCGATGTGCGTGACCTCACCGCTGCCGAAGTGGCGCCGAGCCTGGCACCACCGGAAGAATTCGCCAAGGCTGGGGTGCCTTACCCTTCCTACCTCGAAGACCTGACCTTCACGCCGGTGATCAACCCAAACGGCAAGAGTGTGTTGCGGGTGACCTCCAGCCAGCCGCTGCCGGCACCGGTGGTGAAATTCCTGGTCCAGGTGATGTGGCCTCAAGGTCGCCTGCTGCGTGATTACAACATGCTGCTCGACCAGCCCAAGGCCCAGGGCGAGGCGGCCTCCGCCACCGGTATCGCGCCGGCGGTCAGTGGTGCCGGTCGCTACACCACCAAACGTCGCGATACGCTTTGGCAGATTGCCGCACGCAACACCCAGGGCGGCTCGGTCCAGCAGACCATGCTGGCTATCCAGGCCTTGAACCCGGATGCCTTCATCGGCAACAACATCAACCAGCTCAAGATCGGGCAGGTGCTGCGCCTGCCTGACCAGCAGCAGATCCAGAACATTCCACAGGGCGAGGCCATTCGCGAAGTTGCCGAGCAGTACGCTGCCTGGCGTGAAGGTCGACGCCTGGGCCCGCGTGCCCGTCAGCTGGACGCGACCCGCCGAGGTGCTGCTGAAGCCGCACCGGCGCGCGTCGCCCAAGGTGACAACCTGCGCCTGGTCAGCCCGGATGCCAAGGGCGCTGCGGGCAATGCCAAGGCGCTCAGCGACAAGCTGGCCGTGGCCCAGGAAAGCCTCGACACCAGCCGACGTGACAACGAAGAACTCAAGAGCCGCATGGCAGACCTGCAGAGCCAGCTGGACAAGCTGCAGCGTCTGATCCAGCTCAAGAACGATCAGCTGGCACGCCTCGAAGCCCAGGGTGCGGCCGCGCAACCCCCAGTTGCCGCGGCGTTGCCAGGCGGGCCCGCTCCTGCACAGCCTGCGGTCAATGCCCAGCTGGCTCCGGCCGAGCCCGTGGTCGATCCGGCGCCGGCAGCGGTGGACACGGCCCCTGTGGTCAAGGAAACCCCTTATCAAGGCGTGCTCGACGAGCTGCTCGGTAACCCGCTGTTGCTAGGGTTGCTGGCCGGTTCGACTTTCCTGGTATTGCTGTTGCTGCTGCTACTTCTGGCACGCAAGCGCAAGGCTCAGCAGGAAGCCGAGAAGCATCTGCGCATGGCGCGGGCCCTGGCTGAGGAGAATGAGCGCGGCCCTGACCTGAGCATGCCGCCGGGCAGTTTCGATGACCTGGATGTGTCGGCACCTAGCGTGACGCTGTCTCCGGCCGTAGTCGCAGCTTCCGCAGCTGCTGCAGTTGCCGCGGAGAAACCGGCTGCACCGGCACCGGAGCCTGCCCCCGCAATTGCGCCTGCGGCAGTGGTTGATCCGTTGGCCGGTCTGCTGGTCGAGGTCGACCAAAGCCTGGCGCAAGGCCGTCTGAATCACGCCGCCGACTTGCTCGAGCCGGCGCTGGCCGCCCACCCCGAGCGTGGCGACCTGCGTCTGAAGTTGATGGAAGTCTATGCCCGCCAGGGCGATCAGAACGCGTTCGCCAACGAGGAGCGCCACCTGGCGCCGACCGAGCAGAACAAGGCCGAAGTCGAGTCGCTCAAAGAGCGTTTCCCGGCGATGGTAGCAGTGGCCGCTGCAGGCCTTGGCGCCGCAGCCCTAGCTGCCGAAATGGACGCGCAGTACGTTCAGGACCTGCTGCAGGAAAGCACTGACGAGGTCGCTGAAAGCGGACTTGCGCCAGATCCCGAGCCAGCAGTCATTACCCAGGTCGAGTCTGAGCCACAGCCGGAACCTGAGCTGGACGCGATCATCGAGGCGCCAGCTATCGATGAAAGCGATCTGGACAGCGCCTTTGATCTCAGCCTGGATGATGACCTTCCTGAGGATGCGGCGCTTGACCTGCCGCAAGAGCCCGCGGTCGCCGAAGAACCCGTTCTGGACAGTGCCGAACCTGTCGCACCCCAGACCAATGCCGACGAAGATTTCGAAGCCTTGCTCGAGCAGGCCCAGGTCCAGACCGAACCACAAAGCCTGGACGATCTGGCCGACTTTGATTTGGACATTGGCGAGGCGCAGTCCCCGGCGCCCGCTCCAGTGGAGGCCGAAGAGGCGCCGGTGGATGTGGCGGCCGAGTTGGCAGCCTTCGACGAGATTCCTGAGTTCGATCCAATCTCCGAGCTGGAGCTGCCGGAAGACTTCGACCTGTCCCTGTCGCTGGACGATGAGTCGCCTGCGGCCAAGAGCTTTGCCTCGGAGCTCGACGACGTCAACGCCGAGCTGGACAAGCTATCCCAGAGCCTTGAGTCGCCTTCGCTCGAGCCGCATTTCACCGCCGAAGACGCCGTCCAGGACCTTGATCCGCTGGATGATCTGGACTTCGACTTCTTCTCCGGCGCTGACGAAGTGGCGACCAAGCTGGATCTTGCCCGTGCGTACATCGACATGGGCGACCACCAAGGCGCGCGCGACATCCTCGACGAAGTGGTCAAGGATGGTGATGACAGCCAGCGCCAGGAAGCCGAGGAGATGCTTTCGCGCCTGGTGTAGTGATCTTTCGCAGGCCGACCCGTTCCCGCGCGGCATACCACGGGTGGGGGCGGGTTGGCCTGCGAAGAAAGCGCCGCTGTGATACGGCCGGTTCCTCCGATAACGGCAGCCCTTGTGGCTGCCGTTGCCGTTATAATGCCCGCCTTTAGTTCCATCCACAGGTTTCACGTTCTTGGACATCAACGACATCGAGGCAGCCGAATCGGCGGCCGAAGGCTACTCCCGCATCGCCTTGGGCGTGGAATACAAAGGCTCGCGCTACCGTGGCTGGCAGCGCCAGGCCAGTGGCGTGCCAAGCGTCCAGCAAGCCCTGGAGCAAGCGCTGTCGACGGTGGCCAACGAGCCAATCTCGGTGATCTGTGCCGGGCGCACCGACGCCGGTGTGCACGGCTGTGGCCAGATCGTTCATTTCGACACCCGTGCGGTGCGTGATGAGCGGGCCTGGACCATGGGCACCAATTTCAATCTGCCCAACGACATCAGCGTCACCTGGGCACGGCCGATGCCTGCGAATTTCCATGCCCGATTCAAGGCTATGGCACGGCGTTATCGTTACGTCATCTACAACGACCCGATCCGCCCCGCGCATCTGGCCGAGGAGGTCACCTGGAACCATCGACCGCTGGATGTCGAGCGCATGGCCGAGGCGGCGCAGTTCCTGCTGGGGACCCATGACTTCAGCGCGTTCCGTGCCAGCCAGTGCCAGGCCAAGTCGCCGATCAAGCACATCTATCACCTGCGCGTCACCCGCCACGGCAAGATGATCGTGCTGGACGTTCGCGCCACGGCATTCCTCCATCACATGGTGCGTAACATCGCCGGAGTGCTGATGACCATCGGTGCGGGCGAGCGCCCCGTGACCTGGGCGCGCGAGGTGCTCGAAGGGCGCAATCGTCGCGAGGGCGGGGTAACCGCCCACCCCTATGGCCTGTATCTGGTGCAGGTGGAGTACCCCGAGGCCTTCGCCTTGCCGCAACGTTACATCGGCCCACACTTTCTCACCGGGTACGAAGCATTGGCAGACTGACGGGCGAAACGTCATTTGCTACCATCCGGCCTTTCACCGCCCACTCAAGGTTCGCCGTCCATGAGCAACGTTCGCAGCAAGATCTGCGGGATTACCCGCATTGAGGACGCCCTGGCCGCCGCCGAAGCCGGTGCCGATGCTATCGGCTTGGTCTTTTATGCCAAGAGCCCGCGTGCGGTGGAGGTGCGCCAGGCGCGGGCGATCATCGCCGAGCTGCCACCGTTCGTGACTACTGTAGGCTTGTTCGTCAATGCATCGCGGTGCGAGCTCAACGAGATTCTCGAGGTGGTGCCGCTGGACCTGCTACAGTTCCACGGCGACGAAACCCCGGCCGATTGCGAGGGTTACCATCGGCCTTGGATCAAAGCGCTGCGGGTGCGTCCCGGCGATGACCTGAAGGCTGCCTGCCAGCACTATGCAGGGGCTCGAGGTATTCTCCTGGACACCTACGTGCCTGGCGTGCCGGGCGGTACTGGCGAGGCCTTCGACTGGTCGCTGGTACCTGCTTCGCTGAGCAAGCCGATCATCCTGGCCGGTGGCTTGTCCGCGGACAACGTCGGTCAGGCCATCGCCCAGGTGCGCCCTTACGCCGTGGATGTCAGCGGCGGGGTGGAGCAGGCCAAGGGCATCAAGGACGCGGCGAAGATCGAAGCCTTCATGCGTGCGGTGAAACAGGCGTGACGATGGATGTGACGGCTGCCCGCGCGGCATCGTCCATAGCTTTCGCAGCCCGGTGCTGCCAAGCCTGCCCCTTGGGCGGGTGGTGCGGATCGCCGGCATGACAGATTGACGATGGCCCGACCGCCAGGTCGGCTCCGCTTCAATGCGGGCCCCGGACCGGGCCATCATCGTTTCATTGAAGAACATGAGCTCAAGGGCAGGGCATGGCCGGCCAGACCGGCCCCCGCCCACCGATACTGGAGAAAGAAAGCATGAGCAACTGGTTAGTCGACAAACTGATCCCTTCGATCATGCGTTCCGAGGTGAAGAAGAGCTCGGTGCCTGAGGGCCTGTGGCACAAGTGCCCGGCATGCGAGTCCGTGCTGTATCGTCCGGAGCTGGAAAAGACCCTGGATGTCTGCCCCAAGTGCAACCACCACATGCGCATCGGCGCACGTGCCCGTATCGACATCTTCCTCGATCCTGAGGGGCGTACCGAGCTGGGGGCTGACCTCGAGCCCGTGGATCGCCTGAAATTCCGTGACGGCAAGAAGTACAAGGATCGCCTGACTGCGGCCCAGAAGCAGACCGGCGAGAAGGACGCGCTGATTTCCATGAGCGGCACCCTGATGGGCATGCCGATCGTGGTCAGCGCCTTCGAGTTCTCCTTCATGGGTGGTTCCATGGGTGCCATCGTCGGTGAGCGCTTCGTGCGCGCCGCCAACTACGCCCTGGAAAACCGCTGCCCGATGGTCTGCTTCTCCGCCTCGGGCGGTGCGCGTATGCAAGAAGCCCTGATCTCGCTGATGCAGATGGCCAAGACCTCGGCCGTGCTGGCCCGCCTGCGTGAAGAAGGCATTCCGTTCATCTCGGTTCTGACCGACCCGGTCTACGGTGGTGTCTCCGCAAGCCTGGCGATGCTCGGCGACGTCATCGTCGGTGAGCCGAAGGCGCTGATCGGCTTCGCCGGTCCTCGCGTGATCGAACAGACCGTCCGCGAGAAGCTGCCGGAAGGCTTCCAGCGCAGCGAATTCCTGCTTGAGCACGGCGCCATCGACCTGATCATCTCCCGTGGCGAGCTGCGTCCGCGTCTGGCTCGCCTGCTGGCCCAGATGACCGGCCAGGCGACCCCGGCGCAAGCCCTTGAGGCGGCTGCCGTCGCGTGATGAGCACTCGCACTCTGGGTGACTGGCTCGCCTACCTCGAGCAGTTGCATCCTTCGGCCATCGACATGGGCCTGGAGCGTTCGCAGCAGGTGGCGGCGCGGCTCGGGCTGGGCAAGCTGGCACCCCGGGTGGTGACGGTTACCGGCACCAACGGCAAAGGCTCGACCTGCGCATTCGTGGCATCACTGCTCCGGGCGCAGGGGCTGAAAGTCGGGGTGTACAGCTCGCCCCACCTGTTGCGTTACAACGAGCGGGTGCGCATCGACGGTGCCGACGCCAGCGATGAGCGCCTGTGCGAGGCGTTCGCTGCCGTGGAAGCGGCCCGTGGCGAGATCTCCCTGACCTACTTCGAGATGGGTACGCTGGCTGCGTTCTGGCTGTTCCAGCAGTCCGCGCTGGATGCCGTGGTGCTAGAGGTTGGTCTGGGTGGTCGTCTGGATGCGGTCAACCTGATCGATGCGGACCTGGCGTTGGTCACCAGCATCGGCGTGGATCATGCCGATTACCTGGGCGATACCCGCGAATCCGTCGCCTTCGAGAAGGCGGGAATTTTCCGTCAGGGCAAGCCGGCCCTGTGTGGCGATCTGTACCCGCCACAGCCTTTGCTGGACAAGGCGCGTGAACTTGCTTGCCCGTTCCTGCTGCGGGGCCGCGATTTCGATCTGGCCACCACCGATCAGCACTGGCAGTGGCGTGGCAGCCGGCTCGACGGCAGCAGTGTGGAGCTGCATGACCTGCCGCTGCTTGACCTGCCGATGGAGAATGCCGCCCTGGCGCTGCAGGCCTATCTGCTGATGGGCTTGCCTTTCGAGGCTGGGCAGCTTCGCCAGGCGCTGCTCGATACCCAGGTTACCGGTCGTCTGGACCGCCGCGTGCTGCAGTGGCAAGGCCGACGTCTGGAGCTGTTGCTGGATGTGGGGCACAACCCCCATGCTGCCGAATACCTGGCTGCCCGTTTGGCCGCGCGTCCGGTCAAGGGGCGTCGCCTGGCGGTGTTCGGCCTGCTCGCCGACAAGGACCTGGAGGGCGTGATCGCGCCGCTCAAGGGAGTGGTCGACGAATGGGCGGTGGCGCCGCTGCAAACGCCACGCAGTCGTCCGGCTGCGGAGCTGGCGGCCGCCTTGACGAACGTCGGTGCAGCGGTGAAGTCTTATGTCAGCATTGATGCAGCCCTCGAGGGGCAATGCGCGCAGGCAGGGGCGGACGATCAGATCCTGCTGTTCGGTTCGTTTTTCTGTGTTGGCCAAGCCCTGGAATGGCTAGAGCGGCAAGCTCCGGAGGAGTAGATGGCAGTGCTGGATAAAGGGATTAAGCAGCGCATGGTGGGTGCGTTGGTGCTGGTGGCGCTGGCGGTGATTTTCCTGCCGATGCTGTTCACCCGCGAAGACGAGATGCGCCAAGTGCGTGTCGAGGCGCCTGAGGCGCCTGCCATGCCGAGCTTGCCGCAGGTGCAGGTCGAGCCTGTGCAGGTGCCAGAGCCCCAGCCATTACCGGACGTATCGGAGCCGGTGCCGGAGCAGCCACCGGTGGTGGTCAACGAATCCAGCGCGCCAATCACCACGCCGAGCCAGCCGATCACGCCTTCCCCTACCCAGGCCACCCAGGCGCCGGCTCCCAAGCCTGCACCGGCACCCGCGCCGAAGGTCGAGGCGCGTCCGGCCGCCACGCCTGCACCGGCAACGACAGCCAGCACTACCAAGCCGGCCGCGCCCTCCAAGGTCGACGTCAATGGTCTGCCGGTGAGCTGGTCGATCCAGCTGGCCAGTCTTTCCAATCGCGCTGGCGCCGACAACCTGCAGAAAACCCTGCGCAGCCAGGGCTATAACGCCTATATTCGTGCTGCCGATGGCATGAACCGTGTCTATGTCGGGCCGCTGATCGAGCGGACCGAGGCCGAGCGTCTGCGGGATGTGATCAATCGCCAGCACAATCTCAAGGGCTTTGTGGTGCGCTTCCAGCCAGAGCGCAACTGATCCAGAGCGGTTGCGCAGCCTGTCCCGGGCTGCGCAGGCTTCCACCTGGGCCTTGCATCGCGAGAGGGCGCAAAGTAGCCCTAATGGGCTGACATTCCGCTTACCCCAAACCCGCTGCTCTGGTAAAATGCGCCGCCTCAAACGTCGGCAGGCAACACCGTGGCATTTACCTGGGTCGATTGGGCGATCATCGCGATCATCGCCATTTCCTCACTGATCAGTCTCAAGCGCGGCTTCGTCAAGGAAGCCTTGTCCCTGCTCATCTGGATCATTGCCGGTGCGGTCGCCTGGATGTTCGGCGGCTCCCTTTCGCAGTATCTTGAAAGCTATATCCAGACGCCATCGGCCCGCATCATTGCCGGCTGCGCCATTCTTTTCGTCGCCACCTTGCTGGTGGGGGCCATGATCAACTTCCTCATCGGCGAGCTGATTCGCGTGACCGGGCTGTCCGGCACCGATCGTTTCCTCGGCATGGCCTTCGGGGCTGCGCGTGGGGCCTTGCTGGTGGTAGTAGCCATCGGGCTGTTGAGCCTGGGGCCCGTGCAACAGGATCCGTGGTGGCAGGAGTCGCGCCTGATACCACAGTTTCTATTGGTCGCTGACTGGTCCAAGAACCTGATTCTGGGGTTCACCGGTCAATGGATGTCCAGTGGGATCAGCGCACCGGCTGATCTTCCGTTCAAGGAACAGTTGCTCGGGCCCACCAGGCCTTGAGCGCTTTTCAATCAAGTTTCATCAAAGTAGGGGTTGCGTCGCATGTGTGGCATCGTCGGTATCGTCGGTAAGTCGAACGTCAATCAGGCGCTGTATGACGCGCTAACCGTGCTCCAGCACCGCGGCCAGGACGCTGCCGGTATCGTGACCAGCCACGACGGCCGGTTGTTCCTGCGCAAGGATAACGGCCTGGTACGTGATGTCTTCCAGCAGCGTCATATGCAGCGCCTGGTCGGCCACATGGGCATTGGCCATGTCCGCTACCCCACCGCGGGCAGCTCCACCTCGGCCGAGGCTCAGCCGTTCTACGTCAACTCGCCCTATGGCATCACCCTGGCGCACAACGGCAACCTGACCAACGTCGAGCAGTTGGCCAAGGAGATCTACGAATCGGATCTGCGCCACGTCAACACCAACTCCGACTCGGAAGTGCTGCTCAACGTGTTCGCCCATGAGCTGGCCGTGCGCGGCAAGCTGCAGCCGACCGAGGAAGACGTGTTCGCCGCGGTCTCCCACGTGCACAGCCGCTGCGTGGGCGGCTACGCTGTGGTGGCGATGGTCACCGGCTATGGCATCGTCGGTTTCCGTGACCCCAACGGTATCCGTCCGGTCGTGTTCGGCCAGCGTCATACCGACGAGGGCGTCGAATACATGATCGCCTCCGAAAGCGTTGCCTTGGATGTGCTCGGTTTCACCTTGATCCGTGACCTGGCGCCGGGCGAAGCGGTGTACATCACCGAGGAAGGCCAACTGTTCACCAAGCAGTGCGCCAACAACCCCAAGCTTCAGCCGTGCATCTTCGAGCACGTCTACCTCGCCCGCCCGGACTCGATCATGGACGGCGTCTCGGTGTACAAGGCGCGCCTGCGCATGGGCGAAAAGCTGGCCGAGAAGATCCAGCGCGAGCGCCCTGATCACGACATCGATGTAGTCATCCCGATCCCGGACACCAGCCGTACCGCTGCCTTGGAGCTGGCCAACCACCTGGGCGTGAAGTTCCGCGAAGGCTTCGTCAAGAACCGTTACATCGGCCGGACCTTCATCATGCCCGGCCAGGCCGCACGCAAGAAGTCGGTACGCCAGAAGCTCAATGCCATCGAGCTGGAATTCCGCGGCAAGAACGTGATGCTGGTGGACGACTCCATCGTGCGTGGCACCACTTGCAAGCAGATCATCCAGATGGCCCGCGAAGCCGGTGCCAAGAACGTCTACTTCTGCTCCGCGGCACCCGCGGTGCGCTATCCCAACGTCTACGGCATCGACATGCCGAGCGCTCACGAACTGATCGCCCACAACCGTACCACCGAGCAGGTGGCCGAGTTGATCGGCGCCGACTGGCTGGTCTACCAGGACCTGCCTGACCTGATCGAATCGGTCGGTGGCGGCAAGATCAAGATCGAGCACTTCGATTGCGCGGTGTTCAATGGTGAGTACGTCACCGGCGACATCGACGAAGCCTACCTTGAGCGTATCGAGCAGCAGCGCAACGACCTTGCCAAGGCGAAGACTCAGGCTGTCAGCGCGATCATCGACCTCTACAACAACTGATTTGGGAGCGACGGCATGACCGATCAATGGGATGCCGGTCGACTGGACAGTGACCTCGAGGGTGTCGGATTCGACACCCTGGCGGTGCGCGCCGGTCAGAACCGCACACCGGAAGCCGAGCACAGCGAAGCGCTGTTCCTGACCTCCAGTTATGTCTTCCGCACGGCCGCCGATGCGGCTGCGCGCTTTGCTGGCGAAACGCCCGGCAACGTCTATTCGCGGTACACCAACCCGTCGGTACGCGCCTTCGAGGAGCGTCTGGCGGCCATGGAAGGCGCCGAGCAGGCCGTGGGGACTTCCACCGGCATGGCGGCGATCCTGGCCGTGGTGATGTCCCTGTGCAGCGCCGGTGATCATGTGCTGGTGTCGCAGAGCGTGTTCGGCTCGACCATCAGCCTGTTCGAGAAGTACTTCAAGCGTTTCGGCGTGCAGGTGGACTACGTGCCGTTGGTCGATCTCAGCGGTTGGGAAAAGGCCATCAAGGCCAATACCAAGTTGCTGATCGTCGAGTCACCGTCCAATCCGCTGGCCGAACTGGTCGATATCGCCGCACTGGCCGAGATCGCGCACGCCCGTGGCGCGATGCTGGTCGTGGACAACTGCTTCAGCACCCCGGCATTGCAGCAGCCGCTCAAGCTCGGTGCCGATATCGTCTTCCACTCCGCGACCAAGTTCATCGACGGCCAGGGCCGTTGCATGGGTGGCGTGGTGGCCGGGCGTAGCGAGCAGATGAAAGAAGTGGTGGGCTTCCTGCGGACCGCCGGTCCGACGCTCAGCCCGTTCAACGCCTGGATCTTCACCAAAGGCCTGGAAACGCTAAAGCTGCGTATGCGCGCCCACTGCGAAAGTGCCCAGGCGCTGGCCGAGTGGCTGGAAAAGCAGGAGGGCGTGGAAAAGGTTCACTACGCCGGCCTGCCGAGCCATCCGCAACACGAACTGGCCAAGCGCCAGATGAGTGGCTTCGGCGCGGTGGTCAGCTTCGAGGTCAAGGGGGGCAAAGAGGGCGCGTGGCGTTTCATCGATGCGACCCGCGTGATCTCCATCACCACCAACCTGGGTGACAGCAAGACCACCATCGCTCACCCTGCTACCACCTCCCACGGGCGCCTGACGCCGCAGGAGCGTGAGGCGGCAGGCATCCGCGACAGCCTGATTCGCGTCGCTGTCGGCCTGGAAGACGTGGCTGACTTGCAAGCCGATCTGGCCCGCGGTCTGGCGGCGCTGTGATCGACTGGAGGGGCGGTGAGCCCGGCCACAATGGTCGGGTCGCCCTGGTCACCGGTGCCGCTCGCGGCATCGGCCTGGGCATCGCCGCTTGGTTGATCTGCGAAGGCTGGCAGGTGGTGCTCAGCGACCTGGACCGTGTGCGGGGTTCCAAAGTGGCCAAGACCTTGGGCGACAATGCCTGGTTCGTGTCGATGGATGTCGCCGACGAGGCCCAGGTCAGCGCTGGCGTCTCTGAGGTGCTCGCGCAGTTCGGCCGTCTGGATGCCTTGGTATGCAATGCGGCTATCGCCAATCCACACAACCAGACCCTCGAGAGCTTGTCCCTGTCCCAGTGGAGCAGGGTGCTGGCGGTCAACCTCAACGGGCCGATGCTGTTGGCCAAGCATTGTGCGCCCTACCTGCGCGCCCATGGCGGGGCCATTGTCAACCTGACATCCACCCGGGCCCGGCAGTCAGAGCCTGACACCGAGGCCTATGCGGCGAGTAAGGGTGGCCTGTTGGCGTTGACCCATGCACTGGCCATGAGCCTTGGGCCGGAGATTCGCGTCAATGCGGTCAGCCCTGGCTGGATCGACGCCCGGGACCCTTCCCAGCGCCGTGCCGAGCCGCTGACCGAGGCTGATCATGCCCAGCATCCTGCGGGCAGGGTAGGGACGGTGGAGGATGTCGCGGCGCTGGTGGCGTGGTTGCTGTCGCGCCAGGCAGGGTTCGTCACCGGCCAGGAGTTCGTGGTCGATGGCGGGATGAGCCGCAAAATGATCTACACCTGAGCTGCAAGCTATTAGCCACCAGCTGCAAGAGGGGACCGTGAGGTCCCTTCGTCATTTGTGGGGCAGGACTACTTGCTACAGCGGCAAGCGTTTCCTTGTCGCTTGCCACTCGCAGCTTGCAGCTTTTTCGGCCTTTTTGAAAAAAAAATCCAATGGGGCTATTGACTTAGCTTCGGCACCTGCGTAAATTTCGCGGCCTCAGCGAAGCAAACGCACTAAGCAACACTGCGAGGGTGATTAGCTCAGCCGGGAGAGCATCTGCCTTACAAGCAGAGGGTCGGCGGTT
>NZ_JBEGDO010000027.1:0-70144 GCF_051913525.1 Pseudomonas sp. PKS | reverse complement strand
ACCTTAAAAGCGACTGAAAAGCAAAGCGGGGAGGCCTGACGGCCCCCCCGCTTCTGTCTATATAGAAGACGCTTCAGATCACCCCGGCACTTCTCAAGCGCTGCACCGCATCGACATCCATCCCCAACACTTGCGCCAATACTGCATTGGTGTGCTCACCGAGCAGTGGCGGCGCCTGGCGATACTCCACCGGCGTCTCGGACAACCGAATGGGACTGGCCACCTGAGGCACGGTACCCGCTAGTGGGTGAGCAATATCGAGCGCCAACCCACGCGCCAGCACCTGCGGATCCTGGAACATCTGCGCCAAGTCGTTGATCGGCCCGCAAGGCACGCCCGCCTTTTCCAACTCACTGACCCATTCAGCCGTGGTCTTGAATACCGTGGCCTGGCGAATCAACGGAATCAGCTCGGCGCGATGGGCCACACGCTGCTTATTGGTGGCAAACCTCGGGTCGTCTGCCCACTGTGGCTGGCCAGCCACTTCGGCAAACTTGCGGAACTGCCCATCGTTGCCCACGGTGAGGATGAAGTTGCCATCCGCCGTCGGGAAATCCTGATAAGGCACGATATTGGGGTGCGCATTGCCCAGCCGCCGTGGCGGGGTGCCCGTAGTCAGGTAGTTCATCGCCTGGTTGGCCAAGCAGGCCACTTGAACATCCAGCAACGCCATGTCCACATGCTGACCGACACCGGTCTGATCGCGGTAGGCGAGGGCAGCCAGGATCGCCACGGTCGAATACAACCCCGTCAGGATGTCGGTCAGGGCGACGCCCACCTTGATGGGCCCCGCGCCTTCTTCACCTTCCGGGCGGCCGGTCAGGCTCATCAGCCCGCCCAACCCTTGGATCATGAAGTCATATCCGGCCCGCTTGGCATAAGGGCCGGTCTGCCCGAAACCGGTGATGGAGCAATAGATGAGCTTGGGGTTGACCGCCTTCAGGCTCGCATAGTCCAGCCCATAGGCCGCCAGGCCGCCCACTTTGAAGTTCTCGATGACGATGTCGGACTTCGCCGCCAGCTCACGCACCAGGCGCTGGCCTTCAGGCTGGGTAAAGTCGATGGTCACCGACCGCTTGTTGCGGTTGGCCGATAGATAATAGGCCGCTTCGCTGGTGTTCTCACCCTGCGCGTCCTTGAGGAAGGGCGGCCCCCAGGAACGGGTATCGTCCCCCGTGCCCGGGCGCTCGACCTTGATCACATCAGCCCCAAGGTCGGCAAGGATCTGACCGGACCAAGGGCCCGCCAGCACGCGAGAAAGATCCAGCACCCGCAGATGTGATAGCGCACCCATGGCCAGCTCCTCTATCAATAGAACGCCTGGATTCCAGTCTGGGCACGACCCAGGATCAGCGCGTGCACATCGTGGGTACCTTCATAGGTGTTGACCACCTCGAGGTTGACCAGATGGCGGGCTACACCGAATTCGTCGGAGATACCGTTGCCACCAAGCATGTCACGCGCCATACGGGCGATGTCCAGGGCCTTGCCGCACGAGTTGCGCTTCATGATGGAGGTGATCTCCACCGCTGCGGTACCTTCGTCCTTCATCCGCCCCAAGCGCAGGCAGCCCTGGAGCGCCAGGGTGATCTCGGTCTGCATGTCGGCCAGCTTCTTCTGGATCAGCTGGTTGGCAGCCAACGGACGGCCGAACTGCTTGCGGTCCAGGGTGTATTGGCGAGCGGTGTGCCAGCAGGCCTCGGCTGCCCCCAGGGCGCCCCAGGAGATGCCATAGCGAGCGGAATTCAGGCAGGTGAACGGGCCTTTCAGACCACGCACTTCAGGGAACATGTTCTCTTCCGGCACGAACACGTTGTCCATGACGATTTCGCCGGTGATCGAGGCTCGCAGGCCGACCTTGCCGTGGATGGCCGGCGCGCTCAGGCCTTCCCAGCCCTTTTCGAGAATGAAGCCGCGGATGTCGCCGGCATCGTCCTTGGCCCATACCACGAAAACATCGGCGATCGGGCTGTTGGTGATCCACATCTTGCTGCCGGTGAGACGGTAGCCGCCATCGACCTTGCGCGCGCGGGTTATCATCGAGCCCGGGTCGGAGCCGTGGTTTGGCTCGGTCAGACCAAAGCAGCCGATCCACTCACCGGCGGCGAGCTTGGGCAGGTACTTCTGTTTCTGCGCTTCGCTGCCGAACTCGTTGATCGGCACCATCACCAGCGACGACTGAACGCTCATCATCGAGCGATAGCCAGAGTCGATGCGCTCCACCTCACGGGCAATCAGGCCATAGCACACGTAGTTCAAGCCGCTGCCACCGTATTCGACCGGGATAGTGGCGCCGAGCAGGCCGACTTCGCCCATTTCCCGGAAGATCGCCGGGTCGGTCTGCTCGTGGCGGAAGGCCTCCAGCACACGGGGCGCCAGCTTGTCCTGGGCGAACTGATAAGCGCTGTCACGGACCATGCGCTCTTCTTCAGTGAGCTGCTGGTCCAGCAGCAGCGGGTCGATCCAGTTGAAGCTTGCTTTACCGGCCATGAGCGAATACCTCGAAATAGGGAAGCTGAGTTTCTTGTGCCTTGATCCTAGGCCCGATCGGCCGTCTGGACAAACGAGGATTGCGCACCTTTTAGTGATATTTTCTCACTTCGTAAAACTGAAAAGCCCTAAATTCAAAGGCTGACAAGTGAGGTTGACGTACATGCGTCGTAAGATTCCCAGCACCACGGCATTGGTCTGCTTCGAGGCAGCCGCGCGCCACGAGAGCTTCACCAAGGCCGCCCAGGAACTGGCCCTGACTCAGGGTGCCGTCTGTCGGCAAATCGGAGGTCTGGAGGCTTTTCTGAATGTGGAGCTGTTCCGCCGCTCCCGCCGAGGGGTGAAATTGACCGAGGCGGGCTTGTCTTATAGTCGCCAGGTCGCGGCGCAGCTCGATGCGGTCGAGCGCGATACCTTGTCGGTAATGCGTCAGCAGGGTGCGAATGTGATCGAACTGGCCGTGGTACCGACTTTCGGCACGCAATGGCTGCTGCCACGCCTGAAGGACTTTCAGCAACGTCACCCGGACGTCACGGTGAACCTCACCAATCGCACGCGACCGTTCCTGTTCGCCGACACCGCCTTCGATGCGGCCATTTATTTCGGCGACGGGGACTGGTCCGGTACCCAATCCCACCGACTGATGGGCGAAAACCCTGTGCCCGTGTGCAGCCCGGCGTTGCTGGAGGGGCAGGGCAGCCTCGAGCCGCGACGCATCGCCGAGCTGCCGCTGCTGCAACAGACCACCCGACCCTACGCCTGGCGGCAATGGTTTGGGCACCTGGACATGGATGTTGAGCGCGACATGACAGGCCCGCGCTATGAGCTATTCTCAATGCTCGCCCAAGCCGCCATGCACGAGATGGGCATCGCCCTGATTCCGCCGTTCCTGATCCAGCGTGAGCTGGAGGAGGGCAGGCTGGTCATCGCGAACCGCCACGCTCTGGCCAGTGCCAAGGCCTATTACCTAATGATTCCAGACCGCAAGGTGGAATCGGCATCGCTGCGCGCCTTCCGCGATTGGCTGGTGCAACAGGCTGAGCACTACACCGCGACCCATCGTGACGACATGAAAACCTGACTCTGTAGTTAATTATTTTAAACACCTACAGATATAAGGATTTGTCGCTAATTAGAAAACTGTTCAGGTTGCGTCAAAAACGCCTTCAAACCGGCCAACCACGCGGCTTTCAGAGCTTATTTGCGACATCCACGAACGCATCCGCGAAACGCCTACAAAAAATTGCAGTTTTTACCTTAATCTCCGAATACCCTGTGTTTGACGGGCTGCTTCCAGCTTGTTGCGACATACGGTCACAGGGTGACTTGTAGTTTTGGCTTCGTATCGCTTCAGAACCGGTTGAAGCCCCTCCGGTTCGTCTGCAAAATGCTCGACCCGCCCCGGAACCGGCGGGTTCATGCTGAACGGCCGCACCAGACGCACCACCCGAAGTGCGCTGGCTTCAACAATGACAAAAGGTCACCGCAGGAGAATAAGTCGTGCACATTGGTGTTCCTCTCGAGACGCAGACGGGCGAAACGCGGGTCGCCGCCACCCCGGAAACCATCAAGAAGCTGGTTGGCCAGGGTCATCAGGTCACCGTCCAACGGGGGGCAGGGCTCAATGCCAGCATTCCGGACAGTGCCTATGAGGCCGCTGGCGCTTCCCTGGGCAACGCCGCCGATGCCTTCGGCGCGCAATTGGTGCTCAAGGTCGTCGCGCCCAGTGATCAGGAGCTTGCGCAGATCAACAGCGGCACGCTGCTGGTGGGCATGCTCAACCCGTTCAACAACGACATGATCGCCAAGATGGCCGAACGCGGTATCACCGCCTTCGCCCTCGAGGCGGCGCCACGCACTTCTCGCGCCCAAAGCCTCGACGTGTTGTCATCCCAGGCCAACATTGCCGGCTACAAGGCAGTGTTGCTGGCTGCCCATTACTATCCGCGCTTCATGCCTATGCTGATGACTGCTGCCGGTACGGTAAAAGCCGCCCGTGTACTGATTCTTGGCGCCGGTGTCGCAGGCTTGCAGGCCATTGCCACAGCCAAGCGTCTGGGTGCGGTGATCGAGGCGTCGGACGTACGCCCGGCCGTGAAGGAGCAGATCGAGTCCCTGGGCGCCAAGTTCATCGACGTGCCCTACGAAACCGACGAGGAGCGTGAATGCGCCGAAGGCGTCGGTGGCTACGCCCGCCCCATGCCAGCCAGCTGGATGCAACGCCAGGCCCAGGCCGTGCACGAGCGCGCCAAGCAGGCCGATATCGTCATCACCACCGCGCTGATCCCCGGGCGCAAGGCGCCGACACTGCTCAGTGCCGAAACCGTGGCCCAGATGAAGCCCGGCGCCGTGGTCATCGACCTGGCCGCCGCCCAGGGCGGTAACTGCCCGCTGACCGTAGCGGATCAGGTGGTGATGGCACAGGGCGTGACCATCGTCGGCCCGACCAACCTGCCAGCTCAGGTCGCTGCCGATGCCTCGGCGCTGTACGCACGCAATCTGCTGGACTTCATGAAGCTGCTGTTCGACAAGGACGGCGCGCTGGTGATCAACCTCGAAGACGACATCGTCGCCGCGTGCCTGATGTGCCGCGACGGCCAGGTCGTGCGCAAGAACGGTTAAGGAGCACGACAATGGAAGATATGCTGATTTCCCATGGCATCTACAACCTGATCATCTTCGTGCTGGCCATCTATGTGGGATACCACGTGGTCTGGAACGTCACCCCGGCGCTGCACACACCACTGATGGCCGTCACCAACGCCATCTCCGCGATCGTCATCGTGGGCGCCATGCTGGCCGCCGCGCTGACCGTGACCCCGGCAGGCAAGATCATGGGCACCCTGGCCGTGGCGCTGGCGGCGGTCAACGTGTTCGGTGGCTTCCTGGTCACCCGCCGCATGCTGGAAATGTTCAAGAAGAAAACCAAGAACGAGGGGCAGAAGTAAGCATGAGCATGAATCTGGTAACGCTTCTCTACCTGGTCGCCTCCGTCTGCTTCATCCAGGCGCTCAAGGGCCTGTCGCACCCGACCACCTCGCGCCGGGGTAACCTGTTCGGCATGATCGGCATGGGGATCGCGATCCTCACCACGGTCGGCCTCATCTACAAGCTGGGTGCAGAGCTGGCGACTGCTGGCATCGGCTACGTGATCGTCGGCCTGTTGATCGGCGGCAGCGCCGGTTCGATCATGGCCAAGCGCGTCGAGATGACCAAGATGCCGGAGCTGGTGGCCTTCATGCACAGCATGATCGGTCTGGCAGCGGTGTTCATCGCCATCGCCGCGGTGCTCGAGCCGCAGTCGCTGGGCATCGTCGCCAGCATCAGCGACCCGATCCCCACCGGTAACCGCCTGGAGCTGTTCCTCGGTGCGGCCATCGGTGCGATCACCTTCTCCGGCTCGGTCATCGCCTTTGGCAAGCTGTCGGGCAAGTACAAGTTCCGCCTGTTCCAAGGCGCACCGGTACAGTTCACCGGGCAGCACAAGCTGAACTTGATCCTGGGCCTGGCCACCATTGCCTTGGGCCTGCTGTTCACCTTCACTGGCCATTACAGTGCCTTCACCCTGATGCTCGCCTTGGCGTTCATCATGGGCGTGCTGATCATTATTCCGATCGGTGGCGCCGACATGCCGGTGGTGGTGTCCATGCTCAACAGCTATTCGGGTTGGGCAGCGGCCGGTATCGGCTTCTCGCTGAACAACTCGATGCTGATCATCGCCGGCTCCCTGGTCGGCTCCAGCGGTGCGATCCTCTCGTACATCATGTGCAAGGCGATGAACCGTTCGTTCTTCAACGTCATCCTCGGCGGCTTCGGCGCCGATGCCGATGCCGGCGCCAGCGCAGGCTCCCAGGAGCAGCGTCCGGTGAAGTCCGGATCGGCCGACGACGCAACCTTCCTGCTGAGCAACGCCGACAGCGTGATCATCGTGCCTGGCTACGGCCTGGCGGTGGCCCGCGCCCAGCACGCGCTCAAGGAACTGACCGAGAAGCTGACCCACAACGGCGTGACCGTTAAATACGCAATCCACCCGGTGGCGGGGCGCATGCCTGGGCACATGAACGTGCTGCTGGCCGAAGCCGAGGTGCCGTACGACCAGGTCTTCGAGATGGAAGACATCAACGCCGAGTTCGGCCAGGCCGATGTTGTGCTGGTGCTGGGCGCCAACGACGTGGTGAACCCGGCAGCGAAGAACGACCCCAAGTCGCCGATCGCCGGCATGCCGATCCTCGAGGCGTTCAAGGCCAAGACCATCATCGTCAACAAGCGCTCCATGGCCAGCGGCTACGCAGGCCTGGACAACGAACTGTTCTACCTGGACAAGACCATGATGGTGTTCGGGGATGCCAAGAAGGTGATCGAGGACATGGTCAAGGCCGTGGAATGATCGCCGGACTCACCTGCACTTATATATAGAAGCGCAGGCCATCCCATAAAACCCCCGGGTGTCATGCCCGGGGGTTTTTCGTTTGCATGATCCAGATCAACGGCTCTAAATCCAGCCTTCGCCTACGACCATGGTCGTGGGACGGCAACGGGCGAAATCTCTAGACTGCGCTCCAGTAGCTTCAGTAGCCCGAGATAACAATCCATGTACCGTGATCGTATCCGCTTGTCCTCCCTGCACAGCAAGGTAATGAGTGCGGCTGATGCCGCTGGCCTGATCCAGGACGGCATGACCGTCGGCATGAGCGGCTTCACCCGCGCCGGCGAAGCCAAGGCCGTGCCGCATGCCCTGGCCGAACGCGCCAAGCAGTCGCCCCTGAAGATCAGCCTGATGACTGGCGCCAGCCTGGGCAACGACCTGGACAAGCAGCTGACCGAGGCTGGCGTGCTCGCCCGCCGCATGCCGTTCCAAGTGGACAGCACCCTGCGCAAGGCCATCAACGACGGCCAGGTGATGTTCATCGACCAGCACTTGTCGGAAACCGTCGAGCAACTGCGCAACCAGCAACTCAAGCTGCCGGACATCGCGGTCATCGAGGCCGTGGCGATCACCGAGCAAGGCCACATCGTTCCGACCACATCCGTAGGTAACTCGGCCAGCTTCGCGATCTTCGCCAAGCAGGTGATAGTCGAGATCAACCTGTCGCACAACGCCAACCTCGAAGGCTTGCACGACATCTATATCCCGACCTACCGTCCGACCCGTACCCCTATTCCGCTGGTGAAAGTCGATGACCGCATCGGCAGCACCGCGATCCCGATCGACCCGGCCAAGATCGTCGGCATCGTGATCAGCGACCAACCCGACTCGCCGTCCACCGTGCTGCCGCCGGACGACGAAACCCAGGCCATCGCCGACCACCTGATCGACTTCTTGAAGCGAGAAGTGGATGCCGGCCGCATGACCAACAAGCTCGGCCCACTGCAGGCCGGCATCGGCAGCATCGCCAACGCGGTCATGTGCGGCCTGATCGAGTCGCCGTTCGAAGACCTGACCATGTACTCCGAAGTGCTGCAGGACTCGACCTTCGATCTGATCGACGCCGGCAAGCTGCGCTTTGCCTCGGGCAGCTCGATCACCCTGTCGACCCGCCGCAACGCAGATGTATTCGGCAACCTGGAGCGCTACAAGGACAAGCTCGTCCTGCGTCCACAGGAAATCTCCAACCATCCCGAAGTGGTGCGTCGCCTGGGCATCATCGGTATCAACACCGCGTTGGAGTTCGACATCTATGGCAACGTCAACTCCACTCACGTCTGTGGCACCAAGATGATGAATGGCATTGGCGGCTCCGGCGATTTCGCCCGCAACGCCCACCTGGCCGTATTCGTCACCAAATCGATCGCCAAAGGCGGCGCGATCTCCAGCGTGGTGCCAATGGTCAGCCACGTGGACCACACCGAGCATGACGTGGACATCCTCGTCACCGAGCAAGGCCTGGCTGACCTGCGTGGCCTGGCACCGCGCGAACGCGCACGGGCGATCATCGACAACTGCGTGCACCCGGACTACCGCGCCGCGCTGAACGACTATTTCGACCGCGCCTGCCAGCGTGGCGGCCACACCCCGCACATTCTGCGCGAGGCGTTGAGCTGGCACGAAAACCTGGAAGAAAGCGGTCGCATGCTCGCCAGCTGATCCAGCACAGCCTGCCTGAACCTTTCGCGGTAACAGCCCGTCCTCACCTACGTGGGGGCGGGCTGTTACCGCGATTGCATTCTGACCCATACAGTCTGTTGGCCTGCCTCGTCTAATACCAACAAAAACTGTACTACTGTACCTGTAAAAACATCACTTTTGCGTTGTCACAAATTCCAACCGCGCCGTTTTTGCACCAAACAAGTGCGCACCAGTACAGTTTCGCCAATTTCGAGTGCAACAGTCGGCTTGGACAGTTAACTGAGTGATCGCAATACTGGTTAACTGTATCTACTGTTCTGGACAGCAGAGGAGGATCATTGGCATCAGTTAAATCACTACCTAATGCCGCCATAAGCGGAAGGATGACACATCATGGAACGTACCCTCAGTTCCGATCTGGTTTTCGAAAACAACGCTCAAGCCTCCCACGCTTCGCTGCCTCTGCGCGCGCTGTCGACCCTGCTGCTGTGGCAGCGTCGTATCAGCAGCCGCCGTCAGCTGGCTCGCCTGGACGGTCGTCTGCTGGCTGACGCCGGTATCACCGAGTCCCAGCGTTACGAAGAGCTGAGCAAGCCGTTCTGGCGCTAAGCCCGGGCTCGCTGGCCTCGGCCGGCGCCCGAGAATTTCAAAAGCCCGTCGTGGGAAACCGCGACGGGCTTTTTGTTTGCAGGGCTCTAGTGCACAGCCTCCAGCGCCAACAGGTACAGTTTTACTAATCATAAAACATACCATAACAGTTCCCCGCGAAGCCCGTGCAGTTGGCCTCTGCATCGCCGTCGCGTGATACGCTTCATTCAGCCGCTTGGTTGAAAGCATCGCGACGAGCCGAGCGTGCGGCAAATAACCAGAACCACCCAGACCCTTACGCAGGAGTCCACGACCATGTCCCGTAAACACCTCATCGGCGCCGCCCTGCTGCTGGCCCTGGCCGGCACTGCCAACGCCACCAGCTTCGTCGTCACCACCGACACGGTCGTGCGCGGCGTAGCCGCCTCCACCGATGCCACCTCCGATCTCTCTTCGTCGTTCCGTGACAGCAAGATCGTCCAGGCTGCCCGTGACGATGCCGCGACCTTCGTCGGCAGCGAAGGCGCGATCCGCGGCGCCAAGCTCGAAAGCGCGTTCATCCATATCCGCCAGCAGCTGCCAAGCCTGCAAGCCAGCGACGCGCAACTGGCCCAGGCCATCCTTGCGCTCTGACGCTGCCTACCCAGCGCGGGCAAGCCCCAAGATGCTGCTCAATGCCAGTGAAAGGGGCTTTCCCCCGCGAAAGGGCTGCACACCGACCCCATTCAAACCGGACACACTGGCCTTGGCCGACATATCCGGGGTAGCCTTCGCCGTTCACCTCCATCGCCTTCAGAACTCCATGCGTTATTCGTTGCCGTTACTGTTCGCCCTCATCGGCGTGGGAAGCGCCCATGCCATGGATGTCAGCACCCAGAGCCTGGTCGCCAGCGGTTACGTCACCAGCAAGGTGACCTCCGCGCCGTTCGACCGCAAGCTGGTCATCCAGGCCCGCGACGACGCCGCAGCCTTCGTGGCCACCGACGGCCAGATCCGCAGTGCCCGTCTGCAGGCGGCACTCGATTCGCTGCGACATGCCCATGCGTTCCATTCTGTCGGTGACCGTGAACTGGCCGAGGCAATTCTCGTCCAATAAACATATCTGACTCCTTGTATCTTCCGGAGATGCTCCATGCGTAAACCGCTGATCGCCGCTGCCCTCGGCATGCTGTTGCTGGCCGACCTGGCCCAGGCACAAACCCTGGTGGCCACCAGCAATATCATCGTCCGTGCCTTTGGCCGTTCGATCGATTTCACCTCTGACACCACGACGTCCATCCGCGATTCCAAAGTGGTGCAACAAGCCCACGACGATGCCGCCAGTTTCGTCGCCAGCAATGGCGAGATCCGCGGCGCGCAACTGGAGGCCGCCTTCGACACCCTTCGTCAGCGCGTCCCAGAAGCACGCGACGCCAGCGACCAGGTACTGGCCGAAGCCATCCTCGCCCTGTGAGCCACGTGCGTGCCTGGCTGCTGGGCTGCGTCCTGACGCTGCTCGGCACGCCCGCCCTGGCCGGCCTGCAGCTCGAGCTGCAGGCTACCGGCCTCGACCTTCAACAGCAGCAGGCCTCCCAAGCCCTGCTCGACGAGGCCATGGGCAAGCTTCCCCCCCGTTTCAAGCAGCAACTGGATCGACGCATCCAGGTCAGCTGGAGCGAGCGCATGCCTGCCGACGCCTATGGCCAGGCGTCGCCGGTCGCGACGCTTGAGCTGAACCGCCGTCTGCTGCCCAGCCTTACCGATGGCAGCGCGGCCAAAAAGCAGACCAACCGCCCCCATGGCACGGTCCGTCAGGAGCTGCTGGCCACCGTGCTTCACGAACTGACGCACATCTACGACCGCGCCCGCCTTTGGCCCGGGGCCGAACGCCAGGTGATCACCCGCTGCAAGCGCCAGCAGGGCACCTTGGGCAAGATCGGCCTGCCTGAGCAGTGCCGAGGCCAGGCTGAACGGCGCTTTACCCTGAGCGATGACCCGCGCCTGCTCGACCTGGCCGGGTGGCCCCAGTATGTCGGCCGCCGCGGCGAACGCGAGCAACACAATGGCCAACTGGCCCGCAGCCCTGACAGCTACGAGCTGAGCAGCCCCAAGGAGTTCGTTGCGGTCAACATGGAGTACTTCCTCCTCGACCCGAGCTATGCCTGCCGCCGCCCCGCGCTGAATCAATACCTGCGCGACCACTTCGGCTGGGCTCCGCAGCAGAACACCTGCGTCAGCGGTCTGCCATTTCTCAATGCCGGAACCGACTTCGCCCGCCAGCCTCTGGGCGAGATCGACCCGCAGAGGGTCTATGAGGTCGATTACCTGCTGGCCGAAGCCAACCAGAACTGGGTGAGCCGTTGGGGCCACAGCATGTTGCGCCTGGTGATCTGCGCCCCTGGCAGGCCTCGTGGCCCAGACTGCCGGCTGGACCTGGACCAACACTTGGTGCTGTCATACCGGGCGTTCGTCAATGACGTGCAGTTGTCCAGCTGGGACGGCCTGACCGGTGCCTACCCTTCGCGATTGTTCGTGCTGCCACTGAGCCAGGTGATCGACGAGTACACCAAGACCGAACTGCGCAGCCTGGCGTCGATCCCGCTCAAGCTCAGCCGTCAAGAGGTTGAAAGCCTGGTGCGCCAGGCTGCGGAGATTCACTGGAGCTATGACGGCAACTATTACTTCCTGTCCAACAATTGTGCGGTCGAGTCCCTGAAACTGCTGCGCAGTGGCACTGGCAATCCACGGCTGAACGATCTGGACAGCATCATGCCCAACGGCCTTCTGGAAGTACTCAAAGGGCGGGGGCTGGCCGATACCAGTGTCCTGGATGACCCACGTGAGGCCCTGCGCCTGGGCTATCGCTTCGACTCCTACCGCGAGCGCTACCAGGCCATGTTCGATGTGCTGAAGAAACAGCTGCCGATCAAGCAGGACAACGTCGAAGACTGGTTGGCCCTGGATGCCAAAGACCGCAGTACCTGGTTCCAGCAGGCAGACCTGCGCACCAGCGCCGCGTTGTTGCTGCTCGAACAGGCCAGCCTTCGCCGCCAGCTGCTGCTGGCCCAGGACGAGGTCAAACAGCGCTACCTGAACGCCACCGCCCTCAAGGACGGCAGTATCTCCAAGGCCAACGACACCTTGCAGAAGATGCTCGCCAACAGCGGCTTCCTCAGCCGGCCGGCGGAGTTGCTGGAAAACAAGGGCTATGGCTTGCCACAGCCAGAAGAGCGCAAGCAGCTCGAGAAGATCAGTAGCGAGCGCCAGGCCCAATTGCTGCGCCTGAGCACCGATCTGGACAAGGAAGTACGGGCACTGCTCGAGCCTTCGCGGGCCAACGAGATCGCGGCGGTGGAGGCCAATGTGAAGCAGATCGGCGTGCATTTGAGGGAACTGCACAAAGCCGCGGGTGGTTTGCAGCTTCCTTGATCCCGCTCGGGACGATGACGCCTCGTTCGCGGGTAACCCCGCTCCCGCAGGATTCACCGCAGACCAGGTGATAGCGGGCTCACCCGCGAACAACCCATCCGTTCCCCGCCATCAAGTGCTCTCCTGCGCCTCTCCAGGCAAATCCTCATCCAGATGCAACCACGGCAACCGGCTGCTGGTCCAGATGTGTCGGTTGGCCCGCACCCGTTCCGGGTGGTCCAGGGTCGCTACCGTCACGTCGATGCTATCGGGGCTGTGCAGCGTCACCAGCGCCACATGAGCCCCGCAGTTGGTGCAAAAGTAACGGCTGCAACTGGCCGGGGCGACATAACAACCCGGCGTCCCCGTGAGCCACATGAAATCGTCGCGGGGCAAGGTAAGCCAGGTCACCACCAGACCACCGCTGACGCGCCTGCAGATCGAGCAGTGGCAATGGGCGATATCCGTCAGCTCGCCTTGCAGGCGATAGCGCAGGGCGCCGCAATGGCAGCCACCTTCCATAACATCGGGCATCGGCACTACCTCCTGTCGCCTGGTTCCAGCCGAAAGCTGGCTGAAAGCTTCCGCCAATAGGATAGCCCCACCACCGGCAGCAGACCGGTCAGCCAGGGCACCCGGAAGTTTCCGCGCCCGGCCCAATCAACAACAACAATGGTGATACCCGATGTTTTCCTGTGCCCGCCTGTTCGCTGTACCCCTCCGGCTACTCCCCGCGCAGCGCCTGACGCGCTGACCCGCCCGAATCGACTTTCCTTTCGCAGCGCACCGCCTGGAGTACCGCCATGCTGACCTTCCTCGGCTTCGCCATGGTCATTTCGTTCATGTACCTGATCATGACCAAGCGCCTGTCGGCCTTGATCGCCCTGATCCTGGTACCGATCCTGTTCGCCCTGTTCGGTGGCTTCTACAGCCATATCGGCCCCATGATGCTCGAAGGCATCAGCAAGCTCGCGCCCACCGGCGTCATGCTGATGTTCGCCATTCTCTACTTCGCCCTGATGATCGACTCCGGCCTGTTCGACCCGGCCGTGCGCAAGATCCTCAAGCTGGTCAAAGGTGACCCGCTCAAAGTGTCGGTCGGCACCGCGGCGCTGGCGCTGGTGGTCTCGCTCGACGGTGACGGCGCCACCACCTACATGATCTGCTGCGCCGCCATGCTGCCGCTCTACAGCCGCCTGGGAATGAGCCCGCGGATCATGGCCGGCCTGATCATCCTCGCGGGCGGCGTGATGAACATGACCCCCTGGGGCGGCCCCACCGCTCGTGCCGCCAGCGCCCTGCATGTCGACCCGTCCGACATCTTCGTGCCGATGATCCCGGCCATGGCGTTCGGCGTGGTGGCGATCCTGGCCATCGCTTACCTCTACGGCAAGCGCGAACGGGCCCGGCTGGGCGAACTGCACCTGCCCACCGACGACATCGACCACAGCGAGATCACCGTTTCGCAGTTCCCGGAAGCCCGTCGGCCCAAGCTGATCTGGTTCAACGGCGCCCTGACCGCCGCGCTGATGGTCGCCCTGATCGCTGGCGCCTTGCCGCTGCCGGTGCTGTTCATGATCGCCTTCAGCATCGCGATGATCGTCAACTACCCGTGCCTGCAGCAGCAAAAAGACCGCATCGCCGCCCACGCAGGCAGCGTGCTGGCCGTGACCGGGCTGATTTTCGCCGCGGGTATCTTCACCGGCATCCTCTCTGGCACTGGCATGGTCGAAGCCATGTCCAAGAGTCTGTTGGCGGTGATTCCCGACGCACTCGGGCCGTACCTGGCGGTAATCACGGCGATCGTCAGCATGCCGTTCACCTTCTTCATGTCCAACGACGCCTTCTACTACGGGGTTCTCCCGGTACTCTCCGAAGCGGCCAGCCACTATGGCATCACTCCGGTAGAAATGGCCCGCGCGTCGATCGTCGGACAGCCGGTACACCTGCTGAGCCCCTTGGTACCCTCTACCTACCTGCTGGTGGCTCTGGCGGGTATCGAATTCGGCGATCACCAGCGCTTCACGCTCAAGTGGGCAGTACTCGTGTGCCTGTGCATAATGCTCGCCGCGCTGCTCATGGGGATCTTCCCGCTGTTCAGCAGTCTGTAAGAAACGCGCACTATTCAACCGCGACGCACCCGCCTGGGTGCGTCGCCCTTATCGTTCAAAGGAAAACACATGGAATGGCTGACCAGCCCGGAAATCTGGGTTGCCTTTTTTACTCTTACGGCGCTTGAGATCGTTCTCGGTATCGACAACATCATCATGATCTCGATCCTGGTCAGCCGCATGCCCAAGCACATGCAGCCGCGCACGCGGATCTTCGGCCTGGCCCTGGCCATGGTCACCCGCATCATGCTGCTGCTGTCGATCACCTGGGTGATGCGCTTGACCGACGACCTGTTCGTCATCTTCGAGCAGGGCATCTCGGGGCGTGACCTGATCCTGTTCTTCGGTGGCCTGTTCCTGCTCTGGAAGAGCTCCCAAGAGATCTACCACGGCCTCGAAGGCGAGGACGAAAACGCGGAAGAGCCCAAGGGCGCAGGCGGCAAGTTCTTCTACACCATTATCCAGATCGCCATCATCGACATCGTGTTCTCGCTGGACTCGGTGATCACTGCCGTGGGCATGGTCTCCCACGTACCGGTGATGATCGCCGCGATCATCGTTGCCGTACTGGTGATGATGCTCTGCGCCGGCACCATCAGCGAGTTCATCGACAAGCACCCGTCGCTGAAAATGCTGGCCCTGTCGTTCCTGATCGTGGTCGGTACAGTGCTGATTGCCGAATCCTTCGACGTGCATGTACCAAAAGGCTACGTCTACTTCGCCATGGCGTTCTCCCTGGCGGTCGAGGCGATCAACATCCGCATGCGCACCGCCTTGGCACGAAAACAAGGCAAGGAGCATGAACCGGTGAAACTGCGCAAAGACATTCCGGGTCAATAAGATCAGGAAGCGCAAGAAAGAAAGGGCCCTTCGGGGTCCTTTCTCGTTTCTGGCGCGAAGTTCCCTCGGGTTGATGACAGCCCTTTCATGACTCAAATGTTTCAAATGCCTGGCGAGCATGCGAAGCTGGCGGCAGGTCCGCAAAACAACTAAAGCTTCAGTGAGCCCCAAAAAACAGCCCACCCCCGGGCCCGGCTCACAGCTTCACCTATTGGCCCCAGCCTGGGGCACAAGGCAACAAGGGGGCCCAGAACATGCTGACCCTGCTCAACTTGCTGTCCGCCGTGGCCTTGCTGGTGTGGGGCACGCATATCGTGCGTACCGGCATCCTGCGCGTGTACGGCTCAAACCTGCGTCGTGTGCTCAGCCAGAACATGAGCAAGCGCCCGCTGGCCTTTGTCGCCGGCATCGTGGTCACCGCCATGGTGCAGAGCAGCAACGCCACCGCGATGCTGGTGACCTCGTTCGTGGGGCAGGGCTTGATGGCCATGACCCCGGCACTGGCGATCATGCTGGGCGCCGACGTGGGCACCGCGCTGATGGCGCGGGTGCTGACCTTCGACCTGTCGTGGCTGTCGCCACTGCTGATCTTCCTCGGGGTGATCTTCTTCCTCTCGCGCAAACAGACCCGCGCCGGCCAGCTCGGGCGCGTGGGCATCGGCCTGGGCCTGATCATCCTGGCCCTGCAACTGATCGTGCAGGCTGCCGCGCCGATCACCCATGCCCAGGGTGTACGAGTGCTGTTCGCCTCGCTGACCGGCGACATCATGCTCGATGCCCTGGTGGGCGCCTTGTTCGCCCTGGTGTCCTATTCCAGCCTGGCCGCCGTGCTACTCACCGCCACCCTCGCGGGCGCCGAAGTCATCAGCTTGCCGGTGGCGATCGGCCTGGTGGTGGGCGCCAACATCGGCAGCGGCCTGCTGGCCTTCCTGACCACCAGCATGCAGAACTCCGCCGGCCGCCGGGTCGCCCTGGGCAGCCTGCTGTACAAATTGATCGGCCTGGTACTGATCATTCCCGTGCTGCATCCGCTGGTGGACTGGATGGACTCGCTGACTTTCAGCCCCCAGGAGCTGGTGATCGGCTTCCACCTGCTCTACAACACGCTGCGCTGCCTGGTCATGCTGCCCACGGTCAAACCCATGGGTCGGTTGTGCAGTTGGTTACTGCCAGAACGCGAGAACGGCAATGGGCCGATCAAGGCACGCCACCTGGACGCCACCGCCCTGAGCACACCGAGCCTGGCCCTGGCCAACGCCGCCCGCGAAACCCTGCGCCTAGGCGATATCGTCGACAACCTGCTCGAAGCCATGCTCGGCGCGCTACGCGGCACCCAGACCGCACTGCCTCAGCAAGTGCGCGCCCTGGGCGAGGATGCCGAAGCCTTGTACAGCGCCATCAAGCTGTACCTGGCACAGATGTCCCGGGAAGACCTGAGCGAACAGGACAACCGGCGCTGGGCAGAGATCATCGAGCTGGCCATCAACCTCAAGCTCGCCAGCGACCTGATCGAGCGCATGCTGCGCAAAGTCCAACAGCAAAAGACCTCGCAGCGCCGGGAGTTTTCCCAAGTCGGGCTGGAAGAACTCACTGGCCTTCAGGAACAGTTGCTGGCCAACCTGCGCCTGGGCTTGTCGGTGTTCCTCAGTGCAGACCCCGAGAGTGCGCGCTTGCTGCTGCGCGAGAAGCGCCGTTTCCGCGCACAGGAGCGGCGCCTGGCCCACGCACATGTCAGCCGCCTGCAACGTAAAGTGGTGCAGAGTATCGAAACCAGTTCGCTACACTTGGAGCTGATCGCCGACATGAAGCGATTGAACTCTTTGTTCTGCAGCAGTGCCTATGTCGTACTGGGCGGCGCGGATACGGGCGGACTTCTGCTCGACAGCGTGCCGGACGAGGCCCGCCTGTCCTGAAACTCGAACACACCTGGAGACCCGAGCTCGCCGATGCGTTGCCTGATGTTCGTTTGCCTGCTGATCTGCAGCCTGCCCTCGTTTGCCCTCGATCGTTCGCGGGTGGAGGGGTACCTGTTGCCCAACGGCCTGCAGGTGATCCTCAAGTCCGGCTATGAGCGCGATCATGTGGCCATTCGCCTGGTGGTCGGCGTCGGCTTGGATGATTTCGACTGTGACCAGAAGGAACTGCCGCATCTGCTCGAACACCTGTTGTTCAGCGGCATCGACGACACCGGCGAAGGGGGTCTGGAAGAGCGCCTGCAATCGCTGGGCGGTGAGTGGAACGCCTACACCAGCAGTGCCGACACCACCTTCGTGATCGAAGCGCCCGCGCGCAACCAACGCAAGGTCCTGGACCTGCTGCTGTCGGTGATCCGCGACACGCGCATCGACGCCACGTCCCTGGCGACCGCGAAAAAGATCATCGAACGCGAGGACGGCGGCCATTACGGCCACTTGCAACGCTGGCTCGACCGCCAGGACATCGGCCACCCAGGCAGCGACCAGTTGGCCGTGGAGCTGGGCCTGAAGTGTGCCGAACGCTCCAACCTCGACGACATGACCCTCGAGCAGGTGAAAACCCTGCGCGAACGCTGGTATGCCGCCAACAACATGACCCTGATCGTGGTGGGCGGCCTGGACCGCCTGCTGCCGGCCTACCTGGAACGCACCTACGGCGAACTGCCGGCCACCGAGCCGGGCGAGCGTCGTAACCTCGACACCATCACCCAACAGGCCGAGCAACGCCGCGACCTGACCCGCGGCTGGCTGGGCGACAGCGTCAAGCTGCACTGGCTGTTCATCGAGCCTGAGACCGACAACGACCAGAACGCCACCCTCGATCTGCTCTCGCGCTATCTGGACTGGGCGCTGTACGACCAGTTACGCCTGCGCCATGGCTTGTCCTACGGGCCATCGGTGCGGCGCGAAAGCTTCGGCGATACCGGCATGCTGGCCCTGAACGCAGACCTCGAACGCCAGGATGTCGACCGGGCGATCAAGGTGATGGAACAGTTGTTCGATCATCTGCGCAAGAACGGCCTGGACCCGGACACCTTCGCTCGCATCAAGGACGCGGCCATCGCCCGGGAAAGCTGGAGCACCCAAGGCAACAGCGCTCTGGCGGACTATTACTGGGGCGCGCTCAACGACTACAACGACGGGCGCTTCCGTGACCCGGCGCGCAAGCTGCGCCAGGTGAGCCTCAAGCAGGCCGACGCCGCCTTGCGTACCTTGCTCAAGGAGCCCGGTTATTTGCGCATCGAGAAGCCACTGCTGGGCTTCGACGAACTTTATGGGCTACTCGCCTTGCTATTGGGGGTGATCCTGGCCGTGGGCCTGCTGCGCCTGCGGCGCCATCGGGCACCTGAGCCCGACGGCGCTACACGCCAGCCCTGATTTGGCAGTATCCTGCGGCATCATCTTGCCAGTTCCCATCCTATCGCGGGCTTTTACCGCGATAGGGCCTGCCTGGCCTCACTCACGTTCTTGTCTGTTGCGTCCATGCCCCCGATACCCCATTTCGTCATCCGCGTGATCGAGCTGCTCAAGCGCTATCCCGGCGTCATCGCGCTGGGTGGCTTCCTGTCCGGCATCGGCAGTTTCATCCTCGTCGACCGCCAGGCCAGCCTGGCCAGCTGGGTCGCCATCCTCATGCTGGTCAGCTGGATCTGGCTGATGCTGGAGAACACCCTGACAGGCCTGTTCGCCAAGGTCTTCAAACGCGAGATTCCCCAACCGCTGCTGCGCTATGCGACGCAGATGATCCACCAGGAAAGCCTGTTCTTCGTCCTGCCGTTCTTCTTCATCACCACCACCTGGAACAGCGGCCAACTGGTGTTCACGGGCTTGCTCGGCGCGGCTGGCCTCATCTCGATCATCGACCCGCTGTACTATAAGTGGCTGGCGCCCCGACGCTGGCTGTTCCTGGCGTTGCACACCCTAACGCTGTTCGCCGCCTTGCTGACCGCGTTGCCGATCATCCTGCACCTGACGACCGCGCAAAGCTTCAAACTGGCATTGATTGCCGCCATGGCGCTGTCGTTCCCGAGCCTGGCCAGCAGTTTCCCGATCAACAACTGGCGCCGCGCAGTGGCGTTGGTGCTGGTGACGCTGACTGTCGGCGGCGGCGGTTGGCTGTTGCGCTCCTGGGTACCCCCGGCGACCCTGTGGATGACTGAAGTGGCCGTCAGTACTGAAGTGCAGAACCGCCAGCCCGGCGACTCTCTCGACGAAGTCCCTGTCAGTCGCATCCGCAGCGGCGGCCTGTATGCCTATACCGCGATCAACGCCCCGCGCGGCCTGAACGAGCGCATCTATCATGTGTGGCAGTTGAACGGCAAAGAAGTCGACCGCATCGCCCTGGACATCCATGGCGGGCGAAAGGAAGGCTATCGGGCCTGGACCTACAAACAGAACTTCCCGCCCAACCCGGTGGGCAAGTGGCAGGTGAGGGTGCTGACCGAGGATGGCCAGGTGATTGGCGTGCTGCGCTTCAAGGTGCTCGACGACGCGCCAGCCCAGTGAGGCTTGGGCGCAACGGTCTTGTGTTGCTTTCACCGACGTATTCGCGGACAACCCCGCTCCCAGAGTGCCGGTGGCAAGCGACAGCTCAGCAGCCCCGGCCGCTCTGGTGCGCTATGATCTGAGTCGACGCCTAGCGCCCTGTCAGATGCATGGAGCCTATGACCACCCCCAGCGCCACCCTGGACACCAGCAGCCAACCGGCTTGCCTGCGCATCGCCGGTGATTGGACCTTGGCCCACTACGCCAGCCTCAAGCGCGAGAGCGAACGGCTGCGCTCGCAGTATGGTGACGACACGATCGCCGACCTGAGCCAACTGGGCCGACTCGACACCGCCGGCGCCTCGCTGCTGGCCGAGTTGCTCGGTTCCGAACGCCTGTCGCATTGCACCAACGACCTACCCGAAGCCAGCCGCGCCTTGCTAAAGAACGTCTACTGCTCGGTGCAGGACTACTGCATCCCGGTCAAGGAAGCCGAACGCCCCGTCTTGCTGCTGTTGCTCGAGCGCATCGGCTGCGCCGTCGCCACCCTCTGGGAGGACACCCGGCAATTGCTCGGCTTCATCGGCCTGATCCTCGAGACGCTCGCCCGAAGAGCCTGGCAGCCTCACCGCTGGCGGGTCACGCCGGTGGTGGCGCACATCGAACAGACCGGCCTGGACGCCGCACCGATCGTGGCACTGTTGACCTTTCTGGTGGGCGCGGTGGTGGCGTTTCTCGGCGCCACGGTACTCGCGGACTTCGGCGCCACGGTGTTCACCGTGGACCTGGTGGCGTTTTCCTTCCTGCGGGAGTTCGCCGTGCTGTTGACCGCCATTCTCATGGCCGGACGCACCGCCAGCGCCTTCACCGCACAGATCGGCTCGATGAAAGCCAATGAAGAGATCGATGCCATCCGCACCCTGGGGCTCAACCCCATCGAACTGCTGGTGGTGCCGCGAGTGCTGGCCTTGCTGATCTCCCTGCCGCTGTTGACCTTCGTCGCGATGATCTGCGGCATCGTCGGCGGCGCCGTGGTCTGTGCCCTGTCCTTGGGCATCTCGCCAGCGATGTTCCTTTCGTTGCTGCAGAGCGACATCGGCGTGCAGCACTTCATCGTCGGCCTGGTCAAAGCGCCGTTCTTCGCCTTCCTGATCGCCGCCATCGGCTGCCTGGAAGGCTTCAAGGTCAGCGGCAGCGCCGAATCGGTGGGGGCGCACACCACCTCCAGCGTGGTCCAGTCGATTTTCGTGGTGATCGTGCTCGATGCGGTGGCCGCACTGTTCTTCATGGAGATGGGCTGGTGAGTGGCGCACAAGACGCAGTGATCGAAGCCCGGGGGCTGTGTAACCGATTCGGCAGCCAGAGCGTGCACGAAAACCTCGACCTGGACCTGTATCGCGGCGAGATCCTCGCCGTGGTCGGTGGCTCGGGTAGCGGCAAGTCGGTGTTGCTGCGCAGCATCATCGGCCTGCGCCGGCCCAACGGAGGCCAAGTCAAGGTGTTCGGCCAGGACCTGGCCACACTGAACAGCGAGCAGCGCTCCCTGGTGGAACGACGCTTTGGCGTGCTGTTCCAGAAGGGCGCGCTGTTTTCCTCGCTCACGGTCACCGAGAACGTGGCCCTGCCATTGATCGAACACGCCGGGCTCTCCCGGGCCGACGCCGAGCACCTGGCGGGGGTCAAGCTGGCCCTGGCCGGCCTGCCGATCTCCGCCGCCGACAAGTACCCGTCCTCGCTGTCCGGCGGCATGATCAAGCGCGCCGCCCTGGCCCGTGCCCTGGCGCTCGATCCGGACATCCTGTTCCTCGACGAGCCCACCGCCGGCCTCGACCCGATCGGTGCCGCCGCGTTCGACCAGTTGATCCTGACCCTGCGCGATGCCTTGGGCCTTTCGGTGTTTCTGATCACCCACGACCTGGACACGCTCTACACCATCACCGATCGGGTCGCGGTGCTGTCACAGAAAAAGGTCCTGGTGGCCGGCCCCCTGTCCCAGGTCGAGCAGACCGACGATCCCTGGATCCACGAATACTTTCACGGCCCGCGCGGGCGGGCGGCGGAACACGCCGCCGCCGGCGCCGGGCAGGAGCACTGAACAATGGAAACCCGAGCTCATCATGTCCTGATCGGCCTGGTCACCGTCCTGGTGGTGGCCGGCGCCATGCTGTTCGGCCTGTGGCTGACCAAGTCGAGTGTCGATGACACCTTCAAGGACTACGAAGTGGTGTTCAACGAAGCGGTGTCCGGCCTGTCACGGGGCAGCCCGGTGCAGTACAACGGCATCAAGGTCGGCGACGTCAGCACCCTGCGCCTGGACCCCAAGGACCCGCGTCGGGTCCTGGCCCGCATCCGCCTGAGCGCCGACACGCCGGTCAAGGAAGACACCCAGGCCAAGTTGACCCTGGCCGGCGTCACCGGCAACTCGTTCATCCAGCTCAGTGGCGGTACGCCGAAAAGCCCCGAACTCAAGGGCAAGGACGGCAAACTGCCGGTGATCGTCGCCTCGCCATCGCCCATCTCGCGCCTGCTCAACGACAGCAGTGACCTGGTGACCAACATCAACCTGCTGCTGCACAACGCCAACCAGATGTTCTCCGAAGACAACATCGAGCGCCTGAGCAACACCCTGGCCAACCTGGAGCAGACCACCGGCACCTTCGCCAGCCACAAGGGCGGAATCAGCCAAGCCATCGATCAATTGGCCCAGCTCGGTAAACAGGCCAATGCCACCCTGGCCGAGACCCAGGCCTTGATGCGCAACGCCAACAGCCTGGTCGGCAGCGAAGGCAAGCAGGCCATCGACAGCGCTGAACAGGCCATGCAGTCGCTCGCCGAGAGTACCCAGACCATCAACCAGATGCTCAATGACAACCGCGAGGCCATCGACGGTGGCGCCCAGGGCTTGAATCAACTGGCACCGGCCATCCGTGAACTGCGCGAAACCCTCAACGCGCTCAAAGGCATCTCCCGGCGCCTGGAGGCCGACCCAAGCGGCTATCTGCTGGGCCGAGACAACAACAAGGAGTTCCAGCCATGAGACCGTCGCTGCGCCTTCTGGCCTGGGCCGCCACCTTGAGCCTGGCCACCGCCTGTTCGATCCTGCCCAAGACCGAGCCGGTGGACACCTACCGCCTGCCGGTGAACCAACCCAGCCGAACCGCCAGCGCGCTGGACTGGTCGCTGCGTCTGAACAAGCCACTGGCCAGTGAGGTCTTGGCCACGCCCCGTATCGCAGTGATCCCCCAAGGCGATGTGATCAGCAGCTACAAGGGCGCACGTTGGAGCGATCCGGCGCCATTGTTGATGCGCAACCGCTTGCTCGATGGTTTCCAGCGCGACGGGCGGGTGCAGCGCCTGAGCGCCGATGACAGCAACCTGCAGGCCGATTACGAGCTGGCCGGCGAACTGCAGGCATTCCAGAGCGAGTACCGCGCACAGGGCGCGGTGGACGTGGTGATCCGCTATGACGCGCGACTGGTGGACGGACGCAGCCAGCGCATCCTCGCCAGCCATCGCTTCGAAGTGCGCCAGCCGCTGGCTGACAAACAGGTGTCAGCGGTCGTGGCGGGGTTCGGCAATGCCAGCGACCAACTGGTCGGGCAATTGGTGAACTGGACCGTGACCCAGGCCAGCCAGGCTCAGGCGAAGAACCAGTAGCAGACCAGGATCGCCGCGATCACCCCGGACAGCTCGGCGAGCAGGGCGCACCCCACGGCGTGCCGCACCCGCTGGATGCCCACCGCGCCGAAGTACACCGCCAGCACATAGAAGGTGGTCTCGGTGCTGCCCTGCACCGTCGCCGCCACCAGGGCAGGGAAGCTGTCGACGCCGTGGGTCTGCATGGTCTCGATCAGCATGGCCCGTGCCGCGCTGCCAGAGAACGGCTTGACCAGCGCCGTGGGCAGACCATCGACGAAACGGGTGTCCAGGCCGATCCACTCCACTGTATGACGAATGCCGTCCAGCGCCAGCTCGAGGGCGCCGGACGCACGCAGCACACCGACCGCGCACAGCATGGCGACCAGGTAGGGCAGCAAGCCCTTGGCCACATCGAAACCTTCCTTGGCGCCCTCGACGAAGGCCTCGTAGACCTTGACCCGTCTCAGCGCACCAATGACCAGGAACAGAATGATCACGCCGAACAACGTCAGGTTGCCCAGGATCGACGACAGGCTGGCCAGCGCCGTTGCCGAGAGGGTGCCGAGAAACGCCATGAACGCCCCCAGCAAGAGGGCGCCGGGCACCAGGTAGGCGAGCACCACCGGGTCCCACAGGCGCAGGCGCTGCATGACCGCCACCGAGAGCAGGCCAACCAGGGTCGAAGCACTGGTGGCCAGCAGGATCGGCAAAAACACCATGGTCGGGTCCATGGCCCCTTGCTGGGCGCGGTACATGAAGATCGTCACCGGCAACAGGGTCAGGGACGACGCATTGAGTACCAGGAACAGGATCTGCGCGTTGCTCGCGGTGGTGCTGCTGGGGTTGAGTTCCTGCAGGGCGCGCATGGCCTTCAGGCCGATGGGCGTTGCCGCGTTGTCCAGGCCCAGGCCGTTGGCGGCGAAGTTCATGGTGATCAGGCCTAGGGCAGGGTGCCCAGGCGGCACTTCCGGCATCAGGCGAGCGAACAAGGGCCCCAGGACCTTGGCCAGCCACTCCACGATACCCGCCTGTTCGGCGATTTTCAGGAAGCCCAGCCAGAGGGTGAGGGTACCGAACAGCAGGACCATGACCTCCACCGACAGCTTGGCCATGGCGAAGATGCTCTCGACCATTGCCGCGAAGATACCGGCATTGCCGCCGACCAGCCATTGGGCCAGGGCGCTGACCGCCGCCACCAGGAAAAAGCCGAGCCAAAGGCCGTTGAGCATCCGTGTGTTCCCCCTGAAAAATGCCCGAATGATAGCGTATCGCGCCAGTGGGCTGGGGCCAGGGCAAGGGCTTTGCCCTTGTTCGCGGGTAAATCCGCTCCGGCAAAGCCATGACAAACTGCCAGGCAACAAAAAACCCCGATCAAGTCGGGGCTTTTTGTGAGGTGCGTGTGCTTAGTGGTTCTGCTGCACGACCTTGGCAGGCTCGCCTGCAGTCGCAACCACCGCGTCATGCTTGTGGCCGGCCAGCAGCGAACTGTAGTAGCGCTCGCCCTTGGCGGCGTCGTACATGCCTTCCCAACGGGCGATGACCAGGGCGGCCAAGGCATTGCCGATCACGTTCAGGGCGGTGCGGGCCATGTCCATGATGCGGTCGACACCGGCGATGAATGCCAGACCTTCCAGCGGAATGCCCACACTGCCCAAAGTCGCCAGCAAGACCACGAAGGAAACACCCGGCACACCGGCAATGCCCTTGGAGGTGACCATCAAGGTCAGCACCAGCAGCAGTTGCTGGCTCCAGGACAGGTCGATGCCGTACAGCTGGGCAATGAAGATCGCCGCGATGCTCTGGTACAGGGTCGAGCCGTCGAGGTTGAAGGAGTAACCAGTCGGCACCACGAAACTGCAGATCGATTTCGGCGCGCCATAGGCTTCCATCTTCTCGATCACGCGCGGCAGGACGGTCTCGGAGCTGGAAGTGGAGTAGGCCAGGATCAGCTCATCTTTCATGATGCGCATGATCTTGATGACCGAGAAGCCGAACAGGCGGGCAACCAGGCCCAGCACCATGAAGGCGAAGAAGGCAATGGCGAAGTACACCAGCAGGACCAGCTTTGCCAAAGGCAGCAACGAGGCGAAGCCGAAGTTGGCGACAGTGACCGCGATCAGGGCGAACACACCGATCGGCGCGTAGTTCATGATCATGTGGGTGACCTTGAACATGGTCTCCGACACGGCCTGGAAGGTACGCACCAGCGGGTCGCGCAGATCGCCCGGCAGGCTCGACAGGCCCAGGCCGAACATCACCGAGAAGAAGATGATCGGCAGCATCTCGCCACGGGCGACAGCCGCGAAGATGTTCGACGGGATCAGGTTGAGCAGGGTTTCGATGAAGGCATGCTCATGCTGCACCTCGGCCGCAGTGGCCTGGTACTTGGAGATGTCGACGGTGCCCAGAGTGCTCATGTCGATACCGGCACCTGGGTGGAACAGGTTGGCCAGCACCAGGCCCACGACGATAGCGATGGTGGTCACCACCTCGAAGTAGATGATGGTCTTCAGGCCAATGCTGCCCAGTTTCTTCGCGTCGCCAACTCCGGCGATGCCCACGATCAGCGACGAAATCACGATCGGGACGACGATCATCTTGATCAGGCGAATGAAGATGTCACCGGCAGGCTGCAGGACGTTACTGATCCACCATGCCTTTTCTGCACTGAAATGGTTCAGCAGCGCGCCGATCGCAACGCCCAGGACAAGTCCGATGAGGATCTGCCAGGCGAGGCTCAGTTTTGCCTTCTTCATGTCTTTACCCTTTCTTCTAGTGGTCATGGGTGCCAGGCGGAAAAACGCATCCCAGAGCCTTTGCCAGCGTATTGGGTAGCGTTGGACTTCCGTGCGGCGACGCCATCGAAGGTCACCGCAAGCGAGCGCCGGGCGCTCGGGCCTGCGAAAAAAGGCGGCAACTATTGCGACGGGAAGGGGGGCAGTCTAATGCCGGAAATGACTACCCCATGCCGAATCGGCATGGGGGCTGAAGGGAAATTTGCGCATCAGAAGGGGTCGATTTTTCGGCGTTCGGATTTCCGAACAAGACCAAAGCGCCATTTTCCGGCAGATTTACCAGCATCCATACGGGGGTTTTTATCCCTTGTTCGACAATCCGAATGGTACCCAGCGGGCTAATGGTCCGAGACCCGCCCACCGAAAAAATTTCGATATACGGTCGAGACAAAATGTGTCTTGAGGGAAAAATACTGAAAGCAACCAGACGTCTTTCTTATATAGGCGTCTCGGAAGTCTGACCTGGCTTTGCGCCTAATCTGACACCGCCGGTCAAAACTTCCGATACCGCCCTATCTGACCCGGCCCATTGCGGAGGTACTCCCTGTACCCCTAGGCCACTCCGATCCTGCAACAATCAGAACAGCCCAGCCCCTTGGTCATGCGTCACCCCTCCTCGGAGCGGCGCACCATAGAAGCCTGAAAGATAAAAAGGTTCAGCTTCTAGGACGTTACACGTGCGTGACCCTTGGTCAGTACCACTTCGGGTCCCGTTTGAGCTGCTCCTGCAGCATGGCTTTCATCCCATCGTCCGGGTCACCCAGCCAGCGATACTGCGCATGCCGGGTGGGTGATTTGTCCGCGGGCAGGCCTTCGGGGACTTCGACGAGCATCCCGTAGGCATGATCCTTGTCCCAACTGAACGCCACCACGAGGCGCTTGTACGTGCAGTTGGACGGGGATTCGCATAAAGGGCCCACCAAGAACTGGTCACCATCCTCGGTAACCGCCGACATCTGGTGTTGCGAGCTGCCGGATAAATTGATGACCCAATCGGGCAGGCGCTCCTCGCCCTTGATCGTGTCCTGCCACGTTTCGCGGTACTCGGGGTCCGAACCGAGCAGCTGATCGACCCGGACCTGGCCGTCATTGGCTGCTATCGCCGCGGCGCTACCGCCCAGCAACAGGGCGGTAGCCAGGGTTGTGCAAAGCATCCGGCTCATGCTCAACCTCTGCCGCGTCCGAAGAAGAAAGAAGCCACGAACAGGACCAGGAAGACGATGAACAGAATCTTCGCGATGCCAGTGGCGGCGCCGGCGATACCACCGAAGCCCAGCACGGCAGCAACGATGGCGATGATCAGGAAAGTGATAGCCCAACTCAGCATGATGGTTCTCCTTTCTTTTTGAAATCGATCCGGTACGGCATTCAGAACACCCAGCGTTGTTCATGGACGACAGCGTCCAGATGGGTTGGCGAAGCCTTGGCAGCCGGCAATGGCGCGGTGACTTTGACCAACGTGTTGGCACGGCTCGCCTGGATCTGCGTCAACATCGCGGTTTGCGCCGCCACCTGCTCGGCCAGGCGCGCCGTCTGCCAGCTGTAGTAGAACTGGCCAGCGGCCAGTGTCAGCAGCAGTGCTAAGCCCAGAAACAGGCACTGACGCCAGGGCGAATCGGCGATCTGCGGGCGGTTGACGAATGGGCGATTCATGCCGGCTCCTCCTGCTGTGTTTTTATTCGAACCTAGACAGGAAGTTGCAGCCTGCATGCCAGTCTTCGCCTTCTTTAAAATTCCTTTTAAAACAGACAGTTATAGATAACGCCAAGGGCCACCAAGCACGTATCCTGCACGATGGCCTGCCTGGGGTCGTGCGTTTTGCACGATCAACCCTCTACCTTGCTGGCGATTTTCAACAGGTCGGCATCCACGCCTCGCACGCCGACGATCTGCCGTGCCACCTCCACCGCAATGGTCTTCTGCTCGCTGCTGACCACCTCGCCGGAAAGCCGGACCATGCCCTGTTCGCTGGCCACCTTGAGGTTCAGGCCGTCGAGGTTGCGGCTGTAGCGGTAGCTGCTCTGGATCTTGTCGACGATCCAGTTGTCGCTGGGCTGCGGGCCGACCGGTGCGTCCACAGGCTTCTCCCGCGCCTTGGCCATGGCGGCGCTGTCCAGGCTGACCAGGTTGTTGACCAGGTGCACCCCATCGGTGGTACGCGCCAACACGCCTGCCAGCTCCTTGGCCTCGGCACTATCAACCTTGCCACGCAGGGTGACCACGCCCTCGCGGCTTTCCACTTCGATAGCTGCCTTTTCGGTAATACGGCTCCAGAGCAACCGGGCGCGGATCACCGCGGCCAAGGTGGCGTCCTCCAGACGCTGGGCATAGGCGCGCAGTTCAAGCGGCCGCTCGACCAGCGCCGGGTTTATCTGCAGTTGGTTGTCGACTTGCTCGATGCCGTGGGTGGCAAGCGCGACATGCTCGGCCAGTTGACGCTCGACGTCGTTTTCCACTTCGCCGGTCAACCTGGCGTTCGCGTCATTGACTGCCACTTCGATACGAAACGGGTTGAGCACCCGGTTCAGCGACAGGGCTGTCTGCAGGGCGCCTTGCAGGCGCGCGTCCTGGACCGGATCGGCGAAAACCGGTGGCACGGCGGTCAGCAGGCACGTCGTCAGCACCAGGATTCTCAGGGAAAAAGACATGTCGGCTCCTCCGTCGGTGACATATGAACAGAGAATCGTCGCAACCCCCATGCCAGTCCGCTGTCTTTTTTCTGAGCGCCTGTCCTCGCAGGGCCAGGACGCAGGAAAGCCATTGGCTAGCATGCAAAGGACGGATTCCTTCAGAATTGACCATGCAACTTGCCCGATTTTTCCGACACTAATTGAGATCAATCCCGAAGGAGCGCAGGAAAATGGAATCAGCCCAGGACAACCAAGGCCGCATTCTGCTGGTGGATGACGAATCCGCGATCCTGCGAACCTTCCGTTATTGTCTGGAAGATGAAGGCTACAGCGTGGCCACGGCCAGCAGCGCCGCACAGGCTGAAGCGCTGCTGCAACGCCAGGTGTTCGACTTGTGCTTTCTCGATCTGCGCCTGGGCGAAGACAACGGCCTCGATGTCTTGGCGCAGATGCGCATCCAGGCACCTTGGATGCGCGTGGTCATCGTCACAGCCCATTCAGCGGTCGACACGGCAGTGGACGCGATCCAGGCCGGCGCCGCCGATTATCTGGTCAAACCCTGCAGCCCCGACCAACTGCGCCTGGCCACCGCCAAGCAGTTGGAGGTCCGTCAGTTGTCCGCTCGCCTGGAAGCGCTCGAAGGCGAGGTGCGCAAACCCAAGGACGGCCTGGATTCCCACAGCCCGGCCATGATGGCGGTGCTGGAAACCGCCCGGCAGGTGGCGAGCACCGATGCCAACATTCTGATTCTGGGTGAGTCCGGCACCGGCAAAGGCGAACTGGCCCGCGCCATTCATGGCTGGAGCAAGCGAATGCGCAAGGCCTGCGTGACCATCAATTGCCCCTCGCTCAATGCCGAATTGATGGAAAGCGAGTTGTTCGGCCACACCCGCGGTGCCTTCACCGGGGCCAGCGAAAGTACCCTCGGCCGGGTAAGCCAGGCGGACGGCGGTACGTTGTTTCTCGATGAAATCGGCGACTTCCCCCTGACCCTGCAGCCCAAGCTGCTGCGCTTCATCCAGGACAAGGAATACGAGCGGGTCGGCGATCCCGTCACCCGCCGCGCCGATGTACGCATCCTCGCGGCGACCAATCTCAACCTCGAAGAGATGGTCCGTGACAGTCGCTTCCGCGAGGACCTGCTGTACCGCCTCAACGTTATCACCCTGCACCTGCCACCGCTGCGTGAACGCAGCGAAGACATCCTCATGCTCGCCGAGCGCTTCCTGGCCCGCTTCGTCAAGGAATATGCCCGGCCCGCGCGGGTGTTCAGCGACGAGGCCCGCACGGCATTGCTCAACTACCGCTGGCCGGGCAACATCCGCGAACTGCGCAACGTCGTGGAGCGAGCGAGCATCATCTGCCCGCAGGAGCGCGTGGAAGTCAGTCACCTGGGCATGGCTGAGCCTCCCACCAGTAACGCACCACGCATCGGCGCGGCCCTGAGCCTGGACGAGCTCGAGCGTGCGCACATCGGCGCAGTGCTGGCGGCCAGCGATACCCTGGACCAGGCGGCCAAGACGCTGGGGATCGACGCCTCGACCCTGTACCGCAAGCGCAAGCAGTACAACCTATGAAATGGCCCATGAAGCTGCGCACGCGGCTTTTCCTGAGCATCTCGGCCCTGGTCACGGTCGCCTTGCTCGGCCTGCTGCTCGGGCTGGTCAGCGTGATGCAGATGGCCACCGTGCAACAACGATTGGTGGGAGATACCACCCATACGCTGGAGATCGCCCTCAAGCTGCGGCAGAACCTGGGGGAGCAGTTGAAGCTCATCCTCGATGCCGACACCGACCCCCGTAATCTGCTGACCCTGCAGGAAGACTTCCAGTCCCTGCTCAACCAAGGCCTTGCCGAAGGCGGCGAGCGCACTGCCTTCAGCAAGGCCAGCAGCAACTACCAGGCCTTTCTCCAGGCCTACCGCGAAAGCGCGGCGCCCGCGCGCAGCATGGACACCGAACAACCCTTGGGCGCTGCCTTCAACCAGGTCCGTACCGACCTGATCGACTCGCACAAGCAAGCCCTGGAGCACATCACCCGCAGCGAAGAACAGGCGCGCGACCGCGCCCTGCTGATCAGCGGCATGCTCGGCCTGATGGGCCTGTTGGTGGTGGTACTCGGGTTCGTCACGGCGCACAACATCGCTCGCCGTTTCGGCCAACCCATCGAGGCCTTGGCCAAGGCAGCCGACCAGGTCGGCCAGGGCAATTTCGACGTCACGTTGCCAATCACCCAGGCTACCGAGCTCAACCAGCTCACCCGGCGCTTCGGGTTGATGGCCGATGCCCTGCGCAAACACCAAGCCACCAACATCGATGAACTGTTGGCCGGTCAGCAGCGCCTGCAGGCCGTGCTAGACAGCATCGACGATGGCCTGCTGATCATCGACCGCCGGGGCCGCCTGGAGCACTTGAACCCTGTGGCGCAACGCCAGTTGGGCTGGGACACCAGTCGGGTCGGGACGGGCCTGGCCGAAGCATTGCAGCGCCCGGAGCTCGAACCACAACTGCATCAGGTCTTGCGCGGCGGCGGCCTGGACCGACCGCCGGACGACCTGTGCATCGAAGTGGACGACGAGACCCGCCTGCTGACCTACAGCCTGACGCCGGTCAGCCACCCACAAGGCCCGATCCTGGGGGCCGTGATGGTGCTGCACGACGTCACCGAGCAGCGGGCATTCGAGCGGGTGCGCAGTGAATTCGTCCTGCGGGCCTCCCACGAGCTGCGCACGCCTGTGACCGGCATGCACATGGCGTTTGGCCTGTTGCGAGAGCGGGTGACGTTTCCACCCCAGGCGCGGGAAAACGACCTGTTGGATACCATCGGCGAGGAGATGCAGCGCCTGACCCAACTGATCAATGACCTGCTGAATTTCTCCCGCTACCAAAGTGGCCTGCAAAAGCTGGAGCTTTCGCCCTGTAGCATCGAGGAGCTGCTAGAGCGTGCCCATTCACGCTTTGCCGAGCAGGCCGCGCAAAAGAACATCGAGCTGTTCATCGACGTCGAGCCTCCTCTGCCACGCATCCAGGCAGACGCCGCGCAGCTGGACCGGGTGCTGGACAACCTGCTGCACAACGCGATCCGTCACACCGCCAACGAGGGGCGCATCCGGCTGCATGCGCGGCGGCATGCCGAACGGGTGATCATCGGGGTCGAGGACAACGGCGAAGGCATCGCCTATGGTCAGCAAGCCCGGATCTTCGAGCCCTTCGTCCAAGTCGGGCGCAAGAAAGGCGGGGCCGGGTTGGGCCTGGCGCTGTGCAAGGAGATCGTCCAGCTGCATGGCGGACGGATGGGCGTGTATTCCCGGCCGGGGCAGGGGACGCAGTTCTACATGACCTTGCCAGTTTAGGGCGCCCACTGCGCGCCGTGCTTTCGCGGGTAACCCGCGTCCACAGTATCTGCGGCGTTCTCAACAGCACCACTGAACCTGTAGGAGCGGGTTTACTCGCCACGGTTATTTGCCATTGCGCCGCTGACGCGTCACCAGTTCGGTGAACTGCCGCGCACTAAGCGGATGGGCAAACAGCCAGCCTTGCCCATAATTGACGCCTTCACTGTTGAGCAACTCCGCCTGGTCCTCGCATTCGATCCCTTCGGCTATCACCCGCAGGTGCAGTGAGTGGGCCATGCGAATGATATGCGGCGCCACGCCGCTGCTCGCGGCATCATGCCCCAGCGCATCGATGAAGGCCTTGTCGATTTTCAGGCAGTCGACCGGGAGCGTTTGCAGGTAAGCCAGGCTGCAATAGCCTGTGCCAAAGTCGTCGATCAGGACCTGATGCCCCACCGCGCGCAAGGCCTGCAAGTTGTCGCGTGCCACCACCACATCGATCAGGCCCCGTTCGGTCACCTCGAAGGCAATCTGGCTGGCAGCCACCCGGTGGTGCGCCAGCAACCGGGCCGCCACCCGCCCGATGCGGGGCACCATCACATCACAGGCCGCCAGGTTCACCGAGATGTACAGCGAAGGATTGGCCCGCAACAACTGACCCAGCTGCTCTAGCACCCGTTGCAATACGAAGTCCGTGATCTGGCGGATCTGCCCGGTGTTCTCGGCCAATGGGATGAACAGATCGGGACTGGTCAGCGAGCCATCCGGTCTCAGCCAGCGCACCAAGGCCTCGGCACCGACGCAACGGCGACTATCGAGCTCGAAAATCGGCTGATAAAGCACCTGCAGCTCGCCCCGACGCAAGGCGTTTTGCAGCTCCGAACTCATCGAGCGCCGTTGCAGAATCAACTGCAGCACCAGCCAGCCGACGCAGCAGGCCAATACTAGGCTGCCCGGAAACAGCAACCAGAGCATCCCGTTCATCTTCAGCGGCAGGCCCGCCCGGGGCGCGATCAGCACCAGCTGGTAGTCGGGCGAGTTGGTCGGCATGTGATAGAGCAACCAGTCGTTCTTCTCCAGCAACGACTGGTTCGGTGGCAGCGGCCAATCCACTGTCGGCGGAGGCCAACGCTGGGGCGGGCCGAGCACGGGGATCGCGCGGGTACCATGGTCAAGCACGACCAGCACGCTGCCACCCGGCGGCAAGTCGACCACATCGGAAAGATGGCCCCGGGAGGTGGACACCAGGAACTTGCCGCGCCCCAACATCAGGGCAGCCAGGTTCTCGTTCGGCTCGGTGCTGGTGTTGAGCCAATAGCTGTAGGTGGGCCCCTGGATGTCCGGGGCACGAAGGGGCTCGAGGGTGCTTTCGGCGCCACGGCTGGAGCAGACCACCGCGCCGTCCACGTAGGCGGCCTCATAGATGAATCGCGAACTCAAGCCGATCTGCTGCAAGGCCGCGACCATCGCCGCATCACAACCGCGCAGGGGTTGCGCCTGCAATTGATCCACACCTTCGCGCAACTGGCCGAAGATCTGCTCTAGGCGCTCCAGAAAACGCTCGCCCCGGGCGTTCATCTGGGCGCTTTCGTTTTGTTTCATCTGTTGCAGCGCGACACCGAAGCTTCCAGCAAGCAGCACGATTGCGCTGGAAAATGCGGCCAGCCCAGCCAGCATCCAGGGACGGTGGAAAATTTGACGCAGTGTCGCAAGGAAGGCTGACATCACAGGCATCCAGTTGATTACCAAGAGGTATAGCAACTGTGCGAGAAGTCAGCCTGCCCGTTTGGCGTATGACACCATCAGAAAGGTTTCGTTACCGTTACTCAGCGCGAGCGATTCAATACTTGCAGCATCGCGGCCGTCTGCGCATCCGGCATCCCGTCGAAGCGCTGAGGACGGAAACGCATCTGGAAGGCCGCGATCACATGGCGAGTGGCAACATCCAACTCGCCGGTCTGCTCGATGGCATAGCCGAAACGCGCCAATTGCTGCTGATACCAGCTGATTGTCGGAGGATTGACGCTGAAATACGCCTGTTGCCTTGCCACAGCATTGGCATCCGGCCAAACGCCAAGGCCGGCATCGGCGAGACGTTTCCAAGGGAACAGCGGGCCCGGATCGAGCTTGCGCAGCGGCGCGATGTCACTGTGGCCGATGATGTGCCGTGGCTCGATGTGGTTGCGTTTGACGATATCCTTGAGCAACGCGATCAAGGCCTGGATCTGAGCCTCGCTGTAGGGGTGCCAGACGCGACCGTTGGGTGTGTCGGTGTAGCCTGGGTTGACGATCTCGATGCCGATGGAGCTGGAGTTCAGCCAGGTGCGCCCTTGCCATTGGCTGTCGCCGGCATGCCAGGCCCGGCGGTTTTCGTCCACCAATTGATAAACAGTGGCCGGGCCATCGCCGACCAGGTAATGGCTGCTGACTTCACCATGGGTCAGCAAGGCCAAGGAGCGCCCCAGGGATGCGTTGGTGTAATGCAGGACGATGAACTGGATACGGCTGTCGTGGTTGACGGAAGGATGGTTACGGTCGATCCGCAGGCCGGTGGAGCAGCCAGCCAGCATCAACAACATCAGCCCGGCAAAAAGCGTTTTCATGGGAGAGGGCACGTCAGTAAGTAATCGACATCAGCGCTACAGTATAACGTGCACTTCTCACTACAGCTCGAGAAACGCAATCACCGCGTGCACATCAGCAGAAACTCCAGGGCGTTGTCGCCACTGGGTCCTTTCTTGTCGACCAGTTGGGTCATCACATCGACGTTCCCTGCCAAAGGCTTGCCCGTTACCTTGGCTTGCCCATGCAGCTGGCGATCGTAACTGCTGGCATCGATGGCCGAAACCGTGCAAAAACCCGGGTCCTGCTGCACAACCTGTTTGTTCAACTTCAGTTTGTACACGCTGAAGTAGTTGGGCTGGGACTGATGGGTGATGTCGGTGATCCATTTCGGGGACTGCCGCAACAGTGTGCCGTCAGCCGCCACATGGGCGGTGAACACTTGTTCTTTGGCCATTGCGGTCGTCTGCATGGCCAGAACCATGGCAAACACGGCCAATCCGTTGATTGCTTTCATCTGCTACTCCTGTCTGATCAAGGTGCCGAAACCTGTCCTTCAGGTTTCCGGCCGACCATTGTCAGAGCCAGGGCCGCAGGGAATGCGGTAAATAACTATGCCTGTTCCACGCGATTTCGACCCTGATCCTTGGCCCGGTACAACGCGTCGTCCGCGCGCTTGAGAACCTGGTCGCCTCGCTCGCCAGAGCGGAAAGCGCTCAGGCCAATGGAGGTGGTGATCACCACCCGCTCGCCCTTGAAGTGGAACGGGCAGGCCTCGATGGCCGCTCGCAAGGTCTCGGCCAGCTTGAGGCCGACCGCAGGCGAGGTCTGCGGCAGCAGCACGACGAATTCCTCGCCGCCGAACCGGGCGATGAAATCCTGCCCACGCAGACGCTTTTGCAACTGGTCGGCGACGATCTTGAGGACCTTGTCGCCAGCCAGGTGGCCATAGTTGTCGTTGATCCGCTTGAAGTGATCCAGGTCGAGAATCGCCATCAGCAAATGCCCGCCGTGGGTCTGCCAGTGCTGGACTTCACGCTCGACGCGCTCCGACCAGGCCGCGCGGTTGGGCAGCCCGGTGAGGGGGTCGAGCAGGGCTTTCTGGCGCTGCTCCTCAAGGTGCTCGCGGTAGCCGAGGGCTTCCTGCTCCATGTTCGCTACCCGATCGGCCAAGCCCTGCAAGCGGCCCGCCAGCTCCTGCTCACGACGATCGCGCTCATGCTGATGCTCGTCCATGGTGCTCAGCAAGCCTTCGAGGCGGTTCTCCAGGATAAGCTTGAGGCTGTCCACGTCCGCGGCGCCCTGCACGCTGCTTTGCAGGCCATCGACCTGCTCACGCAATTGGTTGTCCAGTTCACGCGCGGCGCAGCTGTTATCGGCATGCCCGGCACTGGCCTCTTGCAGGTGACTCTGGAAGGTTTCCAGGCGCCCGTTGAGCTGCTGCAGGTAGGCTTCGAATTCATGCTGACCGCTGTCTGTGATGGCCAGCATGAGCACGGCCAGGTCATCGAGCACCGGAATCAGCTCGTACCAGTTCAACCCACGCGACACCCGCTCGCGCATGGCCAACGCCTGTGCCTTGTGGCGCTCCGGCAGGCTCAGGTCGTCGAGCAGGCCGATCAGCGTCTGCTCGATGTGCGCCGCGACCGTGCTGTAGGGGGGTTCCACAGCATCGGGGAGGGCATACGGGCCTTCTTCTTCCGATGTGCTTTGCACAAGGTCAAGCCCTTGGTCGACGATGACGGCAAGCTCGTCGGCAGGCTCGATTTCAATCGGTGACGACGGAACGGCCTCAGGGCTTTCAGGTAGCGGTAGGGGCTCCAGCGTCTCTTGTTGCGGCAAAGGCTCGTCGGTACCGGTCAGCTCAGCGACCTCGACGTCAGCCGCAGCGGGCACCGCGTCGACATTTCCCTCAGCAGCCTGCCCAGGGTCTGTCTGCGGTTGCGGCAAGGGATGCAGTTCATCCACATCGGCCGGCGCCACAGGCTCAGCCGGCGGTTTCTCGAGGACCTCGGCAGGCCTGGCTTGAGCAAGTGCGGCGGCCGGCTCCATATCCGCCTCGCGGCCGCCGAACAGCCGCTGAAGAAAACCGGGTCGTGGTTCTTCATCGGACCTTTGCAGCACACTCAGGGCGCGACCCTGCAGGCCGCTCAGCTCGCCCAACAGCGGCGGCAGCTCGCGGGACTGGCTCACCCCGCCGTCGAGTTTCTTGGAGAGCTTCTTCAGGGGCCGGGCAATATCACCGGGCAAGGGCAAGCGCTGCAGTTGCTCGACCAGCGACGTCAGGGCCTCGCTGACCTGCGTCATGCGGGTCTCGCGGCGCTGCTCGGAGTCCAGCACGGCTTTTTCCAAGCGTGGCAACAGGCCCGCAAGGCCGGCGTCCATGTTGTCGCTACGAATGACCTCGCGCATTTCCTTCATGCACTGATCGACAGTCTTGTCGCTGCCCTCGGCCGCCAAGGTGCTGCGCACCAGGCCGCGACGCAGCAGATCGAGACGAGCCTCCCAACGGCGCTCCAGCTTCTCTTGCTGTTCGATGCTTTTGAGGTACTTCTCTTTCCAGCGCTCGCCTTCGTCTGTCATGCCTGGATCCGCAAACCGGTGATAGCAATCAGCCCAAAGCCGGCAGCGTATCCACAGTCAGTGCATCAGGCAAACGAATCTCGACGGCAACCGGAAGGTGGTCGGAAATTGGCTGGGCCAGCACCTCGACCCGCTCCAGGGTCAGGCTCGGGCTGAGCAGGATGTGATCCAGGCAACGCTGGGGGCGCCAGCTGGGGAAGGTGGCCTCGACCTGCGGCGCGATGAGGCCCAGATCACGAAGAGGCGAATGCTCGAGCAGGTCATTGGCGTGGGTATTCATGTCGCCCATGAGCACTTGATGGCGGTAGCCGCCGATCAGCTCTCGGACATAGGCCAGTTGCCGGGCCCGGGTCTTGGCGCCGAGCGCCAAGTGCATCATCACCACGATCAGGGCGTCTTCGCCTTCGCCAAAACGCACCAGGATCGCACCTCGACCGGCCGGGCCAGGCAGGGGGTGATCTTCAAGATGCTGAGGCTTGAGGCGGCTGAGCACGCCGTTGCTGTGCTGGGCGAAACGCCCGAGGTTGCGGTTGAGCTGCTGGTACCAGTAGGGGAAGGCCCCGAGCTGGGCCAGGTGCTCGACCTGATTGACGTAACCCGAGCGCAGACTGCCGCCATCGGCTTCCTGCAGGGCCACCAGATCGAAGTCGCCGAGCAGGTCGCCGATCCGTTGCAGGTTGCTGGCCCGCCCGTTGTGCGGCAACAAGTGCTGCCAGCTGCGGGTCAGGTAGTGCCGATAGCGCTCGGTACTGATACCGACCTGGATATTGAAGCTGAGCAACCGCAGCCGTCCATCGACCGGCAGGCCCGAGGCCTGCAGGTGATGCTCGTTGACCTGCGGTTGCCGCAGGCCAACCAGGCGTGTGGAGCGAAAGCGGCTCATGGGCAACGCCGCTTACTTAGCGGCGCGCTCCTTGGCGATCAGCTGGTCGGCGACATCCAACACGCCTTCCGGCCCACCGGCGGTACCCAGGTCGAAGCGGTACTTGCCGTTGACGACCATGCTCGGTACGCCAGTGATTTCGTACTTCTTCGCCAGGTCCTTGGCCTGCTGCACCTGGCCTTTGATGGCGAACGAGTTGAAGGTGGCGAGGAACTTGTCCTTGTCCACGCCCTGGGTGGCCAGGAAGTCGGCCATTTCTTCAGGTTTGATCAGGCGCATGCGCTTGTTCTGGATGGCATCGAAGACCGCGGCATGGACGTTGTGCTCCACACCCATGGCCTCGAGGGTCAGGAACATCTGGCCGTGGGCATCCCATGGGCCACCGAACATGGCGGGTACGCGCTTGAAGTTGACGTCGGCCGGCAGTTTTTCAGCCCATGGGTTGATGGTCGGTTCGAAGTGGTAGCAGTGCGGGCAGCCGTACCAGAACAACTCGACGACTTCGATCTTGCCCGGCACGGAAACAGGAACAGGGTTGCTCAGCTCGAAATACTGCTTACCTTCGACAGGCTCCGCAGCCTGTACGGCAGTCATTCCGAATACGCTGGCGGCGACCAGCGCAGCGCTGAGAATCAGTTTACGCATGCTTTACTCCTGAGCAGTCATTGGTCGCCTCGACGCGACCGGTAGCTAAGACCGGTCGGGAAGGGCTCGAGTTCTGTAGTGTAACGGCTATGGACAGAAAAAAGGGCGGTCCAGGCCGCCCTTTCATCTTTGCCAGGCAGCATTAACCGAACGTTAATGCGCAGTGCCTGCGACGAGCCTGGAGAGGCTTCAGTGCAAGCCCTGGATGTAACTGGCCAAGGCCTCGATGTCCTTGTTGCTCAGCTTGCCTGCGATCGAACGCATGGTCATGGCATCGCCGTCATTGGTGCGGTTGCCTTCGCGGAAGTCGGTGAGCTGCTTGGACACATACTGGGCGTGCTGGCCACCCAGGTGCGGGAAGCCCGCCAGGGCGATGCCTGCGCCATTGGGCGAATGGCAACCGGTGCAGGCCGGCATGCCTTTCTCCAGGTCGCCACCATTGAACAGCGCGCGGCCACGCTCGACCAGCTTGGGATCAGTCGCACCGACACTGCCCTTCTGGCTGGAGAAGTAGGCGGCGATATCGGCCAGATCCTGATCGTTGAAGTTGGCCAGCATGCCGGTCATCTCCAGCACGGTACGCTTGCCGGACTTGATGTCGTGCAGTTGTTTTTCGAGATAGCGCTGGCCTTGGCCGGCCAGTTTGGGGAAGTTCGGCGCCAGGCTGTTGCCGTCCGGGTTGTGGCAGGCTCCACAGACGGCTGTCTTGGCCTGACCGGCAGCAGCATCGCCTTTGATGGGTTCCGCAGCATTGGCCGCACCTGCGACACCCATGGTCAACAGCAGACTCACGAATAGTTTGTTCATCAGCTAATCCAACACGGCTAGGGGTGAAATGTTATGTATCGGGACTGTCGCTCATCCAGAGGATGACAGACCGGTAGTCCTCGGTACTGCAGTCCATGCACAATCCACGCGGCGGCATAGCCTTGAAACCCTGGGTAACATGCGCCACCAATACGTCCATACCTTGCGCAAGCCTCGGTTTCCACGCTACCCGATCACCCCGCTGGGGGGCCTGTGGCAACTGCCCGGCATGACAGGCCGCACACGTGCGGTTGTACAACGCCTCGGGATCCTGTGTAGCCTGAGCGCTGAAAAACGGCAGGAACATACCGACAGCAAGCAGCCATTTCGCCATGCGCAACGACCTTTCAGGGTTGGGGGCCGCGCTGCGTTCTAATGCGCGAGCTATTGTTCGACACCCCATGCACATCATCCTACGCCGGGATAATGCGCACACAAAAACTGGGGCATTATATACTTCCGCCATCCAAACGGAAACGACACAGCTTGCCGCGCCCGGCGCCTGAATGGCTGGTCTTGGCAACACCCATATCGGATATCCCATGCAAGTCAAAAACCCCATCCTCGGCCTCTGCCAGAAAGCCAAATTCGCCCTTAGCGCCGCCAAGGTCGAACAATGCCCTCAAGACCAGGGTTACGAGGTGGCTTTCGCCGGTCGTTCCAACGCCGGCAAATCCAGCGCCCTCAATACCCTGACCCATGCCAGCCTGGCGCGTACCTCCAAGACCCCCGGGCGCACCCAACTGTTGAATTTCTTCAGTCTGGACGATGAACGGCGTTTGGTCGACCTGCCAGGCTACGGATATGCAAAAGTCCCGATCCCGCTCAAGCAGCACTGGCAGCATCACCTGGAAGCCTACCTCGGCAGCCGTGAGTGCCTGCGCGGGGTGATCCTGCTGATGGATGTGCGCCACCCGATGACCGATTTCGACAAGATGATGCTCGACTGGTCCAAAGCCAGCGCCATGCCGATGCACATCCTGCTCACCAAGGCCGACAAGCTCACCTTCGGCGCGGCCAAGAACACGCTGCTCAAGGTGCAGTCGGAAATCCGCAAGGGCTGGGGTGATGGCGTGACCATCCAGCTGTTCTCGGCCCCCAAGCGCCTGGGGCTCGAGGAAGCCTACGGCGTGCTGGCCGAGTGGATGGAGTTGGAAGACAAACCTGCCTGAAGGCAAGGCAGTGTCGCGTGGGAGCGAACGCTCAACACCCGATTGGCGGGTACAGCCGCTCCCACAGAGCTACGCGCAAGCTGGCCCCAAATTCCAGGCAAAAAAAACCCCGGACTTCGTATGGGGAGGGGGAAGTTCGGGGTTCAAGTCCGGACCGCTAGGGCGGGGTCCGGGTATCTGCCAACACTTAACACAACATAGGAGCATCGAAAGGCTTCACCAGCCATTCAGTTACTCTGAGTCCCGCTTCACCGGTTTAGTTCCAACGCCCTGAAAACTATTTGCGATAGTTTCATGAAACCTCAGAACCGCCAGCGCTGAACCGACAACGGATCCGCGACTCTCGCCGCAGATCCTATCCTGCTTCCCCTGCTCGATTCAGTGAGCTTCGTCCCAATTCGAGCCAATGCCCACTTCCACGAGCAACGGCACATCCAGCTGCGCGGCATTGCTCATGTAGGGTCGGATCTGCTCCCGCACCTGCTCGACCAAGTCCTCACGCACCTCCAGCACCAGTTCGTCGTGCACCTGCAGGATCACTCGCGCATCCAGGCCGCTATCGGTCAGCCAGTTATCCACAGCCACCATGGCGCGCTTGATGATATCCGCCGCGGTGCCCTGCATCGGCGCGTTGATCGCGGTGCGCTCGGCGCCCTTGCGCAGCGCCGGGTTCTTCGCGTTGATGTCCGGCAAATACAGGCGGCGACCGAACAAGGTTTCGACGAAGCCCTGCTCGGCAGCCTGGGCGCGGGTGCGCTCCATGTAGGCCAGCACACCGGGGTAGCGGGCAAAATAGCGGTCGATATAGTCCTGGGACTGCTTGCGATCGACACCGATCTGCTTGGCCAGGCCAAAGGCGCTCATACCGTAGATCAGGCCAAAGTTGATGGCCTTGGCGCTACGGCGCTGGTCGTGGGTGACTTGCTCCAGCGGCACGCCGAAAACCTCCGCAGCGGTAGCCCGGTGTACGTCCAGGTCGTTGCGGAAGGCGTGCAGCAGCCCTTCGTCCTTGGCCAGATGGGCCATGATGCGCAGCTCGATCTGCGAATAGTCGGCCGCCAGCAGCTTGTAGCCGGGGCTGGCGATGAATGCCTGGCGAATCCGACGCCCTTCGGCGGTGCGCACCGGAATGTTCTGCAGGTTCGGATCGCTGGACGACAGGCGCCCGGTGGCGGCCACAGCCTGCTGGTAGGAGGTGTGGATACGGCCGGTGCGCGGGTTGATCTGCTCTGGCAGCTTGTCGGTGTAGGTGCTCTTGAGCTTGCTCAGGGAGCGGTATTCCATCAGTACCGTGGGCAGCGGGTAATCCTGCTCGGCCAGTTCGGCCAACACCGCTTCGGCCGTGGAGGGCTGGCCCTTGGCGGTCTTGCTCAGCACCGGCATGCCCAGCTTGTCGTAGAGGATCACGCCCAACTGCTTGGGCGAGCCCAGGTTGAATTCCTCGCCCGCCAACGCGAAAGCCTCACGCTCGAGCTCGGCCATCTTCACGCCCAGCTCACCGCTCTGCACCTTGAGCAGCTCGGCATCGACCAATGCTCCCTGGCGCTCGATCTTGGCCAGCACCGGCACCAACGGCATCTCGATGTCCATCAGGACCGGCTGCACACTGGGTGTCTTGGCCAGACGCTCCTGCAGGGCGTGGTGCAGGCGCAGGGTGATATCGGCGTCCTCGGCCGCGTAAGGGCCGGCCTTTTCCAGCGGGATCTGGTTGAAGGTCAACTGTTTCGCGCCTTTGCCGGCGATGTCCTCGAACGCAATGGTGCTGTGATCCAGGTACTTGAGCGCCAGGCTGTCCATGTCGTGGCGGGTGGCGGTCGAATCCAGCACGTAGGATTCGAGCATGGTGTCGTAGGTCACGCCGCGCATCTGGATGCCCTGGGCCGGGTCGCCACCCAACGCACAGTTGGCCAGGATATTGATGTCGTACTTGGCGTTCTGACCGATCTTGCCCTTGGCCAGGTCTTCCAGCAGTGGCTTGAGCGCCAGCAATACGCTGTCGCGGTCCAGTTGCGCAGGAGCGCCGTCATAGTCGTGGGCCAGCGGCACATAGGCAGCCTCATAGGGCTCGACCGCGAACGACAGGCCGACCAGCTTGGCCTGCTGGGCGTCCAGGCTGGTGGTCTCGGTGTCGAAGGCGAACAACGGCGCCTGGCGCAGCTTGTCGAGCCAGACGTCGAAGCGCGCCTGGTCGAGGATGGTTTCGTACTTGGGCTCGACCTTGGCCTGCGACGCAGGCGGCGGGGCGACCACGTCACCGGCCTGGGCCGCATCGCGCTGGACCTCGGCAATCCAGCTCTTGAACTCCATCTCGGTGTACAACGCCAGCAAGGCGTCGCGGTCCGGCTCGCCGCACACCAGCGCATCGACTTCGATGTCCAGCGGCACATCGACCTTGATGGTCGCCAACTCGTAGGACAGGAACGCCGCCTCGCGGTGCTCCTCGAGCTTGGCCGGCAGGCCCTTGGCGCCGCGAATCGGCAGCGCCGGGACCTTGTCGAGGTTGGCGTACAAGTCGCTCAGGCCGCCACCGATGCCCGTCAGCAAGCCGACGGCGGTCTTTTCACCGACCCCCGGCACACCGGGGATGTTGTCGACCTTGTCGCCCATCAGCGCGAGAAAGTCGATGATGTGCTCGGGACCGACGCCAAATTTCTCGTGCACGCCAGCAACGTCCAGCACGCTACCGGTCATGGTATTGACCAGCGTAATGTGCCCATCCACCAATTGCGCCATGTCCTTGTCGCCGGTCGAGATGATCACTGGCCGATTCAAGGCCGCGCTGCTGCGCGCCAGGGTGCCGATGACATCGTCGGCTTCGACCCCTTCGACACACAGCAGTGGATAGCCCAGGGCCTTGACGCTGGCATGCAGCGGCTCGATCTGCACCCGCAGATCGTCAGGCATGCTCGGGCGGTTGGCCTTGTATTCGGCGAACATGGCATCGCGGAATGTGCCTCCCTTGGCGTCGAAGACCACCGCGAAGAGGCTGTCCGGATACTGCTTGCGCAGGCTCTTGAGCATGTTCAGCACACCCTTGACCGCACCGGTGGGCATGCCCTTGGAGGTGGTCAGCGGCGGCAGCGCATGAAAGGCGCGGTAGAGGTAGGAGGAACCGTCCACCAGGACGAGGGGCGCTTGGCTCATGAGGAGAATCAACCTTTTCGGCAGGTCCGGCGCTAGAATAGCGGGAACAATTGACGACAAAGGGACAAGGTTATCATGCGTACACTCAATCGCCTGTTACTGCTCGGTCTGTTGGCCACCATGCCAGTCGTCACCCTGGCGGCGGAAGACGCCCCATCGGCAGATCCCGATGTAACCATTCGCACGGAAGGCGACAAAACCATCCAGGAGTACCGGCAGAACGGTTTCCTGTATGCGATCAAGGTGACGCCCAAGCACGGCAAGCCTTATTTCCTGGTACGCGCCGATGGCTCCGAAGGTAACTTCATTCGATCCGACCAGCCGGACATGCTGATTCCGTCCTGGAAGATCTTCGAGTGGTAATCTGAGGCGTATCGTTCACATCAACCAGGCACTTCCGGGTGGAAGTGCCCGCATGGGCTTCTTTTCATCATGTCAGTCTTCACCCCCGTGACCCGGCCTGAGCTGGAAACCTTTCTGGCGCCGTATGAGCTGGGCCGCCTGCTCGACTTCCAGGGCATCGCCGCCGGCACCGAGAACAGCAATTTCTTCGTCAGCCTGGAGCAGGGGGAATTCGTCCTGACGCTGATCGAGCGCGGGCCAGCCGAGGACATGCCGTTCTTCATCGAACTGCTCGATGTGCTGCACGATGCCGACATGCCAGTGCCCTACGCCCTGCGTGACCGCGACGGCAATGCCCTACGCGAACTGTGCGGCAAGCCTGCGCTGCTGCAGCCACGGCTGTCAGGCAAGCACATCAAGGCGCCGAACAACCAGCACTGTGCCCAGGTGGGCGAGTTGCTGGCGCATATCCACCTGGCCACCCGCGAGCACATCATCGAGCGCCGCACCGACCGCGGCCTGATCTGGATGCTTGAGGCTGGGGCCGAGCTGATGCCAGGCCTGGATACCGGCCAGGGCCAGATGCTGCAGGCCGCGCTGAACGAGATCGACGCGCACAAAGCGCAGATCCTGGCCTTGCCACGAGCCAACCTGCACGCCGACCTGTTCCGCGACAACGTGATGTTCGAAGGCACGCACCTGACCGGCGTAATCGACTTCTACAACGCTTGCTCGGGGCCGATGCTCTATGACATCGCCATCACCGTGAACGACTGGTGCCTGGATGAAGCCGGCGGCATCGATGTGCCACGCGCCCAAGCGCTGCTGGCCGCCTATGCGGCACTGCGCCCATTCACCGCTGCCGAAGCCGAGCTGTGGCCGGTCATGCTGCGCGTGGCGTGCGTGCGGTTCTGGCTGTCGCGCCTGATCGCGGCCCAGGCGTTTGCCGGGATGGATGTGATGATCCACGACCCGAGTGAGTTCGAGGTGCGCCTGGCGCAACGTCAGCAGGTGGCTTTGAGCCTGCCGTTCGCCCTCTGAACCTCGTCTGCTTCTTCGCGGGTGAACCCGCTCCCACAGCGACAGCGCCAGTCTTGAAACGCGCGCTGTCCCTGTGGGAGCGGGTTTACCCGCGAAAAGGCCTCCATCGATTCACAGCTGTTCCAGGCATCCCGTCAGCTCATTGCCCAGCTTCTCCAGCAACCGCTCATACCCTTTGGCGTCCACAGGGTCGTTCCCACCCAAGGCATCGAGCTCGGCCAGACGCACCGGCAGACCGGCCGTCAGTGTTTCGGCCAGGCGCGGGCGCAGTGGCGGCTCGCTGAACACACAGGTCTTGCCCACTTCCTGCAGGCGTTTGCGCATGGCGGCGACATGCTGCGCGCCCGGCTGTACCTCGGCGGCGACATTGAACACGCCGGTGTGTTTAAGGCCATACGCCGCCTCGAAGTAATCGAAGGCCTCGTGGAACACGAAGTACGGCTTGCCTTCGATCCCCGCTACCCGCGCCTTGATGCGCAGGTCCAAGGCATCCAGACGTTCGACGAACGCCTTGAGGTTGCCCTGGTAACGGGCAGCGTTCGCCGGGTCGGTGGCGGCCAAGTCGCTGGCCATCTTCGCCGCGATCACCCGCGCGTTGGCCGACGACAGCCACAGGTGCGCATCCAGGCTGCCAGGACGATGGTCATGATCGTGATCGTCGCCGTCATCCTCATGGGCATGGCTGTCCTCGCCAAAATGGCGTAGGTGCATACCTTCGAGCGACTGCACCGCAACGCTAGGCTTGGTACGGCCGTTGATCACCCGGGGTAGGAAACTCTCCATGTCCGGGCCGATCCAGTACAACAGGTCGGCATTGGCCACGCGCCGCACGTCGGAAGGACGCAGTGCATAGCTGTGCGGCGAAGCGCCCGGCGGCAGCAGCACGTCCGGAGTGCCAACGCCGTCCTGGACGGCCGCGGCAATCTGCTGCAAGGGTTTGATACTGGTCAACACGCGCACCTCGGCCTGGGCCGAGAAGGCGATGAAAGCGACAAAAAGGGCAAGCAATCGGGACACGGTGAGTACTCGGCGGGCCAGAAAGAGGTAACATAATAACGTCTCTGTCCGGAACCGTCGCCGCCCATGTCCATCACGCCGCTGGCCAACCGTCCTCACGATCACTCCCACTGCGTGCACAGTGCACTGGCCGAGGCCGACGCCCTGTGTACACGCCAGGGCCTACGCCTGACCGCTTTGCGCCGCCGGGTGCTGGAGCTGGTCTGGCAGAGCCACAAGCCGCTGGGCGCCTACGACATCCTGGCCGTGCTGAGCGAGCAGGATGGCCGCCGCGCTGCGCCGCCGACCGTGTACCGCGCCTTGGATTTCCTCCTGGAGAACGGCCTGGTCCACCGTATCGCCTCACTCAACGCCTTCATCGGTTGCAGCCACCCCGAACACGTGCACCAGGGCCAGTTCCTGATCTGCCGCACCTGCCATGTGGCCATCGAGCTCGAACAGCAGAGCATCAGCGAAGCCATCATCACCAGCGCCAAGGGCGTAGGCTTCTCCGTCGAAACACAGACCGTCGAAGTGGTCGGCCTGTGCGGCAGCTGCCGGGGGCAGGCATGAGCGACGCGCTGATCCGCCTCGAACAGGTCGGCGTCACCTTCGCCGGCGAGTCGGTGCTCGACAGCATCGACCTGTCGGTGGCCCCCCGCCAGATCGTCACCCTGATCGGCCCCAACGGCGCCGGCAAGACCACGCTGGTGCGCGCCGTGCTCGGCCTGCTCAAGCCGCACCGCGGCACGGTATGGCGCAAGCCTCGGCTGCGTATCGGCTACATGCCGCAAAAGATCCAGGTCGATCCCACCCTGCCACTGTCGGTACTGCGCTTCCTGCGCCTGGTACCAGGGGTGGACCGCGCCGCGGCACTGTCGGCCTTGCAGGAAGTCGGCGCCGAACAGGTGATCGACAGCCCGATCCAGACCATCTCCGGCGGCGAGATGCAGCGTGTGCTGCTGGCCCGTGCATTGCTGCGCGAGCCGGAACTGCTGGTGCTCGATGAGCCCGTGCAGGGCGTGGACGTGGCCGGCCAGGCCGAGCTGTACAGCCTGATCACCCGCCTGCGCGACCGCCACGGCTGCGGCGTGCTGATGGTCTCCCACGACCTGCACCTGGTGATGAGCACCACCGACCAGGTGGTGTGCCTGAACCGTCACGTGTGCTGTTCCGGGCATCCGGAGCAGGTCAGCGGCGATCCGGCGTTCGTCGAACTGTTCGGCCAGAACGCCCCGAGCCTGGCCATCTACCATCACCATCATGATCACCGCCATGACCTGCACGGCTCAGTGATCGCCCCTGGCGCCCACGTTCATGGAGAGCACTGCAAGCATGGCTGATTTTCTTCTCTACGCCCTGCTCGCAGGCTTGTCCCTGGCCCTGGTGGCCGGCCCCCTGGGATCGTTCGTCGTCTGGCGGCGCATGGCCTATTTCGGCGATACCCTGTCCCACGCAGCATTGCTCGGGGTCGCCCTGGGCCTGGCGCTGGATGTCAGCCCCGCCCTGGCGGTGACCGTCGGCTGCCTGCTGCTGGCGATCCTGCTGGTCACCCTGCAACAACGCCAGCCGCTGGCCTCCGACACCCTGCTTGGCATCCTGGCACCGAGTACATTGTCGCTGGGACTGGTGGCACTGAGTTTCATGCACGACGTGCGCATCGACCTGATGGCCTACCTGTTCGGCGATCTGCTGGCCATCAGCCCCACCGATTTGGCCTGGATCCTGGGCGGCAGCGTCGTGGTCCTGCTGTTGCTCGCGGCCCTGTGGCGTCCGCTGTTGGCCGTGACCGTACATGAGGAACTGGCGATGGTCGAAGGCTTGCCGGTGGTGGGCCTGCGCCTGGCCTTGATGCTGTTGATTGCCGTGGTCATCGCCGTGGCCATGAAGATCGTCGGCGTACTGCTGATCACCTCGCTGCTGATCATTCCCGCCGCTGCGGCACAGCGCCACGCCCGCTCGCCGGAGCAGATGGCCCTGGGCGCCAGCCTGCTGGGCGTGGTCGCGGTCTGTGGCGGGCTGGCCATGTCATGGTTCAAGGACACCCCGGCCGGCCCGTCGATCGTGGTCTGCGCCGCGGTGCTATTCTTGCTGAGCCTGGCGTTGCCCAAGCGCTGAAAATTGCAGGAGGCGTGCAGGCGCATCCTGCAACCTTCTGTCAGGTAAAGGGTCTGTAAGACTTATTTTCGAGCGTGCACACCAGGGTGTAGACTTGCTCGCTTTTTGCGCAAATAGAGAGTCGCAGGAATGAAGCCGTTCGCCTCCCGTTTTCTGCTTGTTGCCGTTTTTTCCCTGTTCCTGGCGGCCTGCTCCAGCACTCCGCCGGAACAGGCGAGCGCGCCTGCCCAGGCCGATGCCTGGCAAGCGCTGCAACAAAGCATCGCCAGCAATGAGCTGGCCACCGCCGAAGACCAGTTGGCCGCGTTGCAGGCGCAATCGCCGGACGATGCACGCCTTGAGCAGTACCAACGCCAACTGGCCGAAGCCTACCTGCAGCGCAGCCAGATCGTCTTGCAGAAGGGCGACGTCAACGCTGCCGCCACCGCGTTGGCCCGTGCTCGCGCGCTGATGCCCCAGGCCCCGGCGGTCACGGGGGGCGATGCCGTGGCCCAGGCGCGCAAGGCCGAACTTGAAAAGGCCGAGGCTGCGCTCAAGGCCGCCGAGGCCAAGCCCAAGGCCCGCGTCCTCGACCCCAGCGCACCGAGCACCGTGGTGGCGCTCAAGACTACCGACATCCGCGCCATGCGCCGCCAGCTCGATGACATCGCCGCCGATGTAGTGAACTACCAGTGCGATGTGGTGTTCCAGGTGCCACGCACCGACGATGCGCCCTGGCTCAAGACCTTGCTCGAGAAGCGCGTGCACAAGCTCGACAACGGTTTCGAGCTGAACCAGCGCCATGAAATCCAGCGCTCGCTGCCCGCGCAAGTGGTGCTGGTCCCGCGTCAGCCCTGAGCATTGCGGGGCGCTCTGCGCCCCCTATCGCAGGCTTGGCCAGTTCCCACTGATTGGCAGGAACTGGCGAAACATAGCCTGGACCTACGCCGGAATTGCCTCAGCCATCGCCTCCCGCGCCCACACCCGGTGTTGTTCCAACGCCTTCACGAAGGCATCCACCGCCTGCTGATCATCCCCCAGCAGCAAGCCTGCATCCTCATTCAAGCCCAAGGCATTAAGCAACGCCTTGCCCTCGCTGGCCACTCCCATGGGCTTGAGATGCTTGTAGGCCTCAAGCAGGTAATGCTTGGCCAAACCACTTTTCCCCAGCGCCTCCAGGGCCGCCTTGCCGGCCGGCACCCACAATCCATCGATCATCACCGATGGCATCCCCTCCATCGAAGCATCCACCGCCAACGCCTTGCCCTCGGCAGTCGTCACCGGCGCCGACGTCGGCCCCAGAACAAGCACGCGCGCGCTTTGGGCCTCGAAGGCCTTCACCAGCCGATCGACACTGGCGCCTTCCACCCCATCGGCCACCAACAGGGCAATCTTGCGTCCCTTGATGCCCACGCTGCCGGGATGGTTCATCTGGCTCAGCGCCGGTGACTGCGCAGGCGTCGACCCCTTGACCTGCACCGTTGCGGCCTTGGGCACCGGCAAGCCAAGGTTGGCCGCCACGGCTGCGGCGAGGCTCAGGTCGATGTTGGCCAATATCTCGTACACCTCCCGCACCCGGATTGCCTCCCGCTCGACCTTGCCCAGCTCGAAGCTGTAGGCCTTGATGATGTGCTGCTGTTCGGTCGGGCTCATGCTTTGGAAGAACAACCGCGCCTGGGAGAAGTGGTCGCTGAAAGAGTCGCTACGCTGACGGATCTTGTGCCCGTCGATGCGCTCCTGATAACTCTCGAAGCCTCCGCCATGGGGTGCCGGCGGCGTTTCCTTGGGCCAACCGCCATCAATGGAATTGGGTTCGTAGGAGGCACGCCCCTTGTCGATGGTCATGCGGTGCATGGCATCACGCTGACTGCTGTGGTTGGGCACGATCGGCCGGTTGATCGGAATTTCATGGAAGTTCGGCCCGCCCAGGCGGCTGAGCTGGGTATCGGTATAGGAGAACAGACGCCCCTGCAGCAACGGGTCGTTGGTGAAGTCGATTCCCGGCACGATATGCCCGGGACAGAAGGCGATCTGCTCGACTTCAGCGAAGAAGTTGTCCGGGTTGCGGTTGAGCACCATCTTGCCCAGCGGCGTCACGGGCACCAGTTCCTCGGGAATGATCTTGGTCGGGTCGAGCAGATCGAAGTCGAAGTTGTGCTCGTCAGCCTCCGGGACAATCTGCACGCCCAGCTCCCACTCGGGATAATCACCGGTCTCGATCGCCTCCCACAGGTCACGGCGATGGAAGTCCGGGTCCTTGCCGCCAAGCTTCTGCGCCTCGTCCCAGAGCACCGAGTGCACACCCTGGCGCGGCTTCCAGTGGAACTTCACGAATGTGGCCTCGCCCTGGGCATTGATCAGGCGGAAGGTGTGCACGCCAAAGCCTTCCATCATGCGCAGGCTGCGCGGAATGGCCCGATCGGACATCGCCCACATGACCATGTGTGCCGATTCCGGCACCAGCGAGACGAAATCCCAGAAGGTATCGTGGGCCGATGCTCCGGTGGGGACTTCGTTGTGCGGTTCGGGCTTCACCGCATGGACGAAGTCCGGGAACTTGATCGCATCCTGGATGAAGAACACCGGCATGTTGTTGCCCACCAGGTCGAAGTTGCCCTCGTCGGTGTAGAACTTCACGGCAAAGCCGCGCACGTCGCGCACGGTGTCGCCCGAGCCGCGCGGGCCCTGCACGGTGGAAAACCGTACGAACACAGGCGTGATTTTCTGCGGATCCTGCAGGAAGCCTGCCTTGGTCAACGGCTCGTGGCAGCCATAGCTCTGAAAGTAGCCATGGGCACCGGTGCCACGGGCATGGACGATGCGCTCGGGGATCCGCTCATGATCGAAGTGGGTGATTTTCTCACGCATGATGAAGTCTTCGAGCAGCGAAGGCCCACGCACACCAGCCTTGAGAGTGTTCTGGTTGTCGGCAATCTTCACCCCCTGGTTGGTGCGCAGGGCCTGGCCGGTGGCATCGCTGCGTACGCTCTCCAGGCTCTGCACCTTGGCGTTGGTGTTGGCCCGGTCAGGCGTGTGGGTTCCGGCCAGCTGGCTGTCCCTGGGCGAATCCGGAGTCTTTGGCATGTCGGCTCTCCTCGTCATGGCTTTCAGGCGCCCCGTTCGGGCTCGTTCCTGTAGTGACTGGAGGCGCCCCGTGAGCGTTCAATCGGATTACCGGTTGTCGCGTTATGCCCAGCGGATTGGTTGATGACGAAATAAATGCTAAGAACAACTATGGGAAAAGGCTAAAATGCGCGACCCCGGCTAACCGCTGACCCAAATTCCATGCGCCCCACAAGGTTCGCTCAGTGATCGAGTTTCAACATGTCCACAAGACCTACCGCGTCGCCGGTAGGGATATCCCCGCCCTGAACCCGACCAGCCTGACTATTGAAAATGGCCAGGTGTTCGGCCTGATCGGGCATTCCGGCGCCGGCAAGAGCACCTTGCTGCGCCTGATCAACCGCCTGGAGGCCCCAAGCGGCGGCAAGATCATCGTCGACGGTGAAGATGTCACCGCCTTCGACGCCAACCAGCTGCGCCGCTTCCGCCAGCAGGTCGGGATGATCTTCCAGCACTTCAACTTGCTGGCTTCCAAGACCGTCGCCGACAACGTCGCCCTGCCATTGACCCTGGCCGGCGAGCTGTCGCGTAGCGAGATCGACAAGCGTGTGACCGAACTGCTGGCTCGCGTCGGGCTGTCGGACCACGCCAAGAAGTACCCAGCCCAGCTTTCCGGTGGCCAGAAGCAGCGCGTGGGTATTGCCCGTGCTTTGTCCACCAGCCCCAAGATCCTGCTGTGCGACGAGGCCACCAGCGCCCTGGATCCGCAAACCACGGCCCAGGTCCTGCAGCTACTGGCCGAGATCAACCGTGAGCTGAAGCTGACCATCGTGCTGATCACCCACGAAATGGACGTGATCCGCCGGGTCTGCGACCGCGTGGCAGTGATGGATGCCGGGCAGATCGTCGAGCAGGGCGCGGTGGCCGATGTGTTCCTGCATCCGCAGCACCCGACCACCAAGCGTTTCGTCCAGGAAGACGAGCAGGTGGATGAAAGCGAGCAGCGCGATGACTTCGCCCACGTGCCAGGGCGTATCGTGCGCCTGACCTTCCAGGGCGATGCCACCTACGCACCGCTTCTGGGCACCGTGGCCCGGGAGACTGGCGTGGACTACAGCATCCTGGCCGGACGTATCGACCGCATCAAGGACGTCCCCTATGGACAGCTCACGCTCGCCGTCACCGGCGGCGACATGGAAGCGGCGTTCGCCCGCTTCAAGGCAGCTGATGTTCATATGGAGGTACTGCGTTGATGGACGCCCTTAATTTCTTCGCCAACGTCGACTGGACCGAAATCTGGCTGGCCAGTATCGACACCATGATCATGTTGTTTGGCTCGCTGTTCTTCACCGTGCTGCTGGGCCTACCTCTGGGCGTGCTGCTGTTCCTCTGCGGCCCGCGGCAGATGTTCGAACAAAAAGGCGTGTATGCGCTGCTGTCGCTGGTGGTCAACGTGCTGCGCTCGCTGCCGTTCATCATCCTGCTGATCGTCATGATCCCGATCACCGTGCTGATCACCGGCACTTCGCTGGGGGTCGCCGGTGCGATCCCACCGCTGGTGGTGGGTGCGACGCCGTTCTTCGCACGCTTGGTGGAAACCGCCCTGCGTGAAGTAGACCGCGGCATTATCGAGGCCACCCAGTCGATGGGCGCCACCACCCGCCAGATCATCACCAACGCCCTGCTGCCCGAAGCCCGGCCAGGCATCTTCGCCGCCATCACCGTCACTGCCATCACCCTGGTGTCCTATACCGCCATGGCCGGCGTGGTCGGTGCCGGCGGCCTGGGCGACCTGGCCATCCGCTTCGGCTACCAGCGCTTCCAGACCGACGTGATGGTGGTCACCGTGATCCTGCTGCTGATCCTGGTTCAAGTTCTGCAAAGTGTCGGCGACAAACTGGTCGTGCATTTTTCCCGTAAGTAACCCCAATGGGGTCGGCCTGGCCGACCCGTTCGGGGGCCGTCGCGGCCCTCACAAGGAGTGATCAATGAAGAAGCTGCTTGCTGTCGTCGCCGCTGTCGCGGCCTTCTCGGCCAACGCCGAGTCCCTCACCGTCGCGGCCACCCCGGTTCCGCACGCCGAGATCCTCAACTTCGTGAAGCCGCAACTGGCCAAGGAAGGGGTGGAGCTGAAGGTGAAGGAATTCACCGACTACATCCAGCCGAACGTGCAAGTGGCCGAAAAGCGCCTGGACGCCAACTTCTTCCAGCACCAGCCGTACCTGGATGAGTTCAACAAGGCCAAGGGCACCAACCTGGTCAGCGTCGCCGGCGTACACCTGGAGCCGCTGGGCGCTTACTCGAGCAAGATCAAGAAGCTCGACGAACTGCCGTCCGGCGCCACCGTGGTCATTCCCAACGATGCCACCAACGGCGGCCGCGCCCTGCTGCTGCTGGACAAGGCCGGTGTGATCAAGCTCAAGGACAACAAGAACATCCTTTCGACCGTCAAGGACATCACCGGTAACGACAAGGGCCTGAAGTTCCGCGAGCTGGAGGCGGCCACCATCCCACGCGTGCTGACCCAGGTCGACCTGGCGCTGATCAACACCAACTACGCGCTCGAAGCCAAGCTCAACCCTGAGAAGGACGCCCTGGTCATCGAAGGCAGCGATTCGCCCTACGTGAACATCCTGGTTGCTCGCCCGGACAACAAGGACGCCGACGCCATCAAGAAACTGGCTGCCGCCCTGCACTCGCCGGAGGTGAAGCAGTTCATCACCGAGAAGTACAAAGGTGCGGTGATTCCTGCGTTCTAAGCCGTCTGATCGCGCTCAACGTTTCGCGGGTAAACCCGCTCCCACAGAGACGCCACAGGCCAAAGCGCCGCGGCGAACCTGTAGGAGCGGGTTTACCCGCGAAGCTTTTCAGCCGCGAGGTCAATCCCGTTTGACCAACCCCGGCAGCTGCGCCACCAGCTTCTGGTTGTTCAACGGCGCACGGATGAAGCCGCGTTGGCGCCCGTCCGGCCCGACCACCGCCAGGTTGCCGCTGTGATCGACCGTGTACCCCGGCTTGCTGGTATCGGCCGGAATGAACGGAATGCTCAGGCCATTGGCCAACGCCTGGGTGTCCTCGATCGACCCCGTCAGGCCGACGAAGTCCTTGTCGAAATAGCCCAGGTACTGCTTGAGCTGGTTCGGCGTGTCCCGGTTCGGGTCCACACTCACCAACACCACCTGCAAATGCTCGAGTGCCTCCTTGGGCAGCTCGCTCTTGACCTGGCGCAACTGGGCCAGGGTAGTGGGGCAGATGTCGGGGCAGTAGGTGTAGCCGAAGAACAGCAGTGACCACTTGCCCTTGAGCTGATCCAGCGCCACGGGCCGGCCGTCCTGGTCGGTCATGGTCACCTCCGGCACGGTGCGGCTCTGGGGCAGCAGAATGATGCCGGCATCGATCAGCTCGGCCGGGTTCGCCTCGCTGCGACCATTGAGCACCTTGTTGACGGTCAGGCCGAGGATCAAGGCGACGACGGCGACGAGGATGAAGACGGTTTTCTGGGTTCGGGTCATAGGTTCGGCAACAGGTAGTGGTCCAAAAGCAGTGCGATGAACAGCAGGAACAAGTACCCGATAGAGTACTTGAAGGTCCTGATCGCAGCGTGCGGCCTGGTGCCACGGTACAACACCCAGGCCCAGTGGAGAAAGCGCAGGCCCAGGGCCAGGGCACAGACCAGATAGAGCGGGCCGCTCATGTGGATGACGTATGGCAGCAGGCTCACCGCCAGCAGCACCAGGGTGTAGAGCAGGATGTGCAGCTTGGTGTAGCGCTCGCCATGGGTCACCGGCAGCATGGGGATGTCTGCCTTGGCGTACTCCTGCTTGCGGTGGATCGCCAGGGCCCAGAAGTGCGGCGGGGTCCAGGCGAAGATGATCAGCACCAGCAGCAACGGCTCGGCGCTCATATGCCCACTGACCGCCACCCAGCCTAGCAACGGCGGCGTTGCACCCGCCAGACCACCGATGACGATGTTCTGCGGCGTGGCACGCTTGAGAAACCCGGTGTAGACCACCGCATAGCCCAGCAACGAGGCGAGGGTAAGCCAGGCGGTGAGGGCGTTGGTGAAGACCAGCAGCACGGCCATACCCGCCAGCGACAAGGCCAGTGCGAAGCCCAGCGCCGGCAAGGGTGCAACCCGGCCTTCAGCCAGCGGTCGTTTATGGGTGCGGGCCATCAGCGCATCGATGCGCCGGTCCACCACATGGTTGACCACCGCCGCGCCCCCGGCGCAGAGGGCTATACCCAGGTTGCCGAACAACAGGATGTGCCAGGGCACCCCGGCACGGGTGGCCAGGAACATCCCCGCCAGCGAGGTGATCAGCATCAGGACCACCACCTTGGGCTTGGTCAGCTCCAGGTAGTCGCGCCACCCGGCTCGCGCCGGGCGCTCACTCAGAAGCGTCGCCACGCGTCAGCCCTCGTGTGCACGGTCCGACCCGCACTGGTGACCGGTGTGAGGCGCCAGCCATGGCCCACACGGACCTTGTCCACTACGCGAATCCGGTAGTTCACCAGCACCATGCTCAGCAGCAACAGGGCACCGCCCGCGTTATGCGCCACGGCCACCCCCAAAGGCAGATGGAACAGTACGTTGCTGATACCCAGGCTGACCTGCACGCCCAACACCAGCAGCACCAGCCGGGCCAGCCCGGTGAGCCCGTTGCGGTGCAGCTTCCAGCTCAACATCAGCAATACCGCGACGACCATCAGCGCGCCGAGCCGGTGACTGATGTGGATGGCGGTGCGGGCATCACTGTCCAGTTGTCCACCGAGGTAGTTGGGCCCCACGTGCTGGGTCAGGTGAAAGCCGTTGCTGAAGTCCGCCGCCGGCCACCATTGACCGTGGCAGGTGGGCAGATCGATGCAGGCCACCGCGGCATAGTTGGCACTGACCCAGCCTCCCAAGGCGATCTGTCCGATCACCATCAGCAGCGCCAGCGCCGCCACCCGGCGCAGGCTCAAAGGCAGCTTGGGCAACGGCGCAAAGGCGCGGGATAGACGCAGGGATAGCAGGAACAACAGGCTGAGCGTGGTGAAGCCGCCCAGCAAATGGGCAGTGACCACCTGCGGCCACAGCTTGAGCGTGACCGTCCACATGCCGAACGCCGCCTGGGCGAGCACCACCCCTAGCAACAGCACCGGCAAGCGGTACGGCTGGCCGTCCCGGGCATGACGGCGCACCGCCTGGAAGGCCAACAGCGCGATCACCGTCGCCAGTGTGCCGGCGAAGTAGCGGTGGACCATCTCGGCCCAGCCCTTGGCCTCCTCTACCGGATGGTCCGGGAAACGCAGCTCGGCGTGTGCCAGTTGGGCTTCGGTCTTGGGTACGCCGATGAAGCCGTAGCAGCCGGGCCAGTCGGGACAGCCCAGGCCAGCGTGGGTCAGGCGGGTATAGGCACCGAGCAGCACGACCAGCAGCGCCAGCACGGTGGCAAACACAGCAAGGCGGTATCCGGGTCTGGCCATGGCGGCCTCCTAGCCGATGTTGGACAGCTTGAGCAGATGGCGCAGGTCGTCGAGCACCTGTTTGCCGTTGACCTTGGCGTCGTAGCGCAGCACCAGGTTGCCGTGGGGATCGACAATCCAAAGCTGAGGACCGGGCACATCGACCTTCTGGCCATAGCGCTGGGTATCCAGCGGGTAACGTTGTAACTGCGGGTACTCACGTTCGAGGGTGCCCTGGTAATCGCCAGGCAGTGGCTGGGCGGTGGCCAGGGCATGGCTGGCACGGCTTGCATCGCGGCCCAGGCCAATCTGGATCTGCCGCGCCAGGTACACCAGCGCCTGGCAATCCTTGGCGCAGGCTGCCGGGGCGCTGACCAGCAATTGCCAGCGCGCTTCCTGGGCATCGATGCCGATATCCGCGCGGCTTTGACCGTTGCCGATCATCTCGCCGTGGTAGCTACGCCCCTCAGGCACCCAGAACTGCAGCTTGTACATGCTGGTGGCCAGGATCATCGGCCCCAACACCACCAACAGGATCAGGATCAGCTGCAAACGCCCGCGGCTTCTGGGTTTGCCACGTTCAGGCATGTCCAGCGGACTCGTTACGCCGCCCATGAGGGTTCTCCTTTTTGTCATGCCAGCCGAAGTAGAGGTAGAGCAGCACCAGCGCCGTGGCCAGGGCGAACCACTGCACGGCGTAGCCCAGGTGTTTTTCCGGACCCATGGCGACCACCGGCCAGTCCAGCCGGTAGCTGGCCGGGCCGGGCTCCAGACGCAGTTCATGGGCAAAGCCTTCACGGCCGAGCTGTTGCCACAGGTGGGCAGGGTCGACGGCGGTCAGCAGATGCGGCCACTGGCCGCCGACCGGGTCTGGGTGTAGCTGGAAGGTGGCGCCCGGCGCGACATAGACCGAGGCCTCGAGCGCCAAGGCCTGCGCAGGCGTCTCGAAACGGACCGGCTCGCGACGATCCGGCCAGGGCAACCAGCCCCGGTTGACCAGCAGCCACAGGCCGCTGGCCTGGTCATGAAACGGTTGCAACACCTCCACACCCGCCCGGCCGTCGCGAATGCTGTTGTCCAGCAGCAGGCTGTGTTCACCATCGAAGCGGCCATACAGGTGCACGCGACGGTAGGCCGGGTCGGCCACCTGCGGCAGTTGGCCGCCGGCCAGGGGCGCCTCGATCCTGCGTTCGGCGAAGCTTGCCAGCAGCGCACGTTTTTCATCGGCACGGCCCAGTTGCCAGCAGCCGAGCGCAATCAGGCCCGGCAGCAGCGCGAGCACCACAAGGGAGGGTACCAGGCCCGGGCGAAACGGCTTCACCGTGGCCTCGCCAGGTCGATCGCTATACTGAGACTCATCACCGCATCCCCCCGGAGTTTCGCCATGCTCAAGGCCGCGATTGTCCTGATGCTGTTGGCCACCATCGCCAGCCTGTTCAGCGGGCTGGTGTTTCTGGTCAAGGACGACGAACACTCGACCCGCTTGCTCAAAGCGCTGACCGTGCGGGTCACCCTGGCTTCCTTGACCATCGCCCTGGTGGCCTGGGGCCTGATCAGCGGCCAACTGGTGTCCCACGCCCCCTTCTAGGTTTTCACCTGACCCTGTGGGAGCGGGTTCACCCGCAAATACGTCGGTGCACTTACTGCCGCATTCGCGGATAAACCCGCTCCCACCTGGTCCGTCGATGCTCTCTCTAAAGACAGTTGCCCTCACACAGGTCAGAGCACGTACACGAAGATGAACAACCCCACCCACACCACATCGACGAAGTGCCAGTACCAGCTCGCCGCCTCGAAACCAAAGTGCTTGTCCGGATCGAAATGCCCACGCAGCACACGGCAGAACATCACGATCAGGATCAGCGTGCCCAAGGTCACGTGGGCACCGTGGAAGCCGGTGAGCATGAAGAAGGTCGCGCCATAGATCCCCGACCCCAGCGTCAGGCCCAGCTTGGTATAGGCCTCGTGGTACTCGTAGGCCTGCAACGCCAGGAACGACAAGCCCAGCAGGATGGTCAGCCCCAGCCACAGCTTGAGCGGCCCACGATGATTCTTGCGCAGGGCATGGTGGGCGATGGTGACGGTCACGCTGGAGCTCACCAGCAAGATGGTATTGATCAGCGGCAGGTGCCACGGATCGATGATTTCCTTCGGCGGCGGAAACAGCTTCGGATCCGGCGTATGCAACAGCGGCCAGGCGAACTCGAACGTTGGCCAGAGCATATGGGCGATGCCCTTGTGCCCCTCGCCGCCGAGCCAGGGGCCGGCCAGTACCCGCACGTAGAACAGCGCGCCGAAGAACGCCAGGAAGAACATCACCTCCGAGAAGATGAACCAGCTCATGCCCCAGCGGAACGAGCGGTCCATCTGCGCGCTATAGAGCCCGGCGTGGCTTTCCTTGACCACCGCACCGAACCAGCCGAACAGCATGTAGGCCAGAAACAGCGCGCCGACGAAGAAAATCAGCGGCCCATGGGACCCGGGGTGCCCGGCCTTGAGGTCGTTGAACCAGGTCCCCAGGCCGAACACCGTGATGAACATCCCGATGGTCGCGATGATCGGCCACTTGCTCTGCGCCGGGACGTAGTAGTGCTCATGACTTGCCATTGCTGTTCTCCTTCCCTTAGCGGGCGCCCTGGACGTCCTGGGCCGCGACATGAGCGACCGGTGGGTGGCGAGCGGTGATGTCGAACAAGGTGTAGGCCAGTGTCAGGTGCTTCACATTGGCCGGCAGTTCGCGGTCGACGATGAACCGCACCGGCATCTCGATGCGCTCACCGGGTTGCAGCACCTGCTGGGTGAAGCAGAAGCACTCGGTCTTGTGGAAATACGCCGCGGCCTCGGCCGGGGTGATGCTGGGTATGGCTTGGGCACTCATGGGCCGGTCGGTGGGGTTGCGAGCGATGAAGATCATCTGGTTGACCGCACCCGGGTTGACCTCCAACTGGTCGGCGGTGGAATAGAAGTCCCAGACCATGTCGCTGGCGTTGGTGGACATGAACTGCACCCGCACCGTGCGAGACGGGTCACTCACCTGACTGCCCTCGTATTGCCCGCCGGTCTTGCCATTGATGCCGAAGGCCTTGCACATCACGTCGTAAATCGGCACCAAGGCAAAACCAAAGGCGAACATCAGCACCGCCAGCATCAAGAGGCGCGTGACCAGGCGTCTGAGCGAAAGGCCGTTCATGCCTGGCGCCTCACTTCACATCCGGTGGTGTCTGGAACGTGTGGTAAGGCGCCGGCGAAGGCACCGTCCACTCCAGGCCATCGGCGCCATCCCAAGGCTTGGCCGGTGCCGGCGCGCCGCCGCGGATGCACTTGATGACGATGAACAGGAACAGGATCTGCGTGGCACCGAAGGTGAAGGCCCCGATCGACGACACCATGTTGAAGTCGGCGAACTGCAGGTTGTAGTCCGGAATCCGCCGAGGCATGCCGGCCAGCCCCACGAAGTGCATCGGGAAGAAGGCCATGTTCATGCCCACGAACGAAAGCCAGAAGTGCAGCTTGGCTAGGGTTTCGTCGTACATGTGCCCGGTCCATTTCGGCAGCCAGTAGTAGGCCGAGGCGAAGATGCCGAAGATCGCCCCCGGCACCAGCACGTAGTGGAAGTGGGCCACGACGAAGTAGGTGTCGTGGTACTGGAAGTCCGCCGGGGCGATGGCCAGCATCAGCCCGGAGAACCCACCGATGGTGAATAGGATGACGAACGCGATGGCGAACAGCATCGGCGCCTCGAAGGTCAGTGCGCCCTGCCACATGGTGCTGACCCAGTTGAACACCTTCACCCCAGTGGGCACGGCGATGAGCATGGTGGCGTACATGAAGAACAGCTCGCCAACCACCGGAATCCCGACCACGAACATGTGGTGGGCCCAGACGATGAACGACAGGAAGGCGATCGCGCCGGTGGCATAGACCATCGAGGTGTAGCCGAACAGCGGCTTGCGCGAGAAGGCCGGAATGATCGAGCTGACCGCACCGAAGGCCGGCAGGATCATGATGTACACCTCCGGGTGCCCGAAGAACCAGAACACGTGCTGGAACAACACCGGGTCGCCACCGCCGGCAGCGCTGAAGAAGCTGGTGCCGAAGTGGATGTCCATCAGCATCATGGTTACCACACCTGCCAGCACCGGCATCACCGCAATCAGCAGGAACGCGGTGATCAGCCAGGTCCAGACGAACAGCGGCATCTTCATGAGCGTCATGCCCGGGGCACGCAAGTTGAGGATGGTGGCGATCACGTTGATCGCGCCCATGATCGAGCTGATCCCCATCAGGTGGATGGCGAAGATGAAGAAGGTCACGCTGGCCGGCGCGTAGGTGGTGGACAGCGGCGCGTAGAAAGTCCAGCCGAAGTTGGGACCACCGCCTGGGCTGAACAGGGTCGAGACCAGCAGCAGGAAGGCCGCCGGCAACAGCCAGAAGCTGAAGTTGTTCATCCGCGGCAGGGCCATGTCCGGCGCGCCGATCATCAGCGGGATCATCCAGTTGGCCAGGCCGACAAAGGCCGGCATCACCGCGCCGAACACCATGATCAGCCCGTGCATGGTGGTCATCTGGTTGAAGAACGCCGGCTCCACGATCTGCAGCCCAGGCTGGAACAGCTCGGCACGGATCACCATGGCAAAGGAGCCGCCGAGCAGGAACATGGTGAAGGCGAACCACAGGTACATCGTGCCGATGTCCTTGTGGTTGGTGGTCAGTACCCAGCGCATCAGGCCCTTGGCCGGGCCGTGGGCGTGGTCATGGCCGTGGGCGTGGTCGTCGATCACTGCACTCATGTCCTGTCTCCTGCAATCCATTGATTGCCGCGAGTTACCCGGTTCATTGCGCGTCTGCCTGCTTGAGCGCCAGCACGTCTTTCGGCGTGACCATGTCACCTTTGTTGTTGCCCCAGGCGTTGCGCTCGTAGGTCACCACGGCGGCGATGTCGACTTCCGAAAGCTGCTTGCCGAACGCAGCCATGGCGGTACCGGGACGGCCGTGGAACACCACGCTCAGGTGTTCTTCCTTAGGCCCTGTGGCGACCTTCGAGCCCTTGAGCGCCGGGAACATCGGCGGCAGGCCCTGGCCCTCGGCCTGGTGACAGGACACGCAGGTGGTGTGGTAGACCTTGTCGCCGCGCTCGACCAACTCCTCGAGCGTCCACTCCTTGCTGGTCAGCTCCTTGAGCTTGGCGGCCTCGGCTTTGCGTTCACCCAGCCAGGCGTCGTAGTCGGCCTTGGACTTGACCTCGACCACCACCGGCATGAAGCCATGGTCCTTGCCACACAGCTCGGTGCACTGACCGCGGTAGATGCCGGGTTTCTCGATGCGGGTCCAGGCCTCGTTGACGAAGCCCGGAATGGCGTCACGCTTGACCGCGAACGCCGGCACCCACCAGGAGTGGATCACATCGGCGGCAGTCACCAGGAACCGCACCTTGGCACCGACCGGCAACACCAGCGGCTGGTCGACTTCCAGCAGGTAATGCTCATCCTTGGGTGCCTGGTTGTGGATCTGGTCGGTGGGCGTGGCCAAGTTGCTGAAGAACTCCACGTCCTGGCCCAGGTACTTGTAGTGCCATTTCCACTGGTAGCCGGTGACCTGGATGTCGAGGTCCGACTCGCTGGCGTCATAGATGTCGATCAGGGTCTTGGTGGCCGGGATGGCCATGGCCACGAGAATCAGGAAGGGGACGACGGTCCAGAGGATCTCGACCCAGGTGTGCTCGTGGAAGTGCGCAGGCTCCTGGCCGGTGGAGCGGCGGTGGATGACCATCGACCAGAACATCGCGCCGAACACCACGATGCCGATGACCACGCAGATCCAGAAAATGGTCATGTGCAGGTCGAACACGGCGTTGGAGACTTCCGTCGCCCCCGGTGCCATGTTCACGGTCCAGGCGGCGTGCGCCTGGCCAAACACCAACCACAGCAGGAGGCCCATCCAGACATGTGGATGTCGCATCATTGCGGGTTCCCCTTATCGTTCTTGTTGTCCCGGAGGCGTGGACGACCGTACGGCTAAGGAGGGGATGGCGGCCAAGACTGCCTGGCTTCGACGACCGAGCCCCTGCAAATGGCAGTCGGGCCTCATCAACGAATCACGTTCAACCCGAGTATAGACAGCGACCAATGGCACGCAACGAAGGCCATGAAAACAACTTCGACGATCGACGTAATCGCTTGAAAGCCTTGCAGTTACTGGGACGGAGCAAAATGATGGCACATTGATATAACTACTCGGACAGACGTGTCTCGGGGTTATAACAAATGCGTCTTAGGCATTCTGGTAAGCAAGCTAACTTAGTGTCTTCCGTTTGTAACGCCTTGTCCCTGGAGTTGTCATGAACATCGCTGCTGTCCGCGAGCAGATCACCCACGCCCACCAACACGAGGGCCAGACCGGCCAACTGAAACAGCGCCTCGAACAACAACTGCCGCATCTGCATCCATCGATCCAACTGCCCGAGCAGGATGCCCAGGGTACTCTGGCGCGTTTCGTCAGCGCCTACATCGACCAGGTTCCGGAACTGCTGGAGGCCGCCCATGAGGTGGCCCGTGAAGCCGGGATAGAGTCGCAGATCAAGCCGGTGCTGAAAATCGCCGAAGCCTACTTCCTGCAACCGCCCAGCGTCATGCAAGGCCATGTCGGCCTGGATTGCCTGCTGGACGAAGCCTACCTGGCCCATCGCCTGGTCGAAGAGGTCAATGACCTGTACATCCGCCACTTCCAGCAGCCGCTGATTCCGGTGGACACCACCGTGGCCAACCTGATCGCCCATCAATTGATCGGCGAAACCTTCGCCAATCAGCTGGATGAAGTAGTGCACCACTCGGTGGACTCAATGCTCGATGACGAGAGTTTTGCCGTGGAGTCGGTGGAGACCTACCGGGAAAAACTCTGCAGCCCCGAAACCGGTGCAGCCTGGAAACGCTGGCCCTGCCTGTCCCGTCAGCTGGGCGTGGAGCTCGGCCAGCCGGTCTGATCCACCTGACGCATTGGCGGGTTTACCCGCGAACGGGCCGCAAAGCGGCCCCTTTTGTGTCAGGCCCCAATACCCGCCGTCGTGCGCAGGCGCCCCTCGATACGCCGCTTGAGCCTGCGCTGCTCGATCACCAAGCGAGATCCCTTGGCCGCGTTGCTGCGCCCCCAGTCTTCGAGCAGCTCGAGGCAGGAGTGATCGATATAGCTCAGGTTGCCCAACGGCACGTGGAGCGTGGTCCCTTGCGGCACGGTCTCCAGCACCTGGGTCAGCGCAGGCACTTTGAGAAACGTCGCCGCGCCGCTCAGGCGCAGTTCCATGTGCCCGGGTTGCGCCAGGGTGACCAGGCCGATCTTCAGCCGCGCCGCCTTGAGCGCCAGCTTGAGCAGGGTCAGGGCAAAGCCCAGCAGCACGCCGGTCAGCAAGTCGGTGAAGATGATCGCCAGCGCCGTCGTGGCATAGGTGAACATTGGCATGCGCCCGTACCGGCCAAGACCGCGAAACGCCTTGAAATCCACCAGCTTGATCCCCGTATACACCAGCACACCCGCCAGGCTGGCCACAGGGATCTGCTGCAGCACACTACTGAGCGCCACCACGAACGCAAGTAACCACAGCCCGTGGAAAATCGCCGACCAACGGGTCTGCGCACCGGCCTGGACATTGGCCGAGCTACGCACGATGACCCCGGTCATCGGCAGCACCCCGAGCACGCCGCACAGCATGTTGCCCAGCCCCTGCGCCGACAGTTCCCGATCGAAGTCCGAACGCTGGCCGCTGTGCATACGGTCCACCGCAGCAGCGGACAACAGTGTTTCGGCACTGGCGATGAAGGCCAGGGCGAAGGCCGCGACCAGCAGGGCAGGGTCGGCCAACTTGAGCAGATCGTCCGGGCGCAGCCAGTCGATGGCTTCGGACAAATCCGCCGGCACCTGCACCCGGTTCACCGGCAGGGCCAGCCACAGGCTGACAGCAGTCATTACCGCAACGCCCAGCAGTGCACCAGGCACAAAGCGCAGGCGCTGCGGTCGCCAGCGTTCCCAGGCCCACATCAAGGCAATGGTGCCAAGGCCTAGCGCACCGGACTGCCAGCCATTGCCCGCACGTTCCAGGGGCAGCGCCGAGGCCAGTGTTGCCGGGAAGCCCAGCAGGTTTTCCACACCCGAGGGCTGTGGCGCGCTGTCGAACATCACGTGCACCTGGGACAGCACGATCAGCACGCCGATACCCGCGAGCATCCCATACACCACCGCAGGCGCCGTGACCCGGAACCAACAGCCCAGACGCAGGCGTCCTGCCACCAGTTGCAACAGCCCCGCCAGCAACAGGATAGGTCCCAGCATGGCCATGCCATGCTGGCGCACCAGCTCGAACACCAGCACCGCCAAGCCTGCCGCCGGACCACTGACCTGCAAGGGCGAGCCGGCCAAAAAGCCCACCACGATGCCGCCGATGATGCCCGTGATCAGACCCTTGGCAGGCGGCATGCCAGAGGCGATCGCGATGCCCATGCACAGGGGCAGCGCCACTAGGAAGACCACCACCGAAGCCAACAACTCTCGCGGCAATGCCGCTTTGATCTGTGTCTTGTTCACCATGAAGCTCCTTTCTCAAGTTTGGCGGCCACTCCAAGGCCGCAGGCACGGGGAACCCTGACTCGCGCGCAGGCGCGGGCCGCCAGCAAGCCGGCAGGGCAGTCAGGGAAATTCAAGGCAGCCGACAGCCAGGCCACACCCCGCAGGGGTGCGACCGGCCATCAAGAACAACGCAGGTGTTCGGGTCGCTTAGTAGCGGCCTCTCGGTGTAGCGCAGGGGATTGGCTCACCGGCAGTGAGCGGCAGGAAGCTGTCGGAGGCGGCGTCGTAGGCCTCGATCCGGCTGGTCTCGATGTCGTAGACCCAGCCATGGATGAACAGCTGCCCGGCTGCCAGGCGCGAGGCGACCGAAGGATGGGTGCGCAGATGGTGCAACTGGGCGATGACGTTTTCCTTGGTCAGCACCTGCATGCTTTCGTGCTCGCTGCCGCAGGAGCAGTTGTCCTCGACCACGGTACGGGCCACTTCGGCATGGCGCAGCCAGGCCTTGACCGTGGGCATCTTCTCCAGCGAGTTGGGGTTGAGCACCGCGCGCATGGCGCCGCAGTCGGAGTGACCGCAGACGATGATGTGGTGCACGCCCAGGGCCATCACGGCGTACTCGATGGCGGTGGAAACACCACCGTTCATCTGACCATAAGGCGGAACGACGTTGCCGACGTTACGGGTCACGAACAGATCGCCCGGCGAGCTCTGGGTAATCAGCTCCGGAACGATGCGTGAGTCGGCACAAGTGATGAACATCGCGCGTGGCTTCTGCGCGGTGGCGAGCTTCTTGAACAGCTCTTGCTGCTCGGGGAAGACGTCATGGTGAAAACGCAGGAAGCCGTCGACGATATGCTTCAGGGCAGCATCGGCGCTTTCGGCAGGTGCGGCCGGGACGACCTTGTTTGGGTCCTTGACGGGCATGATTCATCCTCTTGGCGGTTGTAGGTAAGGTCCATTTTACCGGGGAAAGATTCTGGCTATGCAGGGCGTTAGATGACACGCACAGGCGATAAATCACAATCTCTTGTCGACTTACGCTACGGGAGAAAACTTAACTGAAACTGAATTCGAAGGCTCTAGAACGGGCGTTCCAGCTTCATGAGGCGGGACGTCGATAGTAGCAAAAAAATATCAATCGCCACTACTCCCGAATAAAAATCTCAGCTTGCATGAGCCAGGCTGAGGATGGCCATGGGACCGCACCTCAAAACAACGCCATCTGCCCACCCGGAGGACAAAAGGCCGTGCAATCGAGCGCCTGCGCCTCGCGCCCCTCGAACCCCAGCCGCTTTGCCGCCTTGCGAAACCGCTGCGCCAGTAATTCAGCGAACACCCCCTCGCCACGCATGCGCGTCCCGAACCGGCTGTCGTACAGCTCGCCCCCGCGGCTCTGGCGAATCAGGCTCAATACGTGGGCGGCACGTTGCGGGTAGTGATCCTGCAGCCACTGCTCGAACAACGGCGCCACCTCCAACGGCAGGCGCAGCATCATGTAGGCCGCGCTCTGGGCGCCGGCTCCCTTTGCCGCCTCCAGCAGGTGCTCCAGTTCGCTGTCGTTGACCATGGGAATCATCGGCGAGCACAGCACGCCCACCGGCACCCCGGCCTCGCGCAGTACACGGATCGCCCGCAGACGGGCCTTGGGCGCCGCCGCCCTCGGCTCGAGGATGCGCTTGAGTGTGTCGTCGAGCGTGGTAAGGCTGATCATCACCCGCGCCAGGCGCTGGCTGGCCAGCTCAGCCAGCAGATCAAGGTCACGCAGCACCAATGCCCCCTTGGTGACGATGGTCACCGGATGGCGATAGCGCAGCAGCACCTGCAGCAGGCGCCGGGTCAATTGCTGCTCCCGTTCGATGGGTTGATAGGGGTCAGTATTGGAACCCAGATTGATGGGAGCACAGACGTAGCCTGGCTTGCTCAGCTGTTGCTCGAGCACTTCGGCGGCGTTGGTCTTGGCGATCAGCTTGGTCTCGAAATCCAGGCCAGGGGAGAGGTCCCAGTAGGCATGGCTGGGGCGGGCGTAGCAGTAGATGCAGCCGTGCTCGCAACCCCGGTAGGGGTTGATCGAGCGGTCAAAGGGCAGATCGGGCGAGGTGTTGCGGGTGATGATGGTCTTGGCGGTCTCGATGCGGATTTCGGTGCCTTGGGTCGCCGGCACGTCCTGATACCAGCCATCGTCTTCCACAGTCGAATGGCTGGGAGAAAAGCGATTGAGCGGGTTGTGGGTCGTGCCTCGACCTTTTTGCGGCGCTGGGGAGAACATCGCAGACTCCATTTACTGTATTTATGTACAGTACATCTGGATGATTCCCCGTTCCAGCACCTTACGTCAGCCAGCGCGCCTCATTCGAGGCCGTACCAGTCCAACAGTGCCTCGATCTGCATAGGTCGTCCCAGAAACTCCTCGCATCCTTCAGGTATCGGCTTGGCATTGGCCCAGTTGGCGAATGCCGCCCGGAAGCGCTTGCCCGCCCTGTTGTCGAACACCCCCCATTTTTCGAAGTGGGTGAATACGTCGATGGCATGTGCTTCGCCCCAGACGTAGCTGTAATAACCCGCCTCGTAACCGGACACCAGATAGTCGAACGCGTGCGCCGGCTTCTCGAAGCTCGCCAGAGGCCAGCAGCCGCAGCGTTCGCGGCATTCAGACAGGCGCTGCTGTATGGACTTGCCGTCGCCGGGCGAGCTGTGCAGCTCCAGATCGAACAGCGCCATACTCACGTCGAAGGCACACTTCTCCAACTGCACCTCGCGCAGGTTGGCCAGGGCCGCCTGAGCCTGCGCCAGCGTGAGCGGCTCACCGGTCAGGTAATGGCTGGAGATGTCCGCCAGGTACTGCGCGTTCCACAGCCAACGCTCAAGAAACTTGCCGAAGAACTCCTGACTATCCGAGCCTGCCCGGTTTGGATCGGACAGCAAATGGTTGGTGGCAGGCATCAGCAGGATGTGCAGCCCGTGGCCGAACTCGTGGAACAGTTTGCGCAGGGCCAGATGATCGAGCAGGGCTGGCTCGCCCCCCAAGCCTGGCTCGCCGTCGCTGACCACCATTACCGAAGCGCCATGCGTCCGGCCCTGTTCGTCCCGACGCCGATGGCGCACGGCAATAGTATGAGCTCCGTCTTGCTTGCCTGGGTACATCAGGACATCCAGATACAGCATGCCGATTTCCACGCCTTCCTGGTGCACGGTGAAGCTGCGCACGCTGGGATGCCACGCCGAGACAGAGCAGGGCGCAAGCGTCAGGTCGAAGACCCGCTCAGCCAGATCGACCAAGGCGTGCACCACCTTGTCCAGCGTGAAGTAGCCGCGCAGGGCTTCATTGCTCATGGCCTGCTTGCGAGCTTGCAGGTACCGGACGTCCCATGGTTGCACTGCATCCAGATCATGCTGCACAGCCAGGCCCTGAAGCTCGGTGCGAGCTTTGACCATGGCGGGCCGCAGCTTTTGCGCCAGCGTCTGGAGCAACTGATGAACAGGCTCGACGCTGCCTGCGGCCTTGCCCTGCAAGATCAGCTGCGCGTAGCTGGTGTTTCCGATCAGTTGCCCTTTCTGCTCCCGCAGAAGCGCCAGTTGTTGCAGCCGGGTGCCATTGTCTTGCTGCTCATCCGAATGAACACCCCGGGAGTGGTAGGCCTTATAGACAGCCTCGCGCAGACGCCGATCATCGGCGAATTCGAGAATGGCATTGGCGTTGCGTTCATTGCAGAGAATCTGCCAGCCCTCCAGGCCGGCATCCTTGGCTTGCCGGGCCATCAGGTCGCGCAAGCGCTGGGGCACGCCCTCCAGGCGCGCCTCGTCTTCGATCTGAAGGCTCGATCGTTCACTCGTTTCATCGAGCGTCTGATAGAAGCCACCGATCTGTTCGTTGATGTCATCTTCCAGTTGCCCCAACGTGGCGTTTTGCTGCGCATCCAGATGCACACCGGCCAAGCGGTACTCCAGAAGGATCCTGCGCAGCGTGGCCTTTTCATAGACATCCAGGCTGGACTGATCCGTGGCCAGGCGTTCATAAAGGGCGTGCAGCGGCTTGTTTCTGCGGTTATCCATGAACAGGCGCTGCGCTCGACGATACCCTTCGCCAAACGCCGCATGCCAGGCCTCACCCTTGCTGGCCAGGGGCAAGGTGGCAAAGACGATCGCCTGCAGATCGGCTATGACGTTGTCCATCGCCAGTACCACCCCATACCAGCTGGGCTGTTTATGCTGACTGTCCAGCACTTGCGACAGGCCGGTTTCATAGGCATCGGCCACTGTGTCGAGGGCCGACTTTACGTGCTCGAGCGTCACGCTGTCGTAATCGATGGGTGAGCGATTGTCGTTCAGTAGGGGATTGCGGGCTTGCATGGGAGATTCCTGCTCGGTTGATGATCAACGCGAGCATGGAGCGCAAGACCCTGCGCAGGTGGCTGCATAACTACCACCTGGCTGTGCAGGCACGCGCCCCCAGGCCTTGGCCCGGGGGCG